>JAHDFS010000179.1 GCA_020628035.1 Rhizobiaceae bacterium
GGCTGATGAAACATCTACCCATCAAGGGCAAGGTGAAATCATTATTGTTAAAAAAGTCCAAGGCGGCGGCGGTGGTCACCATGGTGGCGCGTGGAAAATTGCTTATGCTGACTTTGTGACGGCTATGATGGCGTTTTTCTTGGTGATGTGGCTGGTAAACGCGGCCAATGAAGACACCAAAGCGTCCGTTGCAAGTTATTTCAACCCGATTAAATTGACCGATCAGCAACCTTCGGAAAAAGGGGTTAAAAAAGCCGGCGAAACTGCGGAAGGCGAGCAGACCTCAGCAAAATCTAAGTCTGAAGGCGAAGAAGAAACAACCGGTGACGGTAAAGCTGACGGCAATCAAGAGACGTCAACTGCGGGTGAAGAATCTGAAAATTCTGAGGCGGATTACTTTGAAAATCCTTACGCCGTCTTGGCCGAGATTGTGATGGAAGCAGCCGAAGAATCAAATATTTCAGAAAAAGGTGATGGCGGTGCGCAAAATTCTGGTTCAGCCACGGGTGCTTCAGGTGGTGAGGCTTATCGTGATCCGTTCGATCCAGATTTTTGGAACAAACAAGTCACCGCAAATCCAGATAGCAGCGCATCCCCAGAAGGTGCCCAAGAAGGTGGGTTGGAATCACTACTTGCTGAAAACACAGGCGAATCTGAACTGGATATGGGGGCAGGTGATGTCTTTGGTAAAACAGCAGGCGCAGGTGATTTAGTCGCAAAAGGCGCGGGTTTAAGCGATCATGATACAGGAGGCAATAAAAGCGGCCTATCACCTTATGAAGGTGAGCAAGGCGGTAAAATGCATGATTTTGAAACCGAAGGTCAGCATATAAGCAATCTCCCTGATGAAGGTAAAACATCTGATACGCTGCCACCAGGTGACACACCTGTTGATGAAATTGATCCAACAAAACTTGCGACCTTGTTCAAAGAAGGCACGCTCAAACTCGACGATATTCGCCAAAAGGGCATGAAAAAGCGTCTATCAGGCGAAGAGGCTGAAGAGCTCCAGAAGCTTGCAAAAAAGGCTAAAAACGAAGGTTTATCAGAGCAGGAAAAGCAAAAGCTTGATGAGCTTTTGGCAAAGAATGAAGAAGCAAAAATGGCCGTTATGGAAACTGCTGAAATGGAGAAAAACCTCAAGCAGTTTGAAGAACAACTCGGCAAAGGGGAATTTTCTGAAGAAGGCAAAGAGTTTATCAAGCAATTGCTTAACAACAGCGACATTAATTTAGCTCAACTCGAAGCTGAAGATGAGGGCCTGTCAGAAGCTGAAGCGTTGGAAAAACGCATTATGTCTGCATTAGGTGGAAAGCTTGGCAAACTGGCTGAAGGCTTGGAAGTTTACCCGGCAGAAGGCGGCTTGCTTTTATCTTTAACCGATCAGCGAAATGTTGGAATGTTCAATGTCGGCTCAGCAATCCCACGCCGCGAAATGATCTTGTTAATGGATGAGATTGGCGAAGTTCTCAATGAGCGCGAAGGTGTCATCGCCATTCGTGGCCATACAGATTCACGGCCATTTTCCTCGGGCGGCAATGATAACTGGCGTTTATCGATGGCACGCGCTCATAGTGCTTACTTTATGCTCGTTCGAGGCGGCATTCCGGAAGAGCGCATTACCCAAGTGTCCGGATTTGCTGATCGCCGTTTAAAAACGCCAGATGACCCCTATTCAGAAGTCAACAGACGTATTGAAATCCTTATTCAAGCTCAGGGCAGTTAGGTTCTGTCATGGTGATGCATAAATTCGCAAAAAGCCTTCTGGTCGGCGCAGTATGTGTAAGTGTATTTTTACCAATGAGGTCGGTACAGGCACAAAATCTCGATAGCTCTGCACCTTTATATACGCTCGTTAGATCGCTGCAATATGTGCAGGATACAGTTGTATCAGGTGATTTTTCCGCCATGGAAATGCAGCGGTTTTTGCTGGAGCAGGTGGACCGAAAATTACGCGAAGCACAACCTGAAGATTTTGATGATCCCAGAAATGTAGATGCAGCGCTGATCTATGCGATGAGCGGCGGCAATCCAAAAACTTTGGATCTCGTGGTTGCGCAAGACAAATATGGTTATTTCGATGAAGAGATAACGGGCATTATGCGCGCCTATTTAAACGGCCTCATTCCCACAACGAAAAAGCCCATCGAAGAGATTGTTGATGATTATCTGAATACGGCAATTGGTCCTTATGTGGCACTGATCGCTGCAAATGTCAAAGCGGCGGCAAAAGATATTAAATCGGTCGAGCTTTTCAATCTCGCTCGCTTGGTTGCGCCAGGTTCTTTGATCGAAGAAGCCGCTCTTCGCCGTTCGATCTTGATTTCCATCAATCACACAGAATTTGACCAAGCATTGAGCCTTGCGCATATTTATGCGCGGCGATTTAACAAGTCGCCATACAATGTGCAATTCTCTCAATTGATCATCGAGATGATCGTGCAAAACCTTGATAATATTGATGAAACTCTCGTCGATGAGGTCATCGCTTATTTGCCAGTTAAGCAGCAAAAAGCCATCTATCTTCGCATCGCCCGCACTGGGGTCGTTAATGGCAATGATGTTATGGCGGTAAAAGCGAGAGAGAAGGCGCATCTATTTGAGGGCGAACGAAACGTCTATTACAATATGATGGCTGACCTTTATGCCAGCATCAATGAGATGCCAAAGGGTGAAACGAAAAAACTGCTTGAAGATATCACCAATATCAAGCGCCGTAGCTTAGCGCCCATTGATCGCCCGCTTCATGATGCAGCCATGCTGCTTGCCGAACAAATTCTCAGTTTGCCGGACGAGAAAAGCCTCACACAAGTCATGGAAAGCAATATGGAACGTAAGCTGCAGGAAGCTGCAGAACTTAAATCAGTGAACTTGAAGGAGCTCATCGAAACAGGTGTCCCAATAGATGGGCGTGATGAGATTGAGTTACCCGGCGATGAAGAATTTGCTGAATATATGCAGGGCAGGTCAACAACGCTTGAAGACGTTGATGCAATGCTTGCATTAGAGAGTAAGGATGAAGACAGTTGAATAGTATTAGCCCAGCTCTTGTGAGTACACAGGTTCCGTCAAAAACAGGCAAAGGCGTGGATCAGAACTCCAAACTCGATAATCAAAATGATGCGAAGTTCGAACTGCCCGATAAAAAATCCAAGGGCAAATCAGAAACTGTCGCCAATCAGAATGATAAGGGCGAAGAAACTGTTGCAAAAGATAATTCAGTGAAGGTGAACGCCGCAACAGCTGAGGATGCGAAAACTGTACGAAACGCTGAAGCGGTATTGCTGGAATTGATTAATTCTTATCAGCCCAAGAATGCCGATAAGTCCGAAGATTCAAATCAAGAAGATCAGTTACTCGTCGATGAAGACTTGGATGCAATTGATGAAGGCGTTGATGCAACAGAAGATGAAACAAATGGTGCAGGTGTAAATGCATTTGCTGCCGTTTTGGCTGATCAGCGCAGAGCAAATGACGATCAAAATACAAAATCTAATTCTGCCTCTACCGACGGGACTGCAAAACTAGCAGACGCAAAACCCGATGATAAATCACTATTGGTCGAAAAGTCTGAGCTGGATAAATCTTCAGTGAAAGACACGAAGGCGAGCGATGACATTGTCAAATCCACCAACCTGGCCAATGCAGCCCAAGAGAAAGATGTAAACCCGCGCAAAGACGCGCAGAACAATTCACTTGAGAATGTTACGGGTAAGAAAACCTCCGCAACTGTAAATGCTGAAAAAGCAATGAGCGATAGTGCCAGAGATCAAGGCTCAAGCCAAAAAGATGAGCGCGGTTCGGCGGCAAATATTTCAATGACTGATAAATCCGGTAATCGAATGGCCGGCGTTGAAGTGCTGGAAGCCAAAACATTCATTGCGCCAACAAATGCATCAAGCAATGCAAATAACATCTCACAAGCAATATTGAAATCTCAACAGATCTCAAGTGCAGCCGCCGCACAAAGTTCTGAGCCTATTCATCAGACTGCGCAGCCCAAAGCGCTGAATACGCTTAAGATCCAGTTGAACCCTGCCGAGCTCGGAGTTGTGACAGCAACAATGAAATTAAACGGTGATAATCTTCAGGTACAGCTTCGTGTTGAAAATGTTGAAGCCTATCGTTTGTTAAGCGAAGACAGCTCATCAATTGTAAAGGCGCTTAAAGGTCAAGGCTTTGGCATTGATCAGATTAACGTGACATTGGCAACATCTGACCGTGGGTCTAACCAACAGGGTAACCCACAAAATAGTCAATCATTTCAATCTCATACTGAACAAGAGCAGATGAGAAATCAGAGTGAAAATAACCGCAATAACAATTCAGAGAATAATAATGGTGCAGATGGTTTGGCTCCAGCGCATGAACTTGCGCAATCCGAAACGGATCAAAAAGGCACTTATTCTGACGGGGTTTATCTCTAGTTTTCTAACAAGTCCAAGCTTTGCTGGCGAGAGTTGCGAAGGCTATATTATCCAAGCCGCGCACAAACATAATATTCCCGCAGGGATATTATATTCAGTTGGTTTAACTGAAACAGGAAAGAACGGAACGCTACATCCTTATGCATTAAACATTGCTGGAAAAGCAGTTTACGCGAAATCCAATGCGCATGCGGTCAAGCTATTTAACAATGCAAGAAAGAACAGCATCAAGCTAATCGACCTTGGATGCATGCAAATCAACCATCATTATCACCATAGTGAGTTTCCATCGGTTTCAGCAATGCTCGATCCAAAATTAAATGTCGAATATGCCGCTAAGTTTTTAGCCCGGTTGAAGCGCAGACATAAGAATTGGACAATGGCTGTAGCGCGCTATCACGCAGGCCCAAATAATGACCCGGCGCATAAAAGATATATTTGCCGTGTGATATCGAATTTGGTGGCAACGGGATACGGAAATTGGACAACACAAGCGCGACAGTTTTGCCAGTCATAATACGCACCGTTACACAAGTTGAATTTCTCGCCCTAATTTCGGCTTAATTTCATTGGATTAACCAGCGTTAAGACATCCAAACAAATAGTTAACGCGAATTTCCGGCGTTAACCTTTTGTTAACATTAGTTTAATCCGATTGTGTCTTTGTGTGCACTGGCATACTATATATAGTGTTTTTGTCGGTTTTATAGTAAATTTTCTATTAAATATTATGGTTAATTTAAGGTAATTGTTTGGAAACAGGCAGATTCGTACCGTGTAATTGTAGAAATTAAT
>JAHDFS010000180.1:0-3423 GCA_020628035.1 Rhizobiaceae bacterium
TTCAATCGCGTCTTTGGCGAGAGTTAATTACTGATTTTTATTGAGAAATAATTTGGCGATGCACGCGTTTAATATGTATCGCCAATTATCGAAAAGCACCTTAATCCCAATCTCAGTTGGGCGGCACCAACAGCATCTTAACGCGATAGTCCAAGTCCGTACTGAGTTGCTCTGCCGTCCAACCAGATCTGCCTCTAAACATGTATCCCTGTCGAATGTCATAGAGCAGACTTGCTCGCTCTTTTGATGGAAAATTTGCGGGTAGATTGCCCTTCTCAATTTCTTGATCAAACCTGCGGGCCAACCGCTCATCTGAATCATTAATTGCTTCTCGGACCATACCGTCAACGCCTTCAACCTCGCCTATATTTGTGGTGACGGTGGAAGCAAGATAGCACCCCTTAGCACCGCTTTCATGTGCGGTTGCATATTTGATGATGATCTCCAAAAACTTTCGGAGCGCTATTTGAATGTCGGGTTCTGCTTCGAACACGACAATTGGTTCGCACCCGTCAACATCAGAATAACGTTCAATTGTTTTGAGGAACAGTTCCCGCTTATCTCCAAAAGCGGCGTACATGCTTGGGCCACTAATTCCCATCGCATTGGTAAGGTCCTTAAGTGACGTCCCATCATATCCCTTTATCCAAAACACATTCATCGCTGCCAAAAGGGCTGTGTCATAGTCAAAATTTCGAGGTCGTCCTAATTTTTTTGTATCGATCAATATATAATCCTTGACTCTGCTGCTGTTGCTGATTTATGTATCGATCAATATATAAATCAGCAGGTGTGAAATGACAAGCCAAAAACTCTCAACCGGAGAGCCTTTTCCGGATTTAAACCTAAACCTCATTGACGGTCAGGAATCCCTAATTTCAAAATCATCAGGTGAGTTTACTTGGAAACTCCTTATCGTTTACCGCGGCAAACATTGCCCTTTATGTACTCGTTATCTCATTGAATTGAATAATATTTTGGATGATTTAAATGAACTGGATGTGGATGTGATTGCCGTTTCTGCGGATTCGAAAGAAAAAGCCATGGCGCATCTTGCAGAGATAAACCCAAGATATGATGTCGCTTATGGGTTAACTGTCGAACAAATGCAAAAATTAGGGCTTTATATTTCTGGCCCGCGAAATGGCATGAATGTAGATGCACCTTTTGCCGAACCGGGCCTTTTTGTCATTAACGAGCGAAATCAGTTGCAATTAATTGATATATCGAATGTGCCATTTGCGCGCCCTAGTCTTCAATCTATTTTAAATGGACTGCGTTTCTTGCGTGAAATGACGCGGTCTTTTCCCATCAATGGCTCCTACGCCGCTTAAATGTCTCAGAAGATCTAGAAATGAATGAAAGCGGCAGTTTAATTCCGCGTGAAATCACCACCTTTTGACTAGACGCCGATGTGGACACGTTAAAAGAAGATCAACAATATAAAGGAAACATGTATGAAAACTCTTGCCACAATTATTTTATTGATGTTGTCGATCAATATTTCGCTTGCAGACAAAGTAAGTGAATTAGCACCTGACAGTCTAAACGCACTCAATGACCAATTTAATAAGGCTGCAGCCGATTTGGATGCAAAAGCACTTGTAGATCTTTATGCGGAACACACACTTTGGATTGAACAAGGCAAACCTGTTAGCCGAGGGCTCAAAGGGCCCCGTGAATTGTTTGAATTTGTCACATCAAACAAGGGTAAGGTTGTCCATACAATTGACCACCTATTTATATCCAAAGATGAAACTCTCGCCGTTATGATTGGTTCAGTAGATGCCGAAATTGAAAGAGTTGGTCTGGATGCGACCGGAACTTATCTCTTTGTACTAAGACCAGAAGATGACGGTTGGGAAATTGTTACAGATATGTGGCATCAGCATAATTAGCCAAACAAAACCTGACAGATTTTGCAGTTGGTTTTCAACTCAACTGCAAACCTGCCCTCCCTCCTTGATTATAATCCAGCATCTAATAGGCGTTTCATACGATCATGCGTTTTACCGCAAAGTTTTTCGCATGGAATGCCATCATTATCACCATCGCGTTTTTTGTGACCCGGGCATTGTTTGTAGTGAAAATAGGCTTCTGAACAAGAGCGCATGCGCCCGCAAGTTTTGCCTCTTTGACAGGAAAAATTTTGTGCCAATTCAATGATTGGCATATCGGCATTTTGACGATATATGTCACTTTTATTGACGTTGCCGACCAATAGCAAAGTCGACGCGACGAAAAATAGATTTAAAATTGTGCACCCCACATTAATATACTTTTAGTTGTATATTAGAGGTCGACAAACAGCAAGAGACATAAATGAAAGCCTCTGACGCAGATATTCTTATTGTTCCCGGTTATAAAAATTCCGGACCTGATCATTGGCAATCTCGGTGGGAGACGCGCATTAAAACGGCGCGCCGAGTGGTTCAGGACGAGTGGTCAAAACCGGTTATTGAAGACTGGACAGCCCGAATGGCCGAAGAGGTGAACAAATCAACGCGCCCTGTCGTCATTGTTGCGCATTCTTTGGGCGTTGCGACCGCTGTGCAGGCGATCCCCCAATATAAGAACAGAGTGGTTGCGGGTTTTTTTGTGGCGCCGCCTGATGTGTCTAATCCCAAAATCAGACCCAAACATCTGATGACATTTGGCCCCTATCCGCGCGATCCTTTGCCATTTCCATCCATGGTGATCGCGAGTCAAAATGACGAGTTTTCAAGCTTCGAACAGGCTGAAGATATTGCCGGTGCCTGGGGGTCGATGTTTATCGATGCAGGTGAGCGCGGACATATCGACGATGCAGCAGGCCATGGACCTTGGCCAGAAGGCTCCCTCACCTTTGCTAAGTTTATGCAAGGCCTTTAAGTCATATTGGTCGCCTTGGTGTTCTCAACCAATCCAAATTGAAATAACCATTTGGTAACCATGATCGGTTAGCGTGCAGACAACATGAATAAGACATGATGTTTGCGATGAATTCGAACAAGTCACAATCGAGTTTTACAGAAGTGTTGGGCAATTCTTTGCGCAGCAAGGCACCTCAATCATTCAACAATAAAATCAAAGGCATAGGCTCGACCGATACGGCTATCCGCAATTGCCGTGTGGTGGCTCTGGTTGATGATAAACATTTCGATGCCATGGCGCATGGGCAGACAAAGCAAACGCTCGAGATTTCCAACTTTCACAACCAATATATGCTCGAAGATGCGCGCCCCATGCTGGAAGATACTAAATCACGCATGGGCAAAAACTACGAACAGTCGAATTTCGTGGTGGTTACGCGTGAAGTTTCCCACCCCAGTGATGTCCATTACGCGATGACAGCAAAGCGCTAGTTGGAAATCATACCTGCTTGGAAAGCTTAAAATAAGCCAAGGCAAAGCTGATTTCGGTCAAGATCGCGAGCCAGATACC
>JAHDFS010000180.1:3523-5185 GCA_020628035.1 Rhizobiaceae bacterium
CTGGAACCAATAAAAGGGTGGCAAAAAGGACAAAACACAGCGCACTGGCGAGCTTGCTAACGAGAGAATATGAAAGTGTCATGGCGATCTGGTGCAAAGTTGTTGATCAGTTCAGCATACATGGGAACTACCCCTAATCCATGCGACAAATCGCTATTGTGAGCGATTTGCGATCAACTCTTCAATTCCGCGGCTTTCAAAAACGCGTCGCTTCCGGCCTTAATCAAAGCGATGTCATAGCTGACATTGACGAAATTATAGCCCCATTTTGCATATTTGATGCTGGTTTCGGGCGTGCCAGCAAAAATACCAGAAAGTTTGCCTGCGTCTTTGGCGCGCCTCGGCATCTCCTCAAGCTGTTTTTGCGTTTCAGGCATATCACCATCCACGCCAGCACCATTTGCATAATCAATTGAGAAATCAGACGGGCCAACAAAGATACCATCAATCCCATCAACTGAAATAATTTCGTCAAAATTCTCATAAGCAGCTTTGGTCTCAATCATCGCGAAGGAGAGCGTTTTTTCGTTGGCAATCTGCAAGTAAACGCCCGCCTCCACCCCATGCAATTGATTTGCGCGTCGGGCACCCCATGAGCGCGAACCGATGGGCGGATATTTCATATAACTTGCAAATTCTTCCGCATCTTCTTTTGAATTAATCATCGGCGCGATCACCGCTTCAAATCCGAGATCTAGCGCACGGCTGGCGGCATCAAATCGATTGACCGGCAATCGCGTGATTGGGATTTTGCCAACGCCGATAATGGCTTCAGAACAAGTGACAATTGTATCATCAGAATGCGTGCCATGTTGCATATCGATCACCACGCCGTCAAAATCAGCCAAAGCCAATTGTGTGATAAGCTCGCGAGATCCCAATTGAGACCAAACGGAATAGACCGTCTCCCCTTTTCGCAATCGATCAGCAAATGTCAGCATCTTTATTCTCCTCCGCGCATTTCACTCAAAACGGGCCACATAACATAGGCACTAAAAAACCTGCATCAGATATCAGATCCGATGCAGGTTCAATATGCAAATCTTATTTGCCTATTTTATTCACTTTTGTTTGTCTTATTCACTGGTGATCTGCTCTTCAGCGACACCCAAAAGCCAAACCATTTTTTCGCGAATATCATCATCTGAGACATCATCGCCAAGATCTGCGCGAACTTTGTTGAACACATCTTCGTCACCAGCTTCTTCAAAATCTGATGCGATGACCTCTTTAGCATAGGCATCGCCATCTTTGCCGAGGATCTCAGCTGCCCATAGGCCCAAAAGCTTGTTGCGACGCGCTTCGATTTTAAATTTCAGCTCTTCGTCATGTGCAAACTTATTTTCAAACGCATTTTTACGATCTTCAAAACCACTCATGGTGTCTTCCTGTCCTTCGTGTTTGGCTCCCTAATCATCCAGGTTAAGCCTTATAACTATTATATGGACATTTTACCTGCAAAACGGAAGACCTGAACCCATAAAATCGATGAAAATAATTTCATTTGTGACTAATATGAAAAACAGCACGCCGAGACGTTGTGAAATGCTGGTTTATAAGCTACACAGCGCTCGAAACCCTAGATTCTCACAAATTCTCACCAGCTGGCTGGTAGATCAATCGAGTTTACAATGAAAAATAGACGCCGTATCTATGAGGGCA
>JAHDFS010000181.1 GCA_020628035.1 Rhizobiaceae bacterium
GTTCGAACGCGTTCCAAATTATGCGCTACCAAGCGCGAATGGTGTCAAATCGACCACAAGTTCTTTGAATTTGCGCTCCATTGTTGAAAAAATGCGCTCGACCGAAAGCGGTAAAAAACAATCTGGCCAATCAGATGAATTTGGCATGGCTGGTCCTAGTGGAAAACCGCAGGCAGCAAAAGCGGATGCATCCCTTCGTAGTGCCATGCTCGCAAGTGAGCGAGATGTGGATCCTAATGCTGAGCAAAAGTTCAGCTCCATCATGAAGAAGAAAAGCACGCTTCGACGTAAACCTATTACTCCTGAATCAGGTGATAATAGAAGTGCTGCTGATCTTGAGCGTGAAATGGAAGAGATGCGTAACCGTCTCTTGGGTAAATAATCAAAATTTAGAGATCACAATCCGATCAGGGCACAATCAGGGTCCAATCTGATCCCAATTGGTTGCGAAACCAAGTGGATTGGCGTTTTGCATATTGTCGTGTTGCAATAATCGCAAGTTCAATCGCTTCGTCCAGAGAGATTTCCCCACCAAGATATCGCACAATTTCTCGCACGCCAATTGCTTTCATGGATGTGTGATTGGGATCAACTTCAGCTGCTAAAATGTTTCTGACCTCATCGATCGCGCCTTCATCCATCATTTTGTGAAACCGCAATTTGATCCGTTCGTGCAGGATCGGTCTCTCAGGCATCAGGATTATCTTTTTTGATTGGTTCGTATCAATTAATGGCGCCCCAGTATCATCCTGGAAATGTCGGATTGATTTGCCTGTTGCGTCATATACTTCCAAAGCGCGCGTAATGCGTTGCTTGTCATTGGGCTTAAACTCATTGGCAAGTACTGGGTCACGCGCTTTTAGTTCGGCGTAAAGAATGCTGATCCCATCATGCTCCAGATTTGCGCGCCATTTTGCGCGGATATCATCTGGAATTTGCGGCATTTTGGATAGGCCGCCATTTAATGCTTTGAAATACAGCCCTGTTCCGCCCACAAAAACGGGGATTTTGCCACGGGATTGAACTTCAGAAATCACAGCTGAGACATCATCATACCAGTGACCGGTTGAATATTCTGTTCCGGGTTGGATGTGGCCATAAAGATGATGTGGCACGCTTGCGAGTTCTTCGCTTGATGGCCGCGCAGTAATGACGTCTAAAATGTCATAGACTTGCATGGAATCCACGTTGATAATTTCGCCATTGTGCATTTGCGCTAATTTAACTGCAAGCGCGGACTTGCCGCTTGCGGTTGGGCCAGCTATTTGGATGCTTGAGTTATTATCGAGTTGGAGAATCTCATTCATGCCCTTCGTTGCCACGCTTATAGCCCATCCGTCAAATCCAATTTTGTCATCAAAGATTGGAGAAGATGCTGCCGCGGCTGTTTCAGCTTCGGGATTGTATTGGCTTGCAGATGGGATTGCGTGCGATATCGCTTTGTCCGATGGTTGTGATATAGCCGAGGCGAAAGCTGCGATGTTGGCGGTCATTGGTGATCTTCCGATTGATCTTGCGATTCAGGATACGGAAGCTCGCCGCAAGAAATTGCTGATTGCGGATATGGATTCCACCATGATTGAGCAAGAATGTATTGATGAACTTGCAGCAGAGGTTGGCCTTAAAGATAAAGTGGCAGAAATTACCGCGCGTGCCATGAATGGCGAATTGGATTTTGAATTTGCGCTTCGCGAGCGGGTAGGGCTGCTTAAAGGTCTATCACTTGGCGTTGTTGATGATGTGATTAAAAATCGTATCACTTTGATGTCCGGGGGTAAGACGCTTGTTGCAACTATGAAAAAGCACGGCGGTTATTGTGCACTGGTTTCCGGCGGATTTACTGTATTTACCGGACCTATCTCAAAGGAAATCGGTTTTGATGAGCATCGCTCAAATTTGCTTTTGGAAGAAGACGGCATTTTAACCGGCCATGTTGGTGATCCGATTTTGGGTAAGCAGGCCAAGGTTGATGCGTTAAATGAAATCTCAGATCGGCTTGGCATTTCACCAAATGATGCCATTGCTGTTGGGGATGGTGCGAATGATCTTGGGATGTTGCAGCTTGCAGGATCTGGCGTTGCACTTCATGCCAAACCCACTGTGGCCGAACAAGCGGACATAAAGATGGATCATGCAGATTTGACAGCCCTGCTATATTTGCAGGGCTATCGTAAGTCAGATTTTGTTGAATAGGTTATTCAATTCGGATCGTAACAAATCGTAGCTCGCCCATAGGATTTGCAATCATAAAGAATGCATTGCGACGACCATCTGATTTGAGTTTTTCAATGATTTTTTCAACATCTTGCGGTGTTTTGACAGCCTCTTGCGCAACTTCGACAATGATATTGCCGGGTTGAACATCTTTTTTGTCCGCATTTGACCCTTCATCAACCGCGTTGATGAGAACGCCATTGGTGTTTTCATCAATCTGAAATTCTTCACGTAAAGGATCCGTCAGTTCCCGAAGTTCCATACCCATGAGTTCGACAACGGCAGGTTCTTCTTCGTCTGTTACTGTTGGTTGTTCTCCATCAGCAGCCGCTAATTTGCGCTCTCCATCCTCCAGACGACCAAGTGTGACTTTGATGCTCATCATTTCGCCTTTGCGCAGGATGTCAACATCGACTTCTTTGCCCACTGGGCTTTCAGCTACAATGCGAGGAAGATCACGCACGGTACCAACGTCTTTACCATCAAAGGTTACGATGATGTCGCCGGCTTGCATAATGCCTTCAACTGGACCTTCAGGAATAACACCTGCAACAAGTGCGCCTTTGGCTTCATCCATGCCCAGGCTTTCAGCTATATCATCGGTGACAGGCTGAATACGGACACCAAGCCAACCGCGTCGAGTTTCGCCAAAGTCACGTAATTGATTGATGACGTTTGAAGCAAGCTCGGTTGGAACGGAAAAGCCTATGCCGATTGAGCCACCTGTAGGGGAGATAATCGCTGTGTTAATGCCGATCACTTCGCCTGCCATATTAAATAAGGGACCACCGGAGTTACCCCGGTTAATCGCTGCATCTGTTTGGATGTAATTGTCATAAGGGCCTGAATTGATATCTCGGCCGATAGCAGACACGATGCCGATTGACACAGATCCGCCAAGACCAAATGGATTGCCGATTGCCATCACCCAATCGCCAATGCGCATTTTGGTGGAATCGCCAATTGGCACAAAGTCGAGCGGTTCATCCGATTCGATTTTCAAAACAGCGAGATCTGTCTTTGGGTCAGCGCCGACAAGGACGGCATCAAGGCGGCGACCATCTGCGAAAATAACTTCAATATTGTCAGCGTTTTCAATCACATGATTGTTGGTCACAACGGTGCCATCGGCATCAATTACAAAGCCAGAACCGAGGGAGCTAACTTGCTGGTTTGGTGTTCTGCGGCCATTTTCACGGTCTTGAAAGAACTCGTCAAAAAACTCTTGAAATGGCTGGCCATCAGGTACATTGCGCGGTGTATTGCGTTGCCCTGAAGTTTCAACTGACTGGGAAGTTGAAATGTTGACCACCGCACCCATCAAGCCTTCGGCAAGGTCAGCAACTGACGTAGGACCATTTGGTGCTTGGGCTTTGACAAGATTGGTGCTGGCGAAAACGATAAGCAGAGCGAGTACAAAACCTGCGAACGCATTGACCTTTAGAATTTCACTCAAATGTATCGCTTTAGACTTCATAATTTTCCTCATTATAAATGCGTCGTCGCCCTCTATAAGCTATTTAATCACCCGCGAATGAGCCACACAAGCCCAACTCCGATCACGACTGCAATCAGGCCAATATTTCTTAACTGATTATCGGGAATTTGCGGCAAAATCTGCGCCATTTTTTTCATTGAAGCTGGCGCTATTGCGTAAATCAAACCTTCAATGACAAGAAAAAGTCCTACCGCCACGATGAGATCATGCATGGCGGTAGGCTCCTATTAGTTGCCAGGTGCTGGTGCAGCAGCTGGTTGACCTGCAGAATTCTTAAAGAATTTGAAGAATTCAGAATCAGGTGACAGAACCATAGTTGTTCCGTCCGCTTCAATGGCTTTGCCATAGGCTTCCATTGAACGGTAAAATTCAAAGAAACCTTGGTCACGGTTAAATGCATCCGCAAAGATCGCATTTCGCTCGGCATCGCCTTCACCGCGAATGATCTGTGCATCACGCTCAGCTTCAGAAACCAGCTCCACAACCTGACGATCAGCAATTGATCTTAGGCGCTGGCCAGCTTCAATACCGCGGGCACGAATAGCTTCAGCTTCTGCAAGACGTTCAGCTTTCATACGCTCATATGTTTGCTGCGAAACTTCTTGTGTCAGATCCGTACGACGGATACGAACATCATCGATTGTAACGCCAAGCGCTTGTGCTTCAGGACGAAGCTGGTCACGCACTTCACGCATCATAGATGCACGTTCTTCAGACAAGGCTGCTTCAAATCCACGAAGACCGTAAACTGTGCGAAGTGCAGAGTTCAAACGTGTTCTTAGTCGAGATTCAACAGCGATCACGTCACCAGACACGGTTTGTCTAAAGGTCTGAGCATCCGAGATTTTATATAATACAAATGCATCAACCTCGTAGAATTTACCGCCTGAGACCTGAACACGGATGTTTTCAAGATCAAAACGCAATGTGCGGTCTTCGACATATTGAACGCTATCAAAATCAGCGAATGTGAACGGCACTTTGAAATAAAGACCAGGCTCTGTTTTCACGCTTTGGATTTCACCAAAACGAATAACAATGGCTTGTTCGCGTTCGTTCACAACGAAGAGTGATGAGTAAACAATCACAGCAAGGACTGCGAAAACACCTAAGAAGAAGGGTAAACGGCTAGACATGATTAGTTGCCTCCTGTTCTTGGGCGTGCAAGTTCATTAAGCGGAAGATAAGGCACAACGCCTTGCTGATCTCCACCTTGCTCGATGATCACTTTATTCGCTTTGCCTAATACACCTTCCATTGTCTCAAGATAGAGACGCTGACGTGTCACTTCAGGCGCTTTTGCATATTCTTCGTAAATTGAGATAAAGCGTTGTGCTTCACCGTTTGCTTCGTTGACGACGCGGTCTTTATAACCTGCGGCTTCTTCACGAACTTTGGCTGCCTGACCACGTGCCTGACCCAATTTTTGGTTGGCATATTGGTTGGCTTCTTCCACAA
>JAHDFS010000182.1 GCA_020628035.1 Rhizobiaceae bacterium
ACGACTTTGTCACCTGGCTTATAGCGGTCATCATCTGAAGCTTCGACTGTTCCTGCAAAATCAATGCCGGGCACATGCGGATAATTACGCACAAGACCGCCACCAGGACCAATACACAATCCATCTTTATAATTGACCGTTGAATATTCAACGGCGATTGTCACATTGCCTTCTGGCAGATCACTATCATTGATCGATTTTACAGATGCCGATGTTTTTCCTTCATCGTCTTTTTCCACGATGACCGCATTAAAGCTCATATCTCACTCCCAAATATTTTCTTGCACTGCACTATGTCATTCAATGCGCAAATTGCAATCAAGAAATTTCCACCAAGAAATTTCCACTTGCGGAAAAACAAAACTTAGATTGCGCTAGGCGGTGAATTCTAATCGTTTGGATTTAAAGAACGGAATGAGGATGTCTTTAAAGGCCCGCACTTTGGGCGCGTCCTTCATATCCGCGTGGCTTAGGCTCCAGATATCCACATAGGGCTGTGGCTCGATCAAGTTCACTTGTCGCAAGCCATGTGTGTGTCGACCTAAAAACAACGGCAATCTGACAATTCCAAGTCCAGCTTGTGCAGCGCCAATCACCGCAGACATATCGTCAAATACATATTTGGGATTGGGGACAGATCGCGATTGCAGCGCCTTTTCTGGCACATTGTCCCAATGTTCAAACCAAATCCAATTGAGCGGCATATCTGGATCATTCTCGATATTTGTCGCAATTTCATCAGTGGCAAAAATTGACGTTCGTTGCTCGGTTAATCTTTGCCCCACAAGGTTTTCATCCGGTTTATTGGTAATTCGGATCGCAAGATCAGCCTCGCGCTGATTAAGATTAAGCAGCTCGTTGGTGGCTTTGATTTTGATCTCAATATTGGGGTGCTTGTGATTAAATTCTTTAAGAACCGGAGACAGGTAATACGCTACAAGCAGCTGCGGTGAAGTAATCGTGAGCGATCCTGATAATTCCCCTTCCAGCGAAGATGCATAGCGCAAAAACTGGTTGGAAGCTTCTTCCATTTTTTCTGCTTGTTCAGCAATTTTATAAGCTAGTTCGGTGGCGGTGTAACCGCTCGGCAATTTCTCAAACAACTCTTGGTTCAATGCATTTTCAGCACGCGCTATGCGTCGAGCGATGGTGGTGTAATTGCACTCCAACTTTCTCGCGGCACCGCCGAGTGATTTCTCTCTGACGAGATGAAGTACGGCGCGATAGTCTTCCCAGTTTAGATCCATGACATGCATTATTGCATATTATGTCGGCAATATCACGTGTTTTTGCATATGTATTTGAGTGCTAATGAATTGCGCAAATCTACAAGGAGACCAAAATGATTTACGCTTATGTTCATCTCAACATCAACAACCCTGATAGCCTTGCGAAATATCGCGATGTCGCAGGGCAAGCGCTTGCCAAACACGAGGGCGCACTTGTGTCTGCCAGCAAAGATGTAGCGCTGCTGGAAGGCTCGATTGAAACACCCAATATGGCAGCGATCTTAAGCTTTCCTGATAAAGAAAAAGCGCTCGCCTGGATCAATGATGATGACTTGCAGGACGTGCACGCGCTTCGCCGCAATTCAGGGCAAAGCACGATACATTTAATGGCTTAGTTTATAGCGCCACAGATAAAATCATATGAAGGCAGTTAGCTGCCTTCACGTGCGATCAAACACGAGACGGCCGATTTCCAGCTGCTGTATTTTTTGTCTCGCAATTCGCTTGGCATTTTGCTTTCAAAACGCTGCTGCAATTTCCATGAATTTGCAAACTCATCCATATCCGGCCAAGTGCCACTGCGCATGCCTGCAAGCCATGCAGCTCCCAAGGCTGTTGTTTCCAACACGGTTGGACGGTCAATTGGCGCATTTAAAATGTCGGACAAGAATTGCATAGTCCAATCACTTGCGACCATGCCGCCATCAACACGCAGCGTAACATCATCGAGCGCTTTGCCCCAATCATCTTGCATGGCTTCAATCAAATCACGTGTCTGATAGCATGCCGCTTCAAGCGCAGCTTTGGCGATTTCATTTGGACCCGTGTTTCGTGTTAGCCCAAACATGGCTCCGCGGACATCCGCCTGCCAATAAGGTGCACCAAGTCCGGCAAAAGCTGGCACCAATATCACATCTTGGCCGTCATCAGCTTCAGCTGCAAACGCGCCCGTTTGTGCTGCATTTTCAATGATCTTGATACCATCGCGCAACCATTGAACAGCCGCACCAGCGATAAAGATCGAACCCTCCAGCGCATAGGTCGTTTTGCCGTTGAGCTGATAGGCGACCGTTGTCAGCATGCGGTTTTTAGATGGTACAGCAACCTCGCCCGTATTGAGCATCATAAAGCAGCCGGTTCCATAAGTGGATTTGACCATGCCAGGCTTAAAGCAGGCCTGACCGAGCGTGGCGGCATGCTGATCACCAGCAATGCCAAGCACCGGAATGCTTGCGCCAAGCAATGACGGATCTGTCATGCCAAAATCTGCAGCGGTATCTTCAACTTCAGGCAACATTGCTTTTGGCACGCCAAATATTTGCAACAGCTCGTCATCCCATGCACCATCGTGAATGTTATAAAGCAATGTGCGGCAGGCATTGGTTGCATCTGTTTTATGCGACGCGCCACCTGTTAAATGCCAAAGCAAATAAGTGTCGATCGTTCCAAAGATCAGCTCGCCTTTTTCAGCGCGAGCACGGGTGCCTTCAACATTATCCAATATCCAGCGGATCTTAGAGCCGGAGAAATAAGGATCAAGCAGGAGACCGGTTTTTGCGGTCACCTTTTCCTCTAAACCATCCGCTTTTAGACCAGCGCAAAATTCAGATGTCCGACGATCTTGCCAAACGATTGCTTTGTGAACGGGTTCGCCTGTTTGTTTGTCCCAAACAACAACGGTTTCGCGTTGATTGGTAATGCCAATACCTGCGATGGAACTTGGCACGATACCGGCTTTTGCAATGGCGTTTTTAGACGTTGTCAAAACGGTTTGCCAGATTTCTTCTGGCGCATGCTCGACAAGACCAGATGAAGGGAAATGCTGAGTGAATTCCATTTGATCTGACGAAACTACATTATAGTTCTCATCAAAGATTAATGACCGTGTGGATGTTGTTCCCTGGTCAATGGATAGAATAAAACTCGACATGTATGCTCCCTAGAAAAATTTTTGCCACAGAATTATCACTACTAATTCTTTAGAACAAGAACCAAACGGCAATATTTTAAGCGTTTTCTTGCTCTAATTTTTCATTTCAAATGTGATGTCTGGCAAAGATGAATTGGCGCGAATAAATTCACCATTGGGCAAATCAACTTCTTTCAACTTACGGGCAATTCCTGCCTCATCCAAACCATGATCGATCCAGCGCTGGCGCAGTCTTTGTTCTAATACAGGCACGGGCACACTTACAAAAACCGATAAATCGAAATAGGGTTTTAACTCCGACCAAGGGTTTTGATCGACCAGAACATAATTGCCTTCCACAATGATATATTCGACATCTTTAGAAATGGGATTGGCGCCTGCGCGCGCGATTTCAATTGACCGATCAAAAACGGGTGTCACCACCTCGTCTTCATCCCTTGCCGCAAGGCGTTTAAGTGTGTGAGAAAACCCTAAAACATCGAAGGTGTGCGGGGCGCCTTTTAAGCTGTGAATACCGCGCGCTTTAAGCAAGGTATCGTCATAATGATACCCATCCATCGGCAAGATCTTGGCGCAGTCGGGTTCGATGTCGTTCAAATGATCACAGATGGCATCGGAAATTGTTGATTTACCAGATGCAGGCGCACCAGCCACCGCGATGATTTTTCGACCATCGGACGGCAAGTCTTGAATTGCCTTAATCAGCACTTCAAGTTCAGATGTTGTTGTATGCAATTTTTTCTCTTTCAAACAAACTAGTTTGAAAGAACTCTAGCAGCTTTTTCGAAAAAGTCAGGTGCACCAAAATTTCCTGATTTGAGAGCGAGAACCAAATCTTGGCCTGACACTTTAACTGCCGGAACACCGGGATCAATCATTGGGCCAATTTCGAGCGCATCGGCATTTAACGCTTCTACGACTGCGCCAGATGTTTCACCTCCGGCAGAGATGATTGCGCCAAATCCATAAGCGGATGCTTTATTCGCGATCTCGCTGAAAAGATTTTCAAAAGCAGATGCTGCGACGTCCAAACCAAATTTATCTTGGACGGCTTTCACCTGATCAGGATCATCTGAGGAATAAATAAGTGGCAGAGTTGTTTGCTCTTTCGCCCAGCTCAGCGCTTTTTGTGCATCCATGTTCCCTGAAATGACATCATTGGCATCTAGCTTTAAAAGTGAACCACCGACATTTTCATGTTCTTTAATCTGGCCACGTGTGGCGATTGAGCATGAACCTGAAAGGCAAAGAACACGCGCGTTGCTTTTTGCCCAGTTTGCTGCGTTAGCAGCTGTTTTACCAAAATTTGCCGGAATGCCAAGCGCAATACCTGACCCGCCTGTAATCAATGGGAAGTTTGCAGCAGCTTTTGCGATATCAAATAAATTATCTTCGCTTACAGCATCACACACAACGAGCTGACGGCCTGCATTTGCTTCGGTTAGCAATTTTGTGTGCGCATTACCTTTTAAAATATCTGCAAGCGGTAAATGCCCAACTTTACGGACTGTTTGTGGCGCCAATACGCGGCGAATATCTGGATCCGTCATCGGTGTGAGCGGATGATTTTGCATGCCTGATTCCGATAACAATGTATCATTTACAAATAAGTGCCCTTGATAAATAGATCGACCAGCGCCGGGAAAAACCGGACACACAACAACAGGTTTATCCGTTCCAATCTCATCGACGAGCGCATCAATTACCTGACCGATATTACCATCGGCCGTGCTATCAAATGTAGAGCAATATTTGAACATGAACTGCTGACAGCCTTGCGCTTTTAACCAGTGATATGCTTCGAGCGACTTCTCAATGGCTTCCTTCACAGGAACCGAACGCGTTTTGAGAGCTACAATGCCCGCTTCGACATCGGCGTCGGCAGGTGCACTTGGCGTTCCAACATATTGCACTGTGCGCATGCCACCATCAGCCAGCATTAAACCAAGATCGGAAGAACCGGTAAAATCATCTCCAATTGCGCCAAACAGCATAT
>JAHDFS010000025.1 GCA_020628035.1 Rhizobiaceae bacterium
TGCTTGGCGAGGAATTCCTCTTCACCTTTTTCTGCAGTGATTTTTGCAACGATTGTCAAAGTCATGGCTTACCCCTTCATTCTCAGCGCGCAGTTTCAAACAGATTACGTACATCATGCAAGCTTTTTACAACTTTAGTGGCCATCTGCCGGGTCTCGTCCTTCGGCAGCTTTAAATCAGGGACAACGATCACGCTTATCTCAGCTGAATGCGCAGCTTTCGCGCCATTATCGCTGTCTTCAAGTGCGAGACAATGCGCCGGAGCCACGCCGACCAGTTCAGCAGCGCGCAAATATATATCGGGTGCAGGTTTGCCATTGTTAATCTGATCGCCACCGACAATCTCTTCAAAATAGTCAAAAATGCCGGAGCTCTTGAGTTTCTTATGCGCCATGGCTGTGCGGGTGGACGTAGCTACTGCGCGACGAATATTATTCTCCACCAGATAATCAAGCAGTTCTGTCAGACCGGGTTTAAGGTCAATGCCATGGGTGAATAAGTGATCTGCATAAATTTCAATAAATGCATCATCCAAACCTTCGGGCAGGGGATGCCCCAACTGCTCAGACATATAAGCTTCTGCCCCCTTGCGGTTCATGCCAATAATATCAAAGAGCCATTGATCTTCAACATTAAGCCCAAGGCGTTGGGTCGCTTTTTTCATCGACTGCATGGAAATAGTTTCGGTATCCAACATGAGACCATCCATGTCGAACAAGACTGCTTTTATGTGCTGCATTAAATGCTCCAGAATTGGAGTAAGGGGGAACGATAGTTGCGTTTAGATCAGATGATTTGGGTGATTGCAAGGCCCACGAAGTGGGGTATTGCCGGTCCGTGATCACATCTTATGACGCTGAGTTATATTGCGCACCATAGCGCTTTTCGAGCGCGATGCAGCCCCAAACAATCCCGTATAACAAGAAGAAATGTCGCCAGTGGTCATTATCAATCACGATGCCAACAATGGCATGACCAAACAATAAGATCATCGCCAGCATGAAATATTTCTGCCAAGGGCGCTCGCGCAACATATACTTAAAACCAAAATAAAATGTCATGCAGAAGAGTGTCATATAGCTTATGAACCCGAGCCAGCCATAGGCCATAAGGGATTTAAGATACATATTGTGTGTATCCTCACCAAAGATCAGGCCAAATTCGAGCGGACCAATACCAAGTGGATGTTCCATTGCCATCGCAAACCCAATCGCATGACGGGCAAAACGGCCTAAACGTGCGCCATCATATTCTTGAACCAACTGCGCGCGTGTTGAGAACAATTCAGCAATTTGATCTATTTGAAGCGCAATGATAATCGCACCAATCAAAAGCACGAAACCTGCCATCGACATGAAAAAGATCTTCAGCTGGAAACCGCCATTGCGATATTTGACCAATAACAGTGATACCAGTAGCAGCCCGCAAATCGCATAAAGACCCCATGCGGCACGCGAGAATGACAAAAATACACCCAGTGTAATGATCAGCAATCCAACCGTGCGCAAGGGTGCATCGATGAGTTTCCCGGTGATCAGACCGTGCAGCAGATACATCGCCGGTAAAACCAAAAAAGGTCCAAACACGTTTGGATCCTGGAAGGCGCCCATCGCGCGGCCATAACGCGTGAATACTTCACCGCCTGGTATAATGCCAAGATATCCGCCAATCCCCAAAAGCGAGGTGATACAGGCGGAGACAACATACATCTTAAAGATAATGGAGAGTTTTCGATGATCTTGTTCAATCACAGCGGCAAAGAACACCGAGGTGAGGGCAAGAAATAATGTGACGGCTAGATAAAGCGGGATATCACCATAAGCGTCCATAGTGAGCATCGAACCCAAACCGCCAATATTATATAAAAGCCAGAGTATCAGCAGCGGTGCAACCGTTCGGGAAATTTTAAGACCTGCTAAAAACCAAACACCCAAAACAACACATAATAACAGTTCATAAGGCGCGGGTTCGCGCATCACAAACCCTGATGTCAGCATACAAAAGCCAATGGCCCAATTACCGATCGTCCTTGACGATATGGTCAGTTGACCAATCCGCAAACCCATGCCGGCTGACGCGCCAATCGGCTGCGCCACATAACCAGTACCATAGGGGCTATAATTGGCAGGAAGATCGCTCAATATGCATTTTCCGTATTAAAGAGGCTGAACGGTGTTTTGAATAAGATCTTCAAATCAAACCACAATGACCAGTTTTCGATATAATCAAGGTCATATTCAGTACGCTGCTTGATTTTGTCGTCTGATGTGATTTCACCACGAAGGCCGTTAATCTGCGCCCAACCGGTAATACCTGGTTTAACGCGATGGCGAGCAAAGTAGCCATCCACCACATCGGCAAAATATTTGTTCTGTGCCTGTGCAATAACAGCATGCGGGCGAGGGCCCACAAGGGACACATTGCCGATCAGTACGTTAAACAATTGTGGCAATTCATCAATTGAGGTCTTGCGAATAAAGCGCCCAACCGGGGTCACACGCGGATCGTCCTTTGTCACCAGTTTCGCAGCTTTTTCGTCTGACATTTCGGTATACATGGAGCGGAATTTATAGATCAGAATTTCTTCGTTATTAATGCCGTGGCGTTTTTGTTTGAAGAAAACTGGACCCTTGGATGTCATCTTAACAGCAATTGCTGCGCCGATCATGATTGGCCACAACAACATTAATGCAACGGCTGCGAAGAAAAGGTCGAACAAACGCTTACTAACAGAATCCCAGTCAGCAATTGGTTTATCAAACAGATCCAACATCGGGATGTTGCTGTTTGGCATGAAGCTGTAAAAACGTGGACGGAATTTCATCGAATTTGCATGCGCAGCAAGACGGATATCGACCGGTAGTACCCATAGGTGCTTCAGCATGCCAATCCAACGGCTTTCAGCTGAGAGCGGCAAAGTCAGAATAATCAAATCAATTTGCGTCATACGGGCAAATGCAATGACATCCTTTACGGTGCCGAGCTTTGGGTAACCTGCCACAACAGGTGGAGAGCGATCATCAGAACGATCATCAAACAGACCGCAGATACGAATATCGTTGTCGGGTTCGGCCTCAATGTCTCGGATTAGTTTCTTTGCAGCATCAGCGCCGCCAACAATGACCGCGCGGCGTTCCATAAAGCCGTTGCGGTTCCATTTTTTCATCGAAATGGCAAACATAACACGTATCACGCAGATAAATGCAATCGCGCCGACAAACCATGAACTGAACCAATTCCATGAAAATAGAAATTTGAAATCTATGAAATATCCACCCAATGCCATGAGAGCAAAGAGCGAAGACACGATGGCCATTGCACGTGGCAATAGGCGAAAACCCGCTGATAGGCTTTGGGTTGTGTATAGTCCACCAGCAAAATATGCCATTGCCAGCGACATTGTTGATACGACAATCACGCTGGCATGGCTCATCCATGTGCCATCTAAATGGTGGCCTTGGGTAAAATAGGGAACAATGCCTGCAACGAGAAATCCAGCGGCTTCAAATACGCGAAAGCTGCCTCGGATAATGGCAGGAGAATAGTTCTCCTCCGCAAGTTGTTCGGCAATGTGACGTGCGAGGCGATTGAGATTATTCTTCTCAACACCATTGACGATATCCTTCTCCGAATTTTCATCCTGAACAAGGTCGATCGGCTCCAACGGTGCAGCCTTAGCTTGGCTAACTTTATCCGAAATACGATCACTCATGATACACACCCCTTACGCAAACACCCTCCCAACCACTCGGAGGTACTCAAAACTGAGCACTAGGGTAACGCAAAGGAGCTAAGAAATACTTGACAAAACGGCGTATTTTTCCCGATTAAGCGGCTTTTTCGCCTGCTTTTCGGTAAATTTCCATAAGATTTTCGGCCATCGTCTGAACCGAGAACCGCTGGGTAAATTCATCGCGATCTGGCAAACAGGTTGCAAGCCATCTCTTTTCATCCGCAGCTTTTGCCATAATAGCGCCAAGAGCATCGGCATCACCAGGTGTGACCATTGAAGCGCAATCTTCTCCCATTATTTCAGGAATGCCGCCGACATTTGTGCAGATAATAGGTTTTTTTGCGGCTACGGTTTCCAAAACGATATAGGGCATTGCTTCCGCTCGAGACGGGATGACGACATTGCGTGCCAGTGCAAACGCGTCACGTGCCATCATGGCTGGATGCATTTTTATCCGCTCGCCCAGGCCCATTTTGTGAATTTTCAACTGATATCGGTCCTTATCCGGACCATCGCCAACCATATGGGCATGCAAGGGCCGCCCGGTAATACGTTCAGCAACGCGCAGGGCGTCAATAAAAACATCGGGACCCTTTAGGTCCCGCATCATGCCGATATATAAAAAATCAACCGCATCTTTTTTGTTTTTAACTGGTTTAAAGTCTTGTTCGGTCAAACCGTTGTAAACCAGATCCCATTCTGTTGTGGGTGTTCCGATCTTTTCAAAATAGGTTTTCCGTTCATAATCGCTGACAAAGACAAGACCATCTGTCCAGCGTTCTAAGAACCGTTCGACAGCGAAATAGGCTTTACCTTGCAGGCTTGAAGATTTGTAATGCAAAGTACCGCCATGGGGGGAATAAAAGCGGGTTACGCGCGACCTGGAACCCCGCAAGAATGAACCCATGAGCCGAACATAAGCGCCACCTTTGGCGCCGTGTCCATGCAAAACATCGGGTTGCAAACTTTTGATTTCTTTATAAACTTTACGTGCAGCAACAAGGTCTTTAGGCGTGACAGCCCGACCAATTTCAATGCGCTGTAATCCAAGCTCAAGCTTGGGAAGGATTGTTTCAAACAGCTTATCCTCGTGCTCTCCACCTGTAGAGCTATCGCATAGGATGCCGATTTTATGACCCTGTTCGACGTGAAAATTGACCAAATCGCGGACATGGCGAAAAATACCGCCAACTGGAGAACGGAAACAATGGATGATGCGTAACGGCTGCTCAGTCATATGTTCGATTTGGTCCCCAAAGCCTGTGCTGCGATCATTAAATCTTAGAACAAGCGTTCGTGAATATAGATGGTATCACCCGCCAAAATCGGGCTGGAAATTGAGACCTTGCCGGTCATAATTTTACCGTTGATTTTGCGAGTAATGTCGGTTGTTTTCTGATTGGCTCGGCTGGTGAAACCGCCTGCAATAGCGATCGCATTTTGCACCGTCATGCCTGGTACATAGGCGTATTGCCCCGGTTGGCCAACTTCGCCAAGAATGAAAAATGAGCGATATTGATCAATCTCAATAGATACATCAGGATCGCGTAAGAACCCTTTTCTTAACTCACCAGCCACAATGCCTTCGAGCTCTTGGGCTGTTCTGCCTCTTGCAGCAATTGCGCCAACCAATGGGAAGGAGATATAGCCTGCCTGATCAACGCTGTAGGTGCCAGTAAGGCCAGTTTGTTCAAATACGGTTACACGTAAACGGTCACCTGAATCCAAACGATATGGCTGGATGGTTGCTTCATGAAAAGCGCGCGGGGCAGGCTGGTAACTTGCGCAGCCGGAAAGGGCAGTCGCAAACGCAGTGCAAGCTGCAATCAACGTTAATTTTATTTTGGACCTTATCACGGGCGCCATGCTCCACGAGTTAACTCTGAGACCAATTTATCGTCGATTTATGGTTAATGCTTGGTAAAGATTAGATAAAATATTCCGCAAGTAATCTTTCAACTGCGATAGATAAGTTGAAAATTCTCAACATATTCGGTCATTTTAGCGCCTCCATACCACTTAAATGCAAAAAGGGGCATCGTTAACCGATAAGTTACCATGTTCGTTTACCCTCCGCCTTCAGTTACCATATGGAGTTAAGTGTATGAGTCAGGTGCACGCTGATGATACGAATGTAGATATTGACCTTGGAAGCTTGTTTGCTGCGGTAAAACGCAATGCGATCAAGATAGTCCTCGCTGTCTTGATCGCAGGGGTTTTGGCGTTTTTTCTCGTTAATTTACTCGACGAGAAATATCGTTCAGAAGCGCGTATTCTAATTGACAATCGTGAACCTGTTTACACTGACCAGCAACAAATTGGCGGCAATCCGCAATCTGCTGTGCTCGATGAGCGCGGCGTTACCAGCCAAATGGAAATCTTAAAATCAAACAATTTGGTTATGGAAGTCGCCAAACAATTGGATTTAGCCTCTTACCCTGAATTTGATACACCCAAATCAGCCTCAGCCATTGAAAGTATTCTCATTGGTATCGGCCTGATTTCAAATCCATTTGATATCCCAGCAGAAGAACGTATCTTAAAAGAGTTCTATGAGCGCTTAGACGTTTATCAAATCGCCGCCTCGCGCGTGATTGTGATCGAATTCTCGTCTGAAGATCCAAAACTTGCTGCCCTTGTTCCAAATGCTATGGCAGATGCATTCTTGCGTGTTCAATCCGGTGAAAAGCTCAAAGACAATAATGTTGCAAGCGCCTGGCTTGAGCCAGAAATCGAAAGATTGCGCGAAGGCGTGCGTCAAGCTGAGGCTAAAGTAGCAGAATATCGCGCTGAAAAAGGTCTTTTGCTCGTTGGTGACACCGACACGCTCAACTCGCAACAATTGTCTGATATTTCACAAGAACTTACTCGTGTTCGTTCAGAGCGAGTAGACGCAGACGCGCGCGCTACAACAGTGCGCCGCGTTCTTGAAAGCGGGCAGGATATTGAGGCCATTGCCAATGTGCTTGATTCTGCAACCGTTCAGCGTCTTCGTGAGACAGAAGGCGATGTGCGTGGACAAATTGCAGACTTATCAACCACCTTGCTAGACGGTCATCCACGTATGCAGGCTTTGCGTGCGCAGCTGATTGATATCCAGCGTCAATTACGCGGTGAAGCGCGTAAGGTGTTGGCGAGCCTGGAAAATGAAGCATCTGTTGCGCGTTTGCGTGAACGCGAATTGCAAAGCAGTTTAAATTCTATCAAGGCAAATTCAGCGCAGGCAGGTGGCGAAGAAGTGCAATTGCGCGCGTTGGAGCGCGAAGCCAATTCACAACGTCAGCTTCTAGAAACATATTTGTCCCGTTTCCGTGAATCAGCTTCTCGCGCTAATGTGAGTGCAGTACCACCGGATGCGCGCATTATTTCACGCGCAATTGAACCGACGGAAGCATATTTCCCGAAAAAGCTACCCATTATCATTGTGGCTATGTTCGCTACATTTATATTAAGTGCGATTTGGGTCATGCTTGCAGAACTATTCAGCGGTCGTGCGCTACGTTCAGCGCAACCATCTTATCGTTCGGATCCATCTATGGATGTTGATGGTAAAATTGCTGCCGCCGCTGCTGCATCAGGTGCTGATGTTCCACAATATGTATACGCTAAAAATGGTCAAAACCTGGCTGAAAATGCCCCGCTTGCCGCAAGTTTGATCAGCGAAGAGGGACCGGCTCAACATCAAGATAGCGGTGCGCTTGGTTATTCGATCGATCAAGTGATTTCAGAATTAGCAATTGCAAAAACCAAGTTTGCAGTATGTTTGTCGCCCGAAGGGGACACGGCCGTTGCTGGTTCGGTTATGTTGGCTCGCAAGCTCAGCGGTTTGGGACTAAGACCTGTTTTGCTTGATCTCACCCTAAATGGTGGCCCATCTGGTGTTACGATTGGAACAACTCGCATTACCGGCATTACCAATTTATTGTGCGGCGAAACAACCATTGCCGACACACTGCACCCAGATCGTCAGTCAAACGCCCATATCATGGCGCGTGGTAATGGTAACATTCAGCGCGCGATGCGCGCTGTGGACCGTATCCCGATGATTATTGAGGCATTGGGTCAAAGCTACGATACAGTTATTGTTGAATGCGGCCCGTCTTCGGTTGAAAGCGCCATGCGCTTGATTGGAGAGCGCACACCAGAATATATCATTTCGGTAAAGCATCTGGATGAGCAGGATCTTTATGAATTCCAGCAAGAATTTGTAGATGCAGGTTTCCCTGAGGTCATCACAATGGATTTGAACCAAGGTTCGTTTGAGCCTTCGCACCATAATCCCCATGATGAAAGCTCTGTAGCTTAAGCAAAAATTTCAAGAGTATTTTTACCCGGGTTAGTTAAACAACCCGGGTTTTTTATGCTTTCAGCGATCGCACTTTCGCGGCGATTTTGTGCAGCCGATCTGATGATTTGATATAACGCTTAAGATCAGTTTTTTTACGATGCGAATATGCATATGCCTGACCAAACAAAGTCAAAGCTATCGTCCCATCAAAATGCTCATCGCACTCCGTGCACCAAGATCGCTTATAGGGTTGATCGCCAATACCAAAATCGAATTTTCGAAATTCGCGTTGATTGAAGTTTTGAATGGCGAGATAAAATAAAAATTCACCCGGACTGCAATCTAGTTCGTCATTGATCTCTTCGTTGAATGAGCTGAACTGACAGATCGCATGGTCACGTTTGGGCGTGATGGCAGAAATAGCAAGGATCTGACCGTCATAGGCTTCACCTCTTAAAACAATCGCGTGAAGCTCCATTGAACCAATTTCATGATTTTCAAGAGAACAAACCTCTTTAAAGAAGTCCATAAGCTGATCATCTTCAAAAACATTTGGTAGCCCCTGGCTTTTCAAACGCTTGGATTTTTGTCTGAAAAACTCAGTGAGTATTTTCTCATTTTCGGCAAGCGAATTGGCAATTGTATACGTATAGCCGCCTACCGCATTGATGCGCTTTTCTGTGTTGCGGAATTTCTTGCGTCGACGTTTGCGGTTGAGTTGCGCCAAGGTCTCATCAAATTCGTCCAATAGCGGTAGCTGAAAGGATGCATTTTGGTTCTTTGTCGTCAGGATGCGTTCAAATGGATTACGCTTATCTTTGAGCTGCATACGCATGCGGTCAATCACAATCACATCTATGAATGGTGCAATGGATTTAATTTCCTTTTCCAGGTGATCAACAAAGTCCATCCCGCAAGTTGATAAGAATAATGTGGAGCAAAGTGCAAAATTCAGGTTGCTGTGTTCTGTTGCAATCAATTGGGCTGTCGTTATCCCAAATTTCTTTGAGATTTCCAGCGGCAAGATGAATTCAACCCGACCACCAACATAGCCAACGATGAAAAGCGGATTGACTTTCTTATTGCGAACCCAGGCACGAACCCAGCTAAAACTTTGATGTACAGATACGTGCAGTTCTGCTTCAATGCGCCGCCAATCAACTTCAAGATCATCGATATCTTGAATCACAGCATAACGATTTTTGCCGACTGCTTTTTGCTTATCCATCTGATCCTGCAGTTTCCGATATCTGACAATATTGCCCGGATGATAAGGTGATAAGACTGCACCAGAAGTATTACGATTTAATGCCAAATTTGCCATTTTTCGACCAATCACGCTGTAAAAATACTAAATTCGAGCTCAAGATCGGCAAAAAAGTTAAACAAATGGTGATTTTAGGCGTTATCCGGCGACTAAGTTTGAGAGTACGGAAAACGAAGTTTGAAAGGAAAAAATAAAATTTGAACTATCTGCCCGCAATAAGGCTCGTTAGTCCTGCGCGTCAGTTGTTTTTGATTTTGGTGGTGTTTCCATCCATTTGATCAGCCACATGGCCGGCAAGACCCACAAAAGTCCAGTGACAAGGAAATATGCCATATGGATATACCATGGTGATTCAGCCAAGCGATAGGTCGCAACGGTGACGGCAGTCATCGCATAGACAATCACAAGCACTATCATGATAAAAATGCCGATGAATTTTTTCACGCGAACGGGCATTAGTTTTCCTTCCGGCAGGTTTTTCGAGCAGATCCACATATCAGATTACTGTCAATCGGAGCCTTGTAACCATATTTACGCAAAGTGGAAAGCGCCAGTTCGATCTTTTTACCGCGACCGCGTGCCGCAAGTCCTTTCGGCTTGTGTTTCGTATATATAAGTGCAAAACATCCGCTGACTTTAAATCAACCGGTCGCCCAAACTCATAGGATCGCAAATGTCTGACACAGCCATTGAACATTCACAGCTCGTCGAAATGCAAGAAGCTGCAAAAAGCAATCGCGGTGTGCTGCGCATTTGGCTTGGCATCGTGTTATTGGCAATATTTGCACTTGTGATCGTTGGTGGTGCGACACGGCTCACAGATTCAGGTTTGTCCATTACGGAATGGAAGCCCATTCATGGTGTTATTCCTCCATTAAGCGCTCAGGAATGGGAAGAAGAATTAGAGCTTTATCGTCAGATCCCAGAATATCAGTTGATCAATAAAGGCATGTCCATGGATGAATTTAAGTTTATCTATTGGTGGGAATGGGCCCATAGGTTCCTAGCGCGTGGTGTGGGCGTCTTATTTGGTGTGCCATTGTTGATATTTGCGCTCGCGGGCCGCATTGAAAAACCCTTGCGTGTGCCGCTTGTGGGCCTGTTGTTCCTCGGAGGCCTGCAGGGCTTCATCGGCTGGTGGATGGTCTCCTCAGGGCTGGTCGATCGCGTTGATGTGAGCCAATACCGTTTGGCAACGCATCTAACGCTCGCCTGTGTGATTTTCGCAGCTATTGTCTGGGTTATGCGCGGACTTGCGTCCCACGCAAAAGACGCAGCGCCCACGGCGTCTGCAGGCTATTTCGCAGGGTTTTTGACGCTCGCTGTTTTGATACAAATATTCTTAGGCGGATTGGTCGCCGGGCTTGATGCAGGTCTTGCTTATAATACCTGGCCTTTGATGGATGGCGCCATGATCCCCGGCAATTTATGGGTGATGGATCCTTGGTGGCTCAGCGCGTTTGAAGCACCAAAAACCGTACAATTTATTCACAGAATGGGTGCTTATGCCCTCTGGGGTCTCGCATTCTGGCATATGATTGCATGTCTTAAGGGCAATGCGCAAACCACCCATTCAAGACGGTCTATCGTTTTGTTCGTCTTGATTTCAATGCAGGCTGTTTTCGGCATAATCACGCTACTGCTACAGGTGCCGATGAGTTGGGGCTTGATCCATCAGGGCTTTGCGCTCGTCGTATTGGGTTTTGCAGTTGCCCATTGGCGCGGATTTAAAGGCAGCTATGCTTTGCCGGTGAACATGCAAAAAGAGCGTTTCCCAGAAGCGAGTATCGCTTAAAGAAAACGCCCAATTGTTGAGATCTTTTCAGGCTGATTGACTAAACTGTCGTAAGCATGAGATCGAGATTTTGCACGGCAGCGCCCGAAGCGCCTTTACCCAAATTATCAAGTTGAGCAGTCAGATTAACGCGGCCATCACCTTCTGTGCCAAACACATAAAGCCGCATCGTATCGTGGCCGGCAAGTTGCTCCGGATCGAGACGAGAAATCTCTTGGCTCTCAATCAACGGCACCAATTGCACAATGTCTTGCCCCTCATAGTGATCACGTAAAACGCGATAAACTTCTACAAGATCTGGTCCGTCATTTAACAAATCCAAATGCAGCGGCACATGCACCAACATACCTTGCGCAAAGCGACCGACATTGGGTGTAAAAATTGGCTCTCGAGTTAAGCCCGAGCGTGTGATGATTTCAGGCACATGTTTATGTGCAAGCGTCAGCGCATAGGCAAAGTGATTGGATAAAATCGCATCATCCAAATCCGGATCTTCCATTTGCGCAATCATCTGTTTGCCGCCACCTGTATAACCAGAGACAGCATTAATCGTGATCGGATAATCTTCTGGCAACATACCTGCTTGCACCAGTGGCGCGATCAGTGCGATGGCACCGGTTGAATAGCAGCCCGGATTTGACACAAATTGCGCATTGGCAATTTTGTCTTTTTGATCCTTGTTAAGTTCACCATATCCAAACACCCAATCTGGATGTGTGCGGTGCGCTGTGGACGCATCAATAAAGCGCGTGCCCGCATCGGCAGCAAGTGCAACCGCCTCGCGCGCTGCCGCATCTGGCAGGCACAAAATGGCAATATCAGCATCGCGCAACATGGCTTTACGGACCTCAGGATCTCGGCGATCTTCGTGCGCAATTGACATAAGTTCAATGTCATCGCGCGCTGATAAACGCGTTACGATCTGTAATCCTGTTGTGCCATGTTCGCCGTCGATAAAGATTTTTGCAGCCATAATGGTGTCCGTTTATTCTTAAAAATCAGATTCTTAACAGAAAAGAATGAATCAAAATTTGATCAACTTCATTCACTGTCTCAGTGTGAGGTATATATGGAGTGCCGGTCATCGGCAATCAACTTTCTATGATAATATTGTAAGAAAAATATTTATGCGCTTTCCGCCGCTTTTTTCAATCGCATCTCGTTGCGAAGGTTGAGCAAGTTTGCGGTAAATACAATAATTGCACCAACCACGACAGGCCATTCCAATATTTCCTGATACAAGAAAAAGGCAACAACAGATATCAACGGCAAACGTAAAAAATCAAATGGTGTGACAATGATAGCCGGCGCCAAAGACAATGCTTTTGTGATGCAAAAATGCGCAGCTAAGCCGCATAATCCGATGATCACCAACCAGAAAGATTGCATCAAATTCGGCAAATGAATATCCCCATCATAACCTGCGGTAATCAAGCCAAAAACGGCTTGCATGGCAGTCAGCCAAAACAAAATGCAGGTGATGGTTTGCGTACGGGTTAAAAGCTTTGTTGTAATCGCAGCACCCGCAAAACCAACCGCGCACAAGGCAGCCGCTATGATATGCGGAGACAATGTGGTCGTGTCCGGGCGTGCGACAATCAAGATACCAATAAAGCCTAGCGCTGCGCAAAAAGCGCGCATCTTGGTGAGCTTTTCAGCCAGGAAAAATGGTGCGAGTACCGCTACCCATAATGGCGTTGAGAATTCAAACGCAAACAGTTGCGATAATGGCACAGTGGTCAGCGCAAAGAACCATAGATTTTGACCAGCAAAGTGAGAGAGATTTCGAACGGTCTGTAGGCCAAATTGGCGTGTATTGATCTCGCCCAAAGTGCCCGCGATCCTTGCGACGGATACGACAATGAATATACCAATCAATGAGCGATAGAACATGATCTCAAATGTATCGAGATGCTGTCCAACCTCGCGCCCGGCAATGGCCATTAGCGAGAACGAAATGATCGCGCCAAACATCCAAATAGCTGCTTTTAAAGGTTGAGATTGATTTTCCATGAGATCTACGATTTCCAAAATGAATGAATATCAATACCGAAAATATTTAATCGTTCGGCATGTCCTTGATTATTGATCAGGCCACCAGCATTTAGGGAGATGACGCGGTGGCTTATCTTGTTCATTAAGAACATCGAGTGGGTGAGGGAAGGTTAAAGGCTTATTGTCTTTTTTAACCCAGTCATTGCGCAAAAATGTGATTTCCATCACGCTCGGGATTTCAACATCGCCGCGCTTCCAAATGCGTTGATAATTATTGGTGTGAATATGGGCGATGGTAAAATGTTCAGAGAGTTTATCAAACACAGATTGAATAATTGGAAATGCGCCAATTTCAAACGCAGTTTCCATGGAATGAAATTCAATTGCCATAACCCGAAAGCGTTTTAAGATCGATTGCGGCGTGTCCAATAAGACGGCAAACTCCGCGCCTTCAATATCCATTTGCAACAATAAATCAGAGGTATCATCGTCTGAATATTTATCAACCCAATCTTCAAGCCGAATAAACTTGTCATTATTACGCGCGCCCAAAAACTTTTTATCAAAGTGAAATTTTTGATTTTCAGATGCAGGTCCATCAACTGAATAGTCCGCTAAAAAGCATTCCATCCCATAACGTTCGGCCAATTCATCTTCAAATTCAGATGACACATCAACGCCTGGAGAGAAGCATTTTGAAATACCGTCCAAGACATCAGGTAACAGATAGCCGCCATCAGCTTTTGAACCAATTCTGATGAGCTCATGACCAACGGAGACGACTTTATTGTCGGCAACAAACTGCGCAACACTTGAGATATCTGCGGCTTTGTTGAGAAATAGCCTGTTCTTTAGAGCTATGATCCGAAGCAAGTCTCTCAAAGTCATGTGTGCTACCTTTAACGTTCAATCCCAAAATGGGGATGTGCTCAAACGTTTCTGACATATTCATATTCGATGATCAAACAGATGTTGCGCGAAAGCGATATCCAGAAACAAAAAAGGCCGGAGCAATGTCCGGCCTCTTTGAAACTTGTGTGTTCTGAAACTTAACGTTTTGAGAACTGGAAGCTACGACGGGCCTTCGCTTTACCGTATTTCTTACGCTCAACAACACGAGAATCGCGTGTAAGGAAGCCACCTTTTTTGAGCACAGCGCGCAAAGCAGGTTCGTAGTTTGTCAAAGCTTTTGAGATGCCGTGACGAACAGCGCCAGCTTGACCAGAAAGACCGCCACCAGAACATGTCACAACAACATCGTATTGTGTTGTACGATCTGCTGCAACAAGTGGCTGAAGAACAACCATTTGAAGAACAGGACGTGAGAAATACTCAGTGTAATCACGTTCAGTGCTTGAGTTTACAACCTTTTTGTCTTCAGCTTTGTCTTTACGAGCAGAGCTTTTTGACGGTGCGCCAACAACAGTGATTTTACCAGTGCCTGGTTTAATCCAAACACGGGCAATCGCGTCTTTACGCTTACCTGTTGCATATGCACGACCTTGGTCGTCTAGTTTTTGAACATATACTGGAGCCGCTTCGACTGCTTCTGCAGTTGCTTCACCAAGTTCAGCTAAGGATTCTAGCTCAGCCATGATTAGGCGCTCCTTTTGTTTTTAGGGTTCATTGCGGCAACGTCCAGAACTTCTGGAGATTGTGCTTCATGCGGATGCTCAGCACCGGCATAAACGCGCAAGTTTTTCATTTGGCGACGACCAAGCGGACCACGTGGGATCATACGCTCGATAGCTTTTTCAACAACGCGCTCTGGGAAACGGCCTTCAATGATCGCACGTGCTGTGCGCTCTTTGATGCCACCAGGATAGCCTGTGTGCCAGTAGTATTTTTTGTCTGTGTATTTTTTGCCTGTCAAAACGACTTTTTCGGCATTGATGATGATAACGTTGTCGCCATCGTCAACATGTGGAGTGAAAGTGGCTTTGTGCTTGCCGCGCAAACGCAAGGCAACCAATGAAGCTAGACGACCAACAACGAGGCCTTCTGCATCGATGATGATCCACTTCTTTTCCACCTCAGCAGGTTTCTGCGTAAAGGTTTTCATGAAATTATCTTTCTATGTTCGATCCAATCCCGGGCAGAATTCTTAAATGCTCTGCTCCATGTGGACATTTCTTGTTGCTTTAATTTGTGAAATTTTCGAGCTCTATGGCCGATTTAAACTGCACAAAAACAAATGCGGTCGAAAAACGACCACATCTATGTCGCGGCTTATAGGGGTGAATCGCATGTGGGTCAAGGGAAATTGTACCAATTGTACTATTGGAATGTATACATTTTCAGAGTTTGATTTCGACGAAAAATCACGATTAATTTCATATTTTCTGGGGATTGACAAAAAGTTAAATGTTCTGTATTTCTACGAAGATAGAAATACAGAATTTTATAATTTGTTGTCTCGAATTTGTTGCGAATACTGACATACTAGGGTAAAATAAAAGGACTTTGGAAATGAATCCAAAGTCCTTTTTGTTGTTCAGGCACAATGACGCACCTAAACGGTTCGCACCCTAATCTTAGCGTGATCGTGATCTGATATCAATAAGGTATTGTTCGCTCGAATTACGAAAGATTGAATATGAGCAAAAAAAGCAGGGCTAGAAGCCCCAAACTAACAGCGGCTCTAGCAGCTGAGATTAAATACCTCTGGAACAACACTGATATGAATCAGGCTCAAATCGCTGCGCATTTAGGAGCGTTGAATCAGGGGAGAGTTAGTGAAGTTATTTCCGGTCGACGATTTGCAGATATACGTCCAGCGATTGGGTTATAGTATCATGGCCAGAAATGAGAAAACTTCAAAAAAAGTTGCTTCTAAGGCATCTAAATTACTTCGCGATCCAAAATCTGGAAATAGTGTGAAAAGCGTGGCGGGTTCGGCTCTAACTCAGGCGCCTAACAGAAAGCGTAAAAAGTAACTGCTATTTAGTGATTACAATACATTGTCGGCGGTTAAAAATCTTCTCCGCCGGCAATCACACCTGATTGCTCAGCGCTATTTTCCGGCGTTTGGCGATACGGCCACCAATGATGGTAATCGTGAGACCTGCCATAATGGTCGCGATACCAATTTGTGCCAAAAGACTGATTTCCTCATCGAGCAAAATAATGCCGCCTAACAGCCCGGAAACCGGGATGAGCAAGGCAAAGGGCGTTACATCCGCAGCTTTATATTTCGATAGCATTTTGCCCCAGAAGGAATAGCAAAATAGCGTTGAAAAGAGCGACACATAAAGGACGACGGACACACCCAATAGTCCGATATTGGCCAAAGCATCAACAATGCGCGTGGGGCCTTCGAAATAAAGCGAGATCAACCATATCGGTAGTGAGGCATATAAACTTGCCCAGACGATGACAGAAACGGCTGGCACATTGCCGGTTTGGCGAAACAACATATTTGCGCTTGCCCAGCAAATGGCGCTGATGACCACAAGAAAGAACCCCAGCAGATTAAAGCTGCCACCTTCATCAAACCCCATAATGGCAAGACCGGTAAACCCGACGAGAAGCCCAATGGCCTGGAATTTATCGATCCGTTCGCTAAAGAAGAAGAATGCGAGGATGATCGTGAAGAAGACTTGTCCTTGAACCACCACAGAAGACAGGCCAGCACCAAAACCAATATCAAGCGCGACAAACAATAATGAGAATTTGATCACGCCGATAAACAGCGCAATGCCCGCTATTATTCGCCAATCAATTTTCGGGCGCGGGATAAATATGACGGCAAGAGCAACCACCGAAAAACGTAAGGCCGAAAGCGTAAGCGGTGGCAGTTGATCCATTCCGAGCTTTGAAATGGCAAAGTTCAAGCCCCAGATAACGGTAACAACGATCAAAATGAAAATATCAACAATAGCCATGAAAAGCATTTAGCACTGATCTTTGTGTGCGACGAGTGCAAAAAATTGATCAATACATTTGATTATCTGATGAATAAACGCAGCTTTGTTTCAATGCCGAAAATGTGAATGGATATGACCCCCGCGTGATTTGTGGATCTGATAAAAAAATATCGGTCGCAAAAAAGGGATATTCCAATGAAAAAACTCGTAACAATCACCAGCCTCTTATCAGTTATATTCTTCGCTCCATTGCACACCGCTTTTGCAACGGATGCGGATGGGAATGATACGCCCGGCGATTGGGTGGTCACCCATTATAAGCCTTATGGTTTATGGGATACCATTTGCGATAAAGCCATTCGAAAAGGAAAGAAGGTCGAACGTTGTTATATTCGTTATGTCGATGTGTTTAGCCCAGCACCTAAATTCGCTGCGCAATATGTTTTTATTGAGCCGCAGGGGCAGGGGTATAAGGTAGAATTTGGTATTGAACCTGGCACGACCTTTAACGGTGCATCACTGATGGTTCAAGATGGTGAGAAAATTGTGTGGGATTATAATCCAAACGATTGCTTGGAACGCGGCGAGTGTTTTCTAACCGGAAATGACGCAGATATTTTCATCCAAAGCATGGCTGATACCAAATCAAGTGAGCCAATCCTTGTCTCAGACTTCAATGACCGCCATGGAACCGATCAGGTCTTGCAATGGGGTATATCTAAGTTCGCAGATGCGCTTGAAGACTTTCAAAATGAAAGCGATAAACGTGGCTTACGCAACTAGGCAATATTGCCCATGATACAAAACAAATCCAATTACAGGTAAGTAGATGCTTACACTTATATTTGTACCTAAAACGAATTACTATTTCTAATAAGTAGTAGCAATTAAATACATAGTTGAAACCTATCAAGCTTGCTTGCCTTATAGGTGGTAATCTACTAATTCTTTGGTACAAAAATTTCCGTAAGTATTTGACAAATATGCATTTTATTGCCAAAAGTAGCGCGTCGAATAAAGGTAAAATTCGGCGGGTCCGCACATTGCAGCTAATATAGGAATGATATATACCTTGTTCCGCAGATTATGGGATTAATGGTCTCATTAAATGATGTTTTTGGGTGTTATTTAAAGGTTGGAATGCAAAATGGATGTTCGGCGGATAGCAGCTTTTTCTGATGGCAAATCGGGCGGAAACCCCGCAGGTGTTGTTGTTGCAGATGAGATGCCAGACCCGATCAAAATGCAAAAACTTGCCGCTGAAATTGGTTATTCTGAGACAGTGTTTTCTGTCAAAAATGCCAAGGGTAAATGGCGCACACGCTATTTTTCGCCAGAAACAGAAGTTCCCTTTTGCGGTCATGCAACAATTGCCTTAGGTGCAACCCTTGCCGAGATGCATGGGGAGGGCCGCTTCGAATTAGTTCTCAATGCTGCTGAAATCGCTGTTGAAGGATTTAGTGCGCGCGGTCAGTACAGCGCCTCGCTATATTCGCCAGCCACAAAGAGTGAAGAGCTGACCAATGCGCAGATCAGTCCGATATTGGATCTATTTGGATTAAATAGAGCCCAACTTGATTCTCGCATTTTACCGGCAAGAATTCATGCAGGTGCGGATCATTTTGTACTTTGTTTGCGTGATCGCCTCGATCTCAAGCGCATGACTTACGATCTTAATGAAGGTCGCGAATTTATGCGTAAAAACGGCATTGTGACCATCATGCTCGTGTGTATCAAAGAAGATCAATTATTTGATGTGCGCAATGCATTTGCCTCAGGCGGAGTGCTTGAAGATCCAGCAACTGGCGCAGCGGCCGCAGCATTTTCTGGCTATTTGCGAGATATTGATTGGCCGCATGAAAACAAGATCAAAATCATTCAGGGTGAAGACATGAAACAGCGCTCTGTTTTAAAAGCTGAATTTTCAAATGAGCCCGGTACCGCCATTAAAGTGACAGGTACAACCCGCAAAATATAGCCTATAATTGAGCTATCGGCTGGTAAAGACGTGAAAAAAAAGGCCCGTCGAAGTGACAGGCCTTTTTCTTTATTTCATTTAAAACTTAGTTCACTGTCACCCAGCGCAGGATGAAGAAGTTATCTGTTCTTTGTGTCAGCGAAATATTGTCCTTAGTCGCCCAGATCAATGGCTGAACATACATTGGAACATAGGCAACTTCGTCTTGGATAAGCTTATGCGCTTCATCCACCAATGCCTGGCGTTTTGTGTCATCAACTTCCGTTTGGATCATTGGAAGCAATTCATCTACACGGGCATTTGAGTAGCCGCCAAAGTTCCATGAACCGAGCTTTTTCTCAGAATTTGGAGTTGAAGCCAAGAAGCGAATTGGGTGCTCAGCATCAAATGTGCCTGGTGACCAACCAAGAAGGTACATGTCGAAATTATCGGCACGAAGTTCAGGCCAATAAGCGCGAACTGGCATGGTTGACAGTTTTGCATCGACACCGATTTTTGCCAGCATTGAAGCAGCAGCACGGCAAATCGCTTCATCGTTGATATAGCGATCATTCGGGCACATAAGACCGAAGGAGAAACCATCGGGATAGCCTGCTTCTGCTAGAAGCGCTTTTGAGGCTTCCGGGTCAAATGGCAAGCGATCTGCAAGACCTGTTGAATAGGCGCGCATTTCTTTTGAAACCAATTGGGACACAGGTTCTGCAGTGCCGCGCATCACTTTGCTGGTTAACGCACCAACGTCGATTGCTTGATAAATTGCCTGACGAACACGCACATCCTGGAATGGGTTTTTGTCTTTGGTTTCATCAGAATATTTCAATGCATCGGCTTCATGTCCGAAACCGAACATAATCACACGTGCTTCCACTCCTTCATGGACGGTAAAACCATCACGGCCTTTCATTTGCGGCACATTTTGAAGCGGGATAGGCGCGATGAAATCAATCTCACCAGAAAGCAACGCGGCCATCCCAGTTGACGATTCGCCAATTGGAGTGAAAATCGCTTCAGTGATGTTGCTCTCCATGTCATCCCACCAATTTGCAAATGGCTTGAGCGTGGTTTTTACACCAGGATCACGAGATGCGAGCATGAAGGCACCGGTGCCGTTCACATTGCGCGTGGCAAAGTTTTCCGCTTCTTTCGATGGACGCGCAGCATCATTGGCTTCCGTCCAAGTTTTATCCATGATCATGAAGTTCGCAATAGAATCAGGGAAAAGCGGGTTCGGCGCTTTGGTCATGAAGTCGATTGTGTAATCGTCTTGCACAATCACCTCAGAAACAGGTGCAAACCATGAGCGAACATCAGCTTCTTCTGAGCTTGCACGCTCGTATGAAAACAAAACATCCTCGGCTGTAAAGGCGGAACCATCATGATAGGTCACACCTTGGCGCAACTTAAAGCGCCAGCCGTCGCCACCCAAAGCTTCCCAGCTTTCAGCCAGTGCGGGTTCAATGCGCATGGATTTGTTACGGCGTACCAGACCCTCATACACATTGTTCAAAAAACCTAATACTGGCGCGGAGTTAACAGCATGAGGATCCATTGTTTGTGGGTCAGTCGAACCTGCCCATTTAAATGTTTCCGCCGATGCAGAAGTTAAGCCCACACCAAATGCAACACCAGCAATAATGCTGGATGCTAACAAGGAGCGTGCGGTTCGTTTTTTCATTGTCATTGTGTTCTCCCGATTTTGTTTCGCACAATTGTTCAGGCCACAGCTTAGGAATAATAATTTGAGATGTCCAACGGTAAATCTGATAAAAAAACCGATGCGACTTCACGATTTGACGTTTCAAACCATGATTTGTTGAAGGAATAAAAATTAATCTGGTAATCGCATCAAAGCAATGTAAGGGTAGTGAGCTCGAAGGGGTGAATTATGTTTGCTTATGTCTCTCGTAGACTAATACAATCCATATTTGTGATGTTGACGGTCAGTCTTCTGGCATTTGCCATGTTCCGTTTTGTGGGTGATCCCATAGCGGTCATGGTGGGGCAGGAGACCTCGATTGAAGATCAAGAAAGATTGCGCGAGCAATTGGGGCTAAATGATCCAGTTATTCAGCAGTATTGGCGATTTGTCACCAATATGTTGACGGGTGAGTTTGGCTTTTCGTATCGCACGCGCCAACCCATTGGTGAAATGCTGCTTGAACGAGCGCCAGCCACTATAGAGCTTGGCATTGTGTCCTTGTTGATTTCACTCATAGTGGGCATACCAGCAGGTATATATACGGCGCTGAGGAATGATGGGTTTTTATCGCAAACCATATTGATTACCACTTTGATCGGCATATCTATTCCCACCTTTGTCATCGGAATATTTTTGATTTATCTCTTTGGCGTGCAGCTTGGTTGGCTGCCCACTTTCGGGCGCGGGGAAGTCACCGAAATAGGGTGGTGGAGATCCAGTTTCTTCAGTCTCAAAGGTCTAGAAGCCTTGATACTACCCGCAATCACTTTGGGTATTTATCAGCTTACATTGACCATGCGTTTGGTGCGTTCAGAAATGCAGGATGTGCTCAACACAGATTTCATCAAATTCGCTGTGGCACGTGGGATCAACCACCGCAGCATTCATTATCATCATGCGTTGAGAAATTCGATGGTTCCGGTGATCACCATTATCGGCTTGCAATTTGGCGGCGTAATCGCCTTCTCCATCGTCACAGAAAGCGTGTTTCAATGGCCGGGTATGGGCTTGCTGTTCCTTGAGAGTATTCGCTATGTCGATATCCCCGTTATGGCCGTTTATCTTGTCATCATCGCGCTTGTATTTGTGGTGATAAACCTCATCGTCGATATGCTATATTTCGCAATTGATCCGCGTGTTCGACTTCAACCGGAGGCAGGCTAATGTTGGAAGCTTGGCGCCGGATTAAGATCGAAAACGAATTCATCTATTTGTTTTTAAACAATCGCGTGGCGCAGCTCGCCGCGCTCGTTGCTCTTGTGTGCATACTTGGGGCTTTGCTGGCGCCGCTCATTGCGCCATCGAACCCTTATGATCTATCAACCTTTGATATTTTGGATAGTTTTACCCCACCCGCTTGGTCCGAAGGGGGAAATCCGCAATTTATCATTGGTACAGATGATCAAGGCCGCGATCTCTTGTCATCCATCATGTATGGCATGCGTTTGTCGCTGATCATTGGTGTTTTATCAGTCGCATTCGCAGCGATCTTTGGCACCGCGATCGGCGTCGCAGCGGGCTATTTAGGTGGCCGTTTCGACACGATTGTTATGCGTATAGCCGATGTTCAGTTGAGCTTGCCCGCGATTTTAACCGCGCTTTTGGTCGACGGGATCGCAAGAGGATTATTGCCGCGCGAACAGCATGAAGATTTGTTGTTAGTCGTCTTATCGCTCGCCATTGGCCTGTCGCTCTGGGTTAACTTTGCCCGAACCGCGCGCGCATCGACCTTTGTTGAGCGCAATAAGGAATATGTGCAGGCGGCCGAGATCATTGGTTTACATCCCATCCGCATCATGTTGGTGGTGATTTTGCCAAACATTTTAAGCCCGCTCTTGGTAATCGGAACAGTGGATTTAGCGGTCGCGATTTTGTTGGAAGCAACACTAAGTTTCTTGGGTGTCGGTGTGCCGCCAAACCAACCATCGCTGGGGACATTGATCCGTATCGGGACAGAATATATCTTCTCAGGTGAATGGTGGATTGTGATCTTCCCATCATTTGCGCTGATTATTTTGATTATCTCAATCAATATTTTGGGCGATTTCTTCCGCGCTTATCTAAATCCGAGGTTGCGCTGATGACCTTGCTGTTAAAAGTCACGGATTTAACCGTTGAATACCCAACCCGATTTGGCACATTCCAAGCGGTCAAAAACCTGGATATGCGCCTCGAACAAGGTGAAATCCACGGACTTGTGGGGGAAAGTGGCGCGGGTAAATCAACGATTGGCCAAGCGATTATGGGGCTTATTCCAAGCCCAGGTTATATTGCAACAGGTGATGTTGAATTAAATGGCGAGAGCATTCGTGATTTAAGCCAAAGCCAATATCATAAATTGCGCGGCGCCAAGATCTCGATGATCTTCCAGGATCCGCAAACATCACTCAATCCGCTTTTGACCGTAGAAGAGCAGTTGGTTGAAACCATCAGGCAGCATTCTGACTTATCCTATGAAGACGCGTTTAATAAAGCCGTTGATTTACTGGAAGAAACCGGCATTAGCGATGCTAAAACGCGGATTTTGGAATATCCCCATCAGTTCTCTGGCGGAATGCGCCAACGGGTGGTGATTGCGCTTGCGCTCTGTACAGAGCCAGATTTGATCATTGCTGATGAACCCACAACAGCGCTGGATGTCGCAATCCAAAAACAGATTTTGGATCTCATCAAACATTTGGCCAAAAAGCGCAGTGTTGGCTTTATTCTAATCACCCATGATATTGGCGTTATTGCTGAAATTACAGATCGTGTTTCCGTGCTCAGAAATGGTGTTTTGCAGGAAGTCGGACCCACGCGCATTATTTTGCAGCGACCAAGCCACGAATATACCAAAGCGCTTATGGCGGCTGTTCCACGGCTTGATAAGAAACTCGATCGCTTTGCGAATATTTTAGATGACGAGGTGAAACTATCGACACCGGAATTGCTTTGGAAAGTTGAAGGTGCAACAAGCGACTTTGCATCTGAATGGTTGCTCACCGGCGAACGGCACGAATCCGATGAAAAGCCTGTTCTCGATATCCAGAATATCGATGTGACCTATTACAAAAAGAACATGTTCTCATTTGGTAAGGATGAAGGTTTTAAAGCGCTTGATAATGTATCACTCTCCATACCTGCAGGTCAGGTTCTGGGTTTGATCGGTGAAAGCGGCTCTGGCAAATCCACCTTGGCCAAATCCATTGTCGGACTGGTGAAGCCAAGTGCTGGAAATATCGAATTTTTGGGTGAAGCGCTCAAATTTGGAAAAGACAGATCGCGCAAAGATGTCACCCGCCGCAAAATCCAAATGGTTTTCCAAGATCCATATTCTTCATTGAATAATCGTCGGAAAGTTGAGGACATTATTGGTGAGCCGATCAGGTTCTTCGGATTGGCAAAATCAGCCACAGAGCAGCGCAAGATCATTGCGTCCATCTTGGAGCTTGTTGAAATGCCGCAACGAGCCATGCTGAAATACCCGCATCAATTCTCCGGTGGTCAGCGGCAAAGGATAGCGGTTGCCCGCGCGCTGGTTGCCAGACCGGAATTTTTGATCTGTGATGAGCCAACCTCGGCACTTGATGTATCCATTCAGGCGCAGATCCTCAACTTGTTGAAAGATCTGCAAGCACAATTTGGCTTGTCGATTTTGTTTATCAGCCACAACCTTGCAGTGGTTAGACAAATGGCTGATCAAGTGGCTGTTTTAAAGAACGGAGTTTTGGTCGAAAAAGGTGAAGTTGATAGCTTCTTTGAAGGTCCGAACGATCCCTATAGTCAGTTATTGCTCGCTGAAACGCCAAGCGCAGACTTTTAAAGGTTTATAAGACCCATGTCGTCGCGTTTGACCCAATTCGTTCCATTTCTTTTCGTCTGGATTTGGAGCACCGGATTTATCAATGCCAAATATGCATTGCCTTACATAGAGCCGTTTTACTTTCTCATCATCCGCATGGTGTTGGCAGCAATTGCATTTCTCATCTTGATCTTTGTGCTGAAAAAATGTTGGCCAACGCGCAATCAAGCCATCATGCAAATGATCATCGGAATACTCTTGCACTCGGTTTATTTGGGCGGGGTGTTCTTTGCCGTTCATCTGGGCATGCCAGCAGGTATTTCATCCATTTTTGTTGGTTTGCACCCAGCCTTAACAGCATTATTGGGTTTTATCTTCTTGAGCCAGAAATTGCGATTACTGCAATCCATCGGACTGGCATTTGGTTTTATTGGCATTTCGCTTGTTGTGATCGGTTCGAATAATATTGATGGTAGCGCATTATCGACATTGGGGTTGATGGCCTGCATCTTCTCACTCATTGGGATTTCGATGAGCGGTATTTTGCAAAAGCTTTATGCGCAAAACGTCCCATTGGTCTCAGGCACGTTTTATCAATATTTAGGTGGTGCGCTTGCGCTTGTGCCAGTTTCGCTTTGGCTTGAGGATCATACCGTGATCATGACGTTTGAGCTTGTTGCGGCCATGGTGTGGTCGGTTCTCGCCTTATCTGTTGGCGCGATATTGCTTTTAATGTTTATGATCCGAGAAGGTGAAGTGGCAAAGGTCGCCAGCTATTTTTATCTTGTGCCGCCGGTTACGGTGATCCAGACTTATTTCTTGTTCAATGAAACTCTGGGAATTGTCGCCATCACTGGATGCCTATTAGCGGTTCTCGGTGTTTATCTTGTTGCCAGACAGGCAGCCAAAAACAGCTAAATTTTTGATTTTAAACACTGCATGAAAAACCCCGCCCGAATATGCATTCAGGCGGGGTAGGGTCTTGAAGCTAAGATAAACCTTAATTAGTCCATAGCGCGTTCTGATGGATCGACAACAGTCTCAACACCGGCCGCTTCGCGCTTGCCATCATTATAGATAGCTTTGACCAAGGCCACACACATAAGTGCCATCACGACGGAGAACGGTAACGCCCCGATGACCATAGCGGTCTGAATAGCTCCTGTACCCCCGGAGATAAGCAAGCCACCAACAACCAGCGCAAGCGCTGCACCCCAGAAAAGGATGTGTGGGCGAGCTTTGGGACCTTCGTCGCCAGCAGCATTGATAGTGTTCACGATCAATACAGCCGAGTCAGCAGATGTGACTAGGAAAGTCATGAGCAAGATCACGATGATCACAGCCATACCCCATGCCAAGAATTGTGCAATTGGTGCCAACATAAACTCTGTCATAGCAAAGATTTTGTCACCATTTGCGGCATCGAGAATGAGCCCGCCAGCTGTGCCATTCAACTCAAGATCAATCGCAGTACCACCAGCCCATGCGAACCAGATAAAGCACATAAGTGAAGGAACAATCATCGCACCAAGGACGAATTCACGGATCGAACGACCACGCGAAATACGCGCTAGGAACAAGCCCACAAATGGCGCAAATGCGATCCACCAGGCCCAATAGAATACAGGCCACCAACCTTGCCACTGCGTGAGCAAGAAGGCTTGTGATCCTTCAACACCATCAGAGCTGTAAACATTAACGCTGAGCCAAGGCAATGCGATCAGATAATCCCAAATGCCGACGAAGAAGGCGGTTGCGCCGAACCAGGTTGCACCAAATAGAATGAAGAACCCAAGTAGGAAAATAGATAGCACCATGTTGATGTTTGAAAGCCACTTAATGCCTTTACCAACACCTGAAATCGCAGATAGCGTTGACGCGCCCATGATTACAAGCAGAGCTACGACAATGCCAAGCGTGGTTGCCGAGCCATCTTCAAGCGCAAGACCGCCAATGCCGATCCGTGTCAGACCTGCAACGAATTGCTCCACACCAAATCCAAGTGTTTGTGCCACACCCAAAATGGTCGCAACCACCGCAACAATATCAATCAAATGACCAAGATTGCCTGACAAAGATTTGCCGAACAAAGGTGTCAAAGAAGAGCGAATTGTCAGCGGCAAACCACGACGGTAGCTAAAGAATGCCAGTGCAAGACCAGCAACCGCGTAACAAGCCCAAGCGCCTAATCCCCAATGCAGGAATGACCAGACATAAGCTTCGCGGACATTGTCAGCATTTAGCGAGTTTGTAATACCCTGAATAACCGCAGGGTTGTTTTTAAAGTGAGCCACTGGCTCAGCAACAGCCCAGGTCAACATGCCAACACCGATACCGGCGCCGAACATCATGGAGAACCATGAGAAGTTTGAAAATTCAGGCTTTTCGTCCCTAGTGCCCAGTTTTAGGCGTCCCGCTGTTGGCCAAATCGCTAAGCCAATACAGACAATTACAAAGGCTGTGACCACCCAAATATACCACGCGGCAAATTGTGCCAGAATGGCAGTGTTCCATTCGCCTAATATTGTGCCAGCTTCTGTCGGCCAAACAATACACCACACAACCAAGACGCTGATGATGATCTTACTGACGACTGTCACGTTGACACTAAATCCCCGATAATAACCGCTGTCAGCGGTTTTGATCGGCAGATCAGTCAATGCAGGTTTAATACTCATGTAAAATGTTCTCCCCTAATGTCATCGCAAACACCCTCCACACCAAGATTGGTCAAAATCTTGATAAGTATTTGCGCTCCTCCCCCGAAAGCGACCCCACTATTAGCTTGACATATCGGATAAATCCGATCACCAAATTAATAGAATTTTAATAGTCTTACATAATTAAATCGATTTGTAGAGGGTAAATTTTAATGGCTGACATTAACTCCATTAATAGGAAACTTAGTCACAACCTTGTTGGCCTCTATGCCTTTGATCTTGTTGCACGAAATGGAAACTTCACAGGCGCGGCGGAAAGTTTAGGCTTGACGCAAAGTGCCATGTCCCAGCGCATCAGAGCGCTCGAAACAGAACTTGGAATCGTGCTGTTTAAGCGCGAACATCGCGGTGTTTCCCTCACCAATGAAGGCGCGCGTTTGATCAATATCATCCGTCCGTCCATGACCCAGATGGAGCAGGCGGTCTCGCGTTTACAAGTGCGAAAATCAAAGCCACGCGTCCGCATTTCAGCCGATTTTTCCTTCGCGACTTTCTGGTTATTGCCGCGCTTGGCACATTTAAGATCAGAGCTTGGCGATGAAATCGAAATTCAGATCCTGGCGTCTCAATCGCCTCAAGAAGTCAATGGTGACGATTGTGATATCGCAATCCATGTTGGACCGCTCAATAAGATGATGGCAAATGACATTCTTTTACTAAAGGAACGCGTTACACCTGTGTGTAGCCCAAAATATATTGAAACGCATGGGAGCGCAGCAACGCCAGAAGAATTGTTGCAGCATCAATTGCTTAGCCTTTCCAAACCCGAACAGGCCCAATGGCAAACCTGGCAGGGTTGGTTCAATGCTTTGGGTGTAAAGGGTGAGCGCGAGCACAATTATGTCAGCTTCAACAATTATGATATGGTCACGCAATCTGCGATGGCGGGCCATGGCATTGCGTTGGGATGGTTAGGCTTGATCGATCAGGTGGTCGATAATGGATTGCTTGTCAAAATGATGGATCATGTGGTGGAAAGCGATGCTGGCCACATAATGAGCCGCGACTACACGAAAGCAACATCAGGACCAAAACGGGTTTTCGAATGGATCGCTGATCAAGTGAAGGTCGAGTAGGCTTGGTACACCATCATTGTCGCGGGGAAAGCTGGCCCGTTAAAAACTCAGTCACACTTTGCGCGCCACGAAGGTGAGATAAACCTGTCTCGGGCAGGGGATCTTCTTTGGGGTCCACATATGTGCCAAACATCATATCAATGACAGGAAAAACCGCTGCGAAATTCTTATTGTAGTATTTGGGATCTTTTGAATGGTGCAGAAAGTGAAATCTGTTGTCGCCGATCACTTTACCGAACCAACCAAAATGTAACGGTGCGCGGGTATGTTGGGCGTAGTGAACACCCACAATAAATGAAGCGATGATCAACGCGTCGTTAAATTCTATTTTTATGATCAGGCTGAGCGGCAAGATCGTAATGAGCCAGCGGATGATGTTCGACACCGGGTGAAAAGCACCTGAAACACTGTCCATATCTTCAACTGCGTGATGGATTTTATGCAAATACCAAAGTGTTCGATTGGTGTGCTCCAATCTATGGACCCAATAGAGCAAGACATCTTCTACGAAGAAATATGCCAATGTGATGGCATAAATAACAACGTAACCATGGGTCGCAGCGCTGATTTGCAACAAAGGAGTTTGGCCTATCGCTGATAATGCCCGCTCAAATAAATAAACAAAGATCACAAAGCCAGCAAAACTAATAATCAGGTTCAAAAATGAAATTGTATAACTTGTCGCCGTTCTAAGTCTCTTGGTCGTGAGTATTTCGACAAGGGTAAAAAGCCCCGCAATGCAAAGCGCTGGCGCCATGCTGATGAGAATATATTGTGATACGCTGATCAAGTTATTGATCACATCATCCTGATTTTCCGTGCGAAATCCATCAATGGCGAGATAAGTTTTTTGTATCAATATAATCAGGCCATAACAGCAAAAAGCAAAGAGCAGGATATATACTATATTGGGCAGTGCAGGGCGCGATGCCTTTTGTTGCGCGCCTATGTTTTCAGCCGCGGAGTTTTGACTGATCTTTTTGCGTTTACGGGTTTTACGGGCCACAGAAATTTCCTGCAATCGGTTCATTTGTCCGTTTATTGAAGTATCATGGCTAGGGAAAATTTCCACTATCTTTTTGGAATTTAACTCTAATATTGTATGTTCTGAACTTGATGCAATCAAAAATCAGTCCCAATTTTTGATATTCCTACCCAAAAAGCGCTCAAATTAACCAAAAAACCATAGAAATGAAGCGCTTACGAAAAGTTTACTGTTAATACTTTGTTAAGTA
>JAHDFS010000026.1:0-22679 GCA_020628035.1 Rhizobiaceae bacterium
CCGCTTTGTGCTACATCGCCTTCCTTGGCTATTGGGAGATCGCGATGGAAACCGTAGCACTTGTTGGCGCTGCGGTGATCTTATGCGTTGTTATTGGCATTCCATTGGGAGTCTGGTTCGGAAAATCAATGCGCGCCTTTCGGATTGCCGAACCGATCTTAGATTTAATGCAGACCTTACCGGCATTTGTCTATCTCATACCTATTATTGCGTTTTTTGGCACCGGCAATCCACCAGGTATTTTGGCAACGATCATCTTCGGCATGCCGCCCGTTATTCGCCTAACTGCACTTGGAATGCGCGGAGTGCCGGAAAGCATTAAGGAAGCATCTGTCGCCTTTGGCGCTTCGCGCTGGCAACTCCTTAAAGACGTGGAACTGCCGCTCGCCCTCCCTTCGATCATGGCGGGTGTCAACCAAACAATCCTCATGTGCTTGTCCATGGTGGTGATCATTTCGCTCATTGGCGGTGGTGGTCTGGGCCGCGAAATATTAGAGGCATTGCAATATGCAGCCAAAGGCCCAGGGCTATTGGGTGGGTTCGCCATCCTCTTTGTCGCCATGGTTATTGATCGGATTGTGCAAGGCGCGTTCAAACGTTCAGACAAAGCAGTTTAACGCATGGATTTATGTCAACGCCCGGCAAAAATCAGCGTTTGAATGTCTTACTTATTGCTATAGTCTGGACAAAATTCTGAATGACTTTAACGAAGGGTACCATGATGAAGGACGCTGATTTTCAACCCATTCCTGGACTGAAAACACCAAGATTTGCAGACTTAGCAACCTTTATGCGTTTGCCGCATGTGGCGCAAAGCGATGAAAAATTCTCCAAAGTCGATATTGGAATTACCGGTATCCCTTTTGACGGCGGCACATCAAATCGGCCAGGTACGCGACACGGACCGAGACAGCTGCGGGATCTTTCGACAATGATCCGCACAACGCATCCTAAAAGCAACATCAACCCCTTCACCTTGGTAAATTGCGCAGACCTTGGTGATGCGCCCATTAACCCTATCGATGTCATGCAAAGTCTTGACCTGATCACTGAATTTTTTACGGAATTAAAAAACCAAAACATTACCCCACTCACGGCTGGTGGAGACCATTTGATCTCCTTTCCAATTTTGCGCGCAATCGCCGCTGACAAACCCGTTGGCATGATCCATTTCGATGCCCACACAGACATGAATGACAGTTATTTCGGTGGCAGCAAATTTACCCATGGCACACCGTTTCGGCGCGCAATTGAAGGCGGGTTCTTAGATCCAAAGCGCACCGTGCAAATTGGTATACGCGGCATAAAATATGACGCAACAGATTTTGATTGGGCACTGGAACAGGGCGTCCGCATTATCGAAATTGAAGAATGTTTTGAACGCGGTTTAAACGATGTCATGGACGAAGCTCGCTCAATTGTTGGCAATCATGAAACCTATGTCAGTTTCGATATCGACTGCATCGACCCAGCATTCGCACCTGGAACGGGCACGCCGGAAATTGGTGGATTTAACACATTTGATGCCCAGCAAATGGTACGCAAGCTGGCGGGTTTAAATCTCATCGGCGCGGATCTGGTTGAGGTTTCTCCACCATTTGACCCATCAGGCGGCACCGCTTGGGTCGGGGCGTCCATTATGTTTGAATTATTATGTGTGCTTGCACATGCTGTAAATGCACGTAATGATGCGTGATACATCGGCGAACCCAACCATTTCAAAAACACACGACGCAATTAAACATTTATCAATTTTGATCGGCTAGAAGTACCGTAAATGTACTACGATCAAGGAGTGATAAGTTGAAACAATTCGTAGCCTCTAAATTGCACGGCATTTATGTCACCGAAGCTAATTTGAACTACCATGGGTCTATCACACTTGATCCAGACCATTGCGAAGCAGTTGGTTTACAGCCGCTTGAATTTGTCGACATCTGGAACAAAAATTCAGGTGCACGTATTTCAACCTATGTCATTTATGGTGAGCGCGGTTCAAAAGTCTGCATCTTAAATGGTGCTGCAGCACGTACATGTCAAAAAGGTGATCAGGTCATCATTTGTGGCTCAGAATATCGCCCAACAGGTGAAGTCTTTGACATGACGCCGAAAATTTTGACATTCAATGAAGATAACTCCATCGCGGATCGTCTATCTTATGTTGTTAAAAAAGATGAGCATGGCAAAGTTGATTTCCAGATTTTGGATGAAAAGTCTCGTCCTTTACCGGTGCCTTTGCTTGAAGGTGAAGAAAGCTCACTTGAGCCAACAATTTAATAAGTTTGTGATTGAACTTTAATGAATTAAAAAAAGCGATCTGAGATATCAGGTCGCTTTTTTGTTCCGTTATCTGTCAATACGACGCCTGATAAATCTTCACAGCATCATCAAAGGTCACCTCACGCGGATTATTCACCAATAGTCGCGTCTGGTTCATTGCATCTGTTGCGAGCTTTTCAATATCACTTTCTTTAATCCCGACATGTCGAAGCCCAGCTTCTAAGCCCAATTCAATATTCAATGCACCGAGCCGAGAGATGAAAGCATCTGCGATCATTTGGTTGCTTTGGGTAAGGTTGATATCGGGGAAGACATGCGGCGCGAGCGCTGCATAATCATCTGAACATTCAGACGCGTTAAACCGCATGACGCTTTGTAAGACCAGCGCATTGGACAATCCATGCGGCACATGAAACAAACTGCCGACTGGATAAGCAAGTGCATGCACGGCGGCCACAGGCGAATTTGCAAAAGCTTGCCCCGCCAACATTGATCCAAGCAACATGTTGGACCGCGCTTGTTTGTTATCACCCTCGAAAACAGCCATGCGAATATTGGCGCCAAGCAGATCAAGCGCCTTTAACGCCAGCATTTTTGAAATCGGATTATTATTGGCGCTTCTTGACGTATAAGCCTCGATCGCATGCACCATGGCATCCACCCCTGTTGCGGCTGTGACATGTGCTGGCAATCCCATGGTCAGCTCGGCATCAAGCAAGGCGATATCAGGAAGAATAACAGGCGAAACCACCCCCTTCTTCTCAGCTGTTCCCGTGGTTAGAATTGAAATGCCGGTAACTTCAGACCCTGTTCCAGCCGTGGTGGGAACCAGCATGAGTGGTAGGCGAGACCCACTAACCATGTTCACACCATACATCTCATCAAGCGGTTGATCAGATTGGACCAGCAGCGCAACCATTTTGGCGACATCCATCGAGCTCCCGCCGCCAAAACCAATGACGCAATTGCACCCTTCAGCTTTCGCCATTTCAACGGCACTAAGGACACTCTCAGCGCTTGGATCTGCTGAGATTTTATCAAACAATGTGAGCTTAAAACCAAGCGAGGTGATGTTTTCAATCGCTGCATCCGCAAGTCCCAGCGCCATGATCCCTGGATCGGTAACGAAGCAAATGTGTGCATTGGGCTGAGATATTGGTAGATCTTTAATGAGTTCACCAAGACGCGCTGCGCCACCCAAAATCTGCCTGATCGAAGGTGTTGTGTTGAAAACAAAATCATTCATCTTTGCATTCTTCTCGTTTGACCTAGGTGCAGATTCTAAGGGCAAACAACCCATCTGCGACAATTTGTTTAGAATAATTCTAAATTCGCGACAGTCTGCCACATAATTTTCAATGCCTGAAATATTATATATAATCCAGCGCATTGGAGTACGACGTTATGGACCCATTTATATTATCGAGAATGCAATTTGGTGCCAACATCACCTTTCACATTCTATTTCCAACCATCACGATTGCATTGGGTTGGATCCTGCTATTTTTTAAATACCGATATAATAAAACAGGTGATCAGGCCTGGATGGATGCCTATTTCTTCTGGGTAAAAATCTTCGCACTTTCCTTTGCCATGGGCGTTGTTTCCGGCATCACCATGAGTTTTCAGTTTGGTACAAATTGGCCGGGATTTATGGAAACTGTGGGGAATATCGCGGGACCTCTCCTTGCTTATGAAGTCTTAACGGCATTCTTTTTAGAAGCAGTCTTCTTAGGTATTATGCTCTTTGGTTTTAGGCGTGTGTCTAACCGAGTACATACGCTTGCGACCTTCTTAGTAGCCTTTGGCACCACCATGAGTGCCTTCTGGATATTGGTGCTAAATTCTTGGATGCACACCCCACAAGGCTATGAAATCATTGATGGCATTGCTCATGCAACGGACTGGTTTGCAATTGTGTTCAACCCATCCCTGCCTTATCGCCTGTCACATATGCTATTAGCTTCAGGACTAACAGCTGCGTTTCTTGTAGCAGGATTATCAGCGCTGAGATGGTTATTGGGCGATCGAACTGCATCCATGTTTAAAGCGCTTAAAACCGGCGTAACGCTCGCAGCGATCTTGATCCCATTGCAAATTTTCGCAGGCGATCTTCATGGGCTTAACACGCTCGAACATCAGCCTGCCAAAGTTGCAGCGATGGAAGGCAATTGGGAAACAAAAGGCAATGTACCGCTATTACTATTCGCACTGCCTGATGAAGAAACCAGAAGCAATAAGTTTGAGCTGTCAATTCCCAATGGCGCCAGCTTGATTTTAAAACACGAAGCAGATGGCGTTGTGCCTGGCCTCAATGATTTTGTGGCTGAAGATGGCACAATACTTCATCCTCCTGTTGCCGCGGTGTTCTGGGGTTTCCGCATCATGGTTGGAACCGGTTTTGCCATGTTATTTTTATCCTGGATTGGCAGTTATTATCTGTGGCGGAAAGATGAATTTCCAAAACCCTTGGCTTATTTATTCGTCCCCATGGCATTATCCGGCTGGGTTGCGACAATTGCCGGATGGTATGTCACTGAAATCGGTCGCCAGCCTTGGCTTGTCACTGGCGTGTTAAAAACAGCAGACGCCTTAGGACCGATCGCTGGCGGCATGGTTCTATCTACCTTCATAGCCTATCTTGCAACTTATTTCATATTGCTTGGCGCTTATATTTTTGTGGTCGTAAGACTAGCGGTTAAAGCTGCAAAATCAGGCGACAAGCGCCCAGAGCCCGATGCGACAGGTAAGCCTGCCTTACCCGGCGCCACACCAAACCAAGCCAGCCTGCCAGCGGAGTAAATCAAATGGATATTACTTTAATTTACCCTCACCTACCACTTATCTTTGCAGGCTTAATGGGCATTTCCATTCTTGTTTATGTGGTGCTTGATGGCTTTGATCTTGGTGTAGGGATTCTCTTTCCGCTCGCTCCGGCAGAAGACAGAGATCGCATGATCGCTTCGATTGGACCATTTTGGGATGCGAATGAAACATGGCTCGTGCTCGCCATCGGCATCTTGCTTGTGGCATTTCCGGCGGCCCATGGCGAAATCCTCACAGCGCTTTATTTACCTGTGACAATTATGTTGATTGGGTTGATTGCAAGAGGCGTTGCTTTTGAGTTTAGAGCCAAAGCGCAAGCGAGCGAAAAATGGCTTTGGAACCGGATATTCTTTGCCGGATCGCTCATAACAGCATTAAGCCAGGGCTATATGCTGGGCATATATACGCTAGGTCTTCAGTCCGGATTTCAAGCATTTGCATTTGGCATTCTAGTTGCCATTTGTCTTACTGCTACCTATGCCGCGATTGGTGCGGCTTGGCTGATCTATAAAACCGATGGGCAATTGCAAGCAAATGCTATTTCATGGATGAAGAAAGCACTTATTTTCACGCTTATTGGCATGGCGGCCATTTCCATCATCACACCGCTCGCGAGCGATCGAATTTTCGAAAAATGGTTTGCAATTCCCGAGATCATTGCTTTGGCACCGTTACCGCTCATGTCCGGCTTGTTCTTTATATTCACCTATTGGCAGTTAAAACATTTACCTGATGAAACAGAACGTTTCTCTCTGCTTCCTTTCATTGGTATTGTCGCGATCATGGTTCTTGGATTTGCAGGCTTAGCCTATTCCTTCTACCCTTATATCGTGCCTGAGAAGATGACGATTGTTGACGCAGCATCTGCACCTGAAAGCCTTCTAATCATTTTGTTTGGCACTGCTTTTGTGCTGCCGGTAATCGTCGGATATTCAATCTTTGCCTACCGGGTCTTTGGCGGCAAAGCAACAGAACTACGCTACGATTAATCAAGTTGCAGTGAGCATCCAAATAATAAAGGCTAATAAGCTTGGCGTTTTGCTCGTTATGTGGCATTGAGGCTCTGCAAATGTCGCCCTCAAGGCAATAATTTGCGTCACTGCCAATTTGAACGGGTTAGAATTCAATATTTCAATGTCAAACTTTGATCTCCCCAAAAAGATATCGATCCTAGGCGCGACAGGCTCTATCGGTAAAAACACTTTGGATGTGCTTGCCCATCATGGCGGTGCGGAGACATTTGATATTGTTGCGCTCACCGGAATGTCCAATGTGCAATTGCTCAGCGAGCAAGCTCGGACCTTTAATGCAAAATTTGTCGTCACCGCCGACGAAACCAAATATTCAGAGCTCAAAGAACTCCTCGCTGGAACTGACATAGAAGTCGCTGCAGGCCGCGATGCATTAATCGAAGCCGGTCGGCGGGACAGTGATTGGGTGATGGCCGCAATTGTCGGCATGGCAGGATTAGCGCCCACAATCGCCGCTGCCGAACGCGGCGCGGATATAGCGTTAGCTAATAAAGAATGTCTGGTGTCTGCTGGCACTTTATTTAAATCAATTGTCGAAAAAGGTGGCGGAAAACTCCTTCCAGTTGACAGTGAACACAGCGCCATCTTTCAGGTGTTAAATCGCGCGCATGCGCCGTCGCTTGATAAGATTATTCTGACGGCATCAGGCGGTCCCTATCGCAATTTCACCCGTAGCCAAATGGCCAATGTCACACCCATCAGTGCAGCTGCGCATCCCAAATGGTCAATGGGCACAAAGATATCCATCGATAGTGCCTCCATGTTCAACAAAGCGCTCGAAATGATCGAGGCCATGCATTTGTTCGACACACATCCAGATAAGATTGATGTTGTGGTTCATCCTCAATCCATTATTCATTCGCTGGTTGCCTATTGTGATGGCTCGGTATTAGCGCAATTAGGCGAACCTGATATGCGAACAGCGATTGGCTATGCACTTGCCTATCCAAACCGCATTGACCTCCCCGTTGAAAAGTTGGACCTCATCAAGCTCGCTCAGCTTGATTTTGAAGCGCCTGATGAAGAAAAATTTCCATCACTCAGATTGGCACGTCAATCAATGAAAGCCGGTGGGTTAAGCGGTGCCATTTTTAATGCCAGCAAAGAAGTCGCGTTAGAGGCCTTTATCGAAGAACGCATTGGATTTTTAAAAATGGCTGATATTGTCGAAGCAGTGCTAGACAAAATTCCAGCGCGTAACGGCAGTGAAATCGACATCCAAACGATTTACAACATCGACGTAACAGCTCGTGAAGAAGCGCAAGCCGTCGTTAACAAATTAGCCTGATTTTTGTCATATTTTACCCCTAGCCTAACCATAACCAGAAGGGGTTTGTTATGAAAAAAATGATCGCAATCGTCGCTATTTCTGCAGCACTTGCAGGCTGTAATTCAACACAACAAGGTGCCACTATCGGCGCAGCAACAGGTGCTGCTGCTGGTGCATTGGCAACAGGTAATCTACGCGGCGCAGCCGTAGGTGCAGCTGTTGGTGCTGCTGCTGGTGCACTAATCGGTCGCGTGACGGGCGATCCTACAAAATGTCGTTATGCTGATGGTAATGGCGGCACTTATATTGCTGCTTGCCCATAAGCACTCAGCAACAAAATAATACCTAATTTAGATCTAGGCAGTCACGTTAATCCCGTTGGCTGCCTATTTTTTTGAGAAGATATATTCCGTGCGCTGAACCAATTGTTCCCCGGGCTTCAAAATACAATCTGGAAAAGATGGTTGATTTGGCGCGTCCGGCCAGGCTTGCGTTTCAAGACAAAGGCCAGCCCCGCGTTGATAAGGCACTCCAGACAGTCCGTTGGCCGTTGGAGAAATACCAAAACCTGTATAAAATTGTATCCCAGGCTCAGATGAATTGACCACCATTTCAACGCCGGATTTCTTGCTAACCAGTGTCGCCACGTGACGGCAATTTGTCTGAGCATCAGACAAACAAAAATTATGGTCATATTCGACAAAACCATTGTCACTTTTAATGGATCTCATATCTCGAAAATCAAAATCTGTGCTCGTTACATCTTTCACATCACCGTGAGGGATCAACGCATCAGAGACTGGAAGATAACCATCCGCTTTGATCATAATATCATGATCAAAAATATTCTCTGATCCGTCGAGATTAAAATAGCTATGATGGGCAATATTTGCAGGTGTCGTTTGATCGGTTTCGCAAGTATAGACAACCTCAAACACACCACCAGGCTTTAAACTATACAAACAGGTGATTTTGCAATTACCGGGATAACCAGTAACGCTCCCTTCATCGATGACAGTTAATCGAACCGAGCTATCATCATAATCTTCAATTTGCCAAACTTGATTGGATATCCCCGATGCACCGCCATGCAAAGAATTGCCGCTGGTCTCATTCTGATCGACCTGAAATGTCTTTCCATCAATTTCAAACTGGCCTTTATGGATGCGGTTCGCAAAGCGCCCAACGCTCGCACCAAAATAGGGGGAATGCGCTATATAATCATCAAACTTTTGAAATCCGAGGACCAAGGGCGCGTCATGTCCTTCAAGCCTTAAATCCTGCAGAACGGCACCCCAGTTCAATACTGTCGCGGTTAGCGCGCCACCGGTAATTTTAATGGCCTTCACGTCAGATCCATTAAAGCTGCCAAATTGACTGATCATTTGAATTACCCTCCTGCCTCAAGCTCTTCACGAAGCATTTCCAATTCGAGCCATTCTTCTTCCATTGCAGCAATGCTGTCTTTGATCGTTTCCAGCTCTTTTGCTGCCTTAGCAAACCCTTCAGGATCGGTGGCATAAAAACTGCCATCGGCCATTTTCGCTTCAATTATGCTGGCTTTTTCTTCTGCTTCTTCCATTTGGGTCGGCAGATTTTCAAGCGCATATTTTTGCTTGAAAGAGAGTTTGTTAGATGACTTCTTGCCCGCTGGTTTCTCATTCACCGTTTTTGGCGCACTTGCCTTCTTCTGCCTCTTCTCTTCTTGAGCAATCTCTTTTTGTTGCGCGAGCATATCAGTATAGCCGCCAGCATATTCAATCCACTTACCATCAGGAGCAAGCGGGTTGGCAGGTGCAAGTGTCGAACTCACCGTACGATCCAAGAAATCCCGATCGTGGCTTACCAGGATAACTGTACCTGGATAATTTGAAACGATCTCCTGCAGCAGATCCAATGTTTCCATATCGAGATCATTGGTCGGCTCATCCAATACCAACAAGTTTGAACTGCGCGCCAAAATCCGCGCCAAAATTAAGCGTGCCCGCTCGCCACCCGATAATTTAGCAATCGGTGTTCGCGCTTGTTCAGGCGCAAACAAAAACTCTTTCATATAGCCTGTGACGTGTTTTTGCTCACCGCGGACAAGAAGGTTCTCACCGCGACCATCCGTTAGATAATGCGCCAATGTGTCGTTTAATGGCAGTTCACTACGCTTTTGGTCAATTTGTGCAATATCTAAATTCGTACCGGTTTTAATCGTTCCGCTATCGGGTTCCAATGCGCCTATCAACATTTTAAGCAATGTCGTTTTACCAGCACCATTTGGGCCAACTAGGCCCAGACAATCGCCGCGATTAATACGAATTGAAAAATCATCAACGATCTTTCGACTGCCATAGGATTTGGATATATTTTTGGCTTCAATCACCTGCTTGCCAGATTCACGGCTTTCAAATTGCGGCGCATTGATCTTGCCAAGCGGTCCCTTGTGACCGCGATATTCTGCACGCAGACTACGCAGATCTTTTAATCGGCGTTGATTGCGTTTGCGCCGCGCAGATACACCATATCGTAGCCAGTGTTCTTCGCGAACAATCTCGCGACCAAGCTTATGATGCTCCAACTCTTCTTCTTCGAGTATTTTGTCGCGCCAGGCCTCAAACTTAGAAAAACCCTGATCTAATCGGCGCGCTTCACCGCGATCAAGCCACAAAACAGCATTGGAAATATTCTCTAAAAACCTTCGGTCGTGAGAGATTAAAACCATTGCACTGCGCGAGCGCGCTAGTTCACCCTCAAGCCACTCAATCGTCGGCAAATCGAGATGGTTCGTTGGCTCATCCAACATCAAGATATCCGGCTGGGGCGCCAAAACGCGCGCTAACGCAGCGCGACGCGCTTCACCACCTGATATATGATGCGGGTCTTCATCTCCGGTCAGACCAAGATGAGATAGTAAATAATGCGCACGATGGGGATCATCGCTTGGCCCTAAACCTGCTTCAACATATGCCGCAATATTTGCAAATCCATCAAAATCAGGAGCCTGCTCTAAATATCGAACGGTGGTAGATGGTTGCAAAAAGATATCACCACCTTGAGCTTCAAACTGACCAGAAGCAATTTTTAACAATGTTGATTTGCCGGATCCATTTCGGCCGATCAAACAAATTCGCTCGCCCGGCAACAATTGAAAATTGACCTGATGAAGCAAATCATCACCACCAAAACTGTGTTGAATATTATCCAATTTTAAAATGGGTGGTGCCACATTATACTCCTGAAAAATCGTGCGGACGTGCAATGAATACCGCTCGACCTTCTATCAATGAAACTTTGGTATGTCCTTTGGAGACATTAGACAAAGTCAACGTTGAACCAAATTCAGTCTCGATATTATCCAATGGATATTCAGCACCGGTGATAGATAGGCCTTTAAGATCCTCATATGGCAGAATTGAAAACATAGAAGCCTCCGGCAAGTTAATTTCAAACTCGCCAGCATCTAAAGGCCAACATTCTTCCAAGCCAGATGTCATCATGGTTTCAATGCCAGCATCATGAAGCTGCATCATTTGGTTCATCACAGCGAAACTATGATCGCTTCTTGAACCACCAAGCGCGCCTAAAAAAATGATCGATGTGGCCCCTTTTTCTAACGCAGTTTGAACAGCTAAAGCCCCGTCACTCATGGCTTTTTGACGATCAAAGGTCATTGTTTGGACATGATTATATTGTTCTTTAAGCCCATCTGGGGTCGAATCAAAATCACCTAACCAAAGTTCTGGCTCAATATTGAGCTTGGCTGCGTGTTTGATCCCGCCATCGGCCGCGATGATACGACCCGATTGACATAAGGCCTGGACCCGGTCATCGACGAACAAATCGCCGGCAAGTAATATAATAAATGTGCTATCTATTTGCATGACAAAGTGGGGATATCAGTTTTTGGTCGTTATAACACCAACAATTTTCAAGGAATGCGCAATATATCGAATTCTTGCCGCCTGCCCAGTCGGACCGCTAGGAATTTTTAGCAAATACCGTTACGGTAGCGAGCAAATCAGTTGAACGCGTTAGACCATCGATGAAGACCGCCATCCATACTTATAACCAACTCCCGAACCGGCTTTCAAAAAAGACCGCCGGCCGCTGGATCGGTTTGGCCTGTGTGGGGCTTATATTATCGAGCTGTATAACGGCTAGTGACCTTGAAGCTGACTTTGCACCATCGGATAATCCTCAGACCGTCAATACGGTCCAACAAAACGATGAACGCGCTAAACTTGGCGCTGCGCAACATCCAAAAATTCTAGCAAGTTATGGCGGCGAATACCAAGATCAGGGTACTTCAAAAATGGTCGCGCGTATTGTTGGGATCCTGACAACCGTGTCTGAAAATCCGTTGCAATCCTACCGCATTACGATTTTGGATTCTCCGGATGTGAACGCGTTTGCGCTTCCAGGCGGCTACCTGTATTTGACCCGCGGCCTGCTTGCGCTTGCCAATGATGAAGCTGAAGTTGCAGCCGTGATCTCACATGAAATGGCGCATGTCATTGCCAATCACGGCGTCCAGCGCCAGCAACGTCAGGACGCAGCGCTCATTGCGGGCCAAGTGGTCTCAGAAATCCTGACTGGTCGTCTTGCAAGTTCAAGCGTATTGGCGCGCAGCAAATTAAGGCTGGCAGCTTTCTCCCGTCAGCAAGAATTACAGGCCGATGAGATTGGCATTCGCATGTTGGCCCAAGCAGGTTATGATCCTTTTGCCGCGGTGAGATTTTTAAAATCGCTGGAAGCCTATTCAACCTTTAACAGCAAAAGCCCATCGGGCCTAAACTTCCTTTCAAGTCACCCATCAACACCAAAACGTCGTGCAGCAGCATTAAGACATGCGGAACGTTTTCAAAATGATCGCGCGAAATTCACCAACCGCACCGCGTTTTTAAACGACATTGACGGACTGACATTTGGCGATAACGCCCAGCACGGTTATGTCCGCGGCCAGACTTTCCTTCACCCTGGCCTGGGCATTCGATTTGAAGTTCCAGCTGGATTTGAAATCGACAATACCAGCGATGCGGTTCTGGCCAATGGACCAAATGATGTCGCAACGCAATTTGACGCAGTTGAGATCGAGACGGGCAGCACGCTTCGCTCTTATATTTCAAGCGGCTGGATTAAGGGTCTAGATGCATCATCAATTCGCGAAACCACGATAAATGGTCTACCAGCATTAACAGCCCGCGCGCGCGCCGACCGATGGATCTTTGACGTTACGATCATTCAGTATCAGGAGTTTTACTACAGGTTCTTGACCGCAGTGCCACGAAGCAAGCCACGTGCTTTGTTGGTCGCAGGGAATATATCCGGCACATTTATGGCCTTAACACAGGGCGAGATTGAGAATCTCCAACCCTTGCGCATCCGTGTCGTGAAAGTTCAAACAGGTGACACTGTTGCATCCATTGCAACTAAAATGCAGGTCAATTCCAGAAAAGAAGAACAGTTTAGAATATTAAACGCTCTATCACCTGGTGCAGTCCTGCAACCAGGTAGCTCGGTGAAAATCGTAGCGGAATAGTATTTTAATTTCCATTTAAAACAAAAAACCCGAAGCGAACTCAACGTCCAGACTTCGGGTTTTGAAAATTGATATAGAACAGAATTAAGCAGCAGCTTCCTCTGAACCATCATCCGCTTTTTTGCGTTTTGCAGGCGGAGTTTTATTAAGGTTCACTTCGATCAACTGGATAGCTTCTGTGTCCGAAATTTTCTGAACAGCTGACAATTCACGTGCCATGCGGTCAAGCGCTGCCTCATAAAGCTGACGCTCTGAATAAGACTGCTCCGGCTGATTTTCAGCGCGATAAAGATCACGAACAACTTCGGCTATCTGAATAAGATCGCCAGAATTGATTTTCGCATCATATTCCTGCGCACGACGAGACCACATTGTGCGTTTAATACGAGCACGACCTTGAACAACTTTCAATGCACGCTCAACAAAATCTGTTTCAGACAATTTACGCATTCCGATTGAAACAGCCTTAGCCACCGGCACTTTCAAACGCATTTTATCTTTTTCAAAATCAATCACGAAAAGCTCGAGTGAATAACCTGCTACTTCCTGCTCTTCAATCGCTGAGATTTGCCCAACACCGTGAGCTGGATAAACAATAGATTCACCGACTTTGAAGCCTTGACGCGTAGAAGATTTTTTTACTTGGGTTGCCATATGTGTACAAACACTCCCTGCTACATTTCCCGGAATAGCAATTCCGAGAAACTCTTATTAAAATTTTGCGATATTCCCGCAAAAGACGACCGCCAACCATCTGAGTACAAACAAAGACACCCGTACGCCGTGAATTACTAGCGCGGGTATGTTTTTCAATTATCTTGAGATTACCATGCCAAAAGTGTTAATATGGTCATGGTATAAATTGCCTCGTTTGCCAAACTCTTGTTGTTAGAGCCCCATAATAACACAAAAAAGACCAAAATTCAACGCCTTGGCTATTTACCAGGGTTTACATCTTAAAAATTGGTTAATTTCTATAATAACCGGTAAATTTAATATCACCGGAATATACGGCAAATATGGCTTAATCGCCTTGACCTGGAGCTTCTGAGAAGAACTGTTTGAACTTGTCAGCAACTCCGTCCATTTCTGTCGCATCGCTAGGTGCTTCGCGAGCAATGGTAATATTCGGCCATTTTTCTGCATATTCAGTATTGATCTTGAGCCATTTATCAAGGCCTGGATCCGTATCTGGAGAAATTGCTTCAGCCGGACATTCAGGTTCGCACACACCACAATCAATGCACTCATCAGGATGAATAACCAGCATGTTTTCACCTTCATAGAAACAATCAACTGGGCAGACTTCCACACAATCCATGTATTTGCAGCGAATGCAATTTTCAGTCACGATATAAGTCACTTAGAACTCCGGAATATTTTTATTTCTCGCGCATCTGGGTAAATGCTTTGATGGCGCATTGCAAGACATTATGTTCCACAAATTGCGATCAAAATAGACGCCTATTTCAATCATATGGCGCATTGCAAAAACGACAATGTCTTCTTTAACCCTTCGAGCGAAACTTATCCATCTCTCGGCGCTCTTTTTTTGTGGGTCTCCCTGAACCAGGCTCGCGCTGCGCGGGCGGCGGTAAGAAAACGCTTTTTTCGCGCTTCACGGGTTCGGGAGACAAATCCTCATACAGCTCTTTCGCTTCTACATAAGGGCCACGTTTTTCACCGGGTGCCAAGATTTTAAGAACAAGGATTTTACGCTCCAGCGTAATCGTCAAAACATCATCGACTTTAACCTGATGGCTAGCAGAGCTGATTTTGTTGGAATTAACTCTGACTTTTCCCGCTTCTGCGAGTTTTCCTGCCAGAGTTCTGGATTTCACAACCCTGGCAAAAAATAACCATTTGTCGATACGTTGTTTTGCGACTGGAGCTAAACTCACTTATTCAATTGTTCCTTCAATGCTGCCAATTTTGCAAAAGGTGAATCTGGATCAAGCGGTTTATCCTTACGTGGAGGTCGATTACCACCAGTATTTTTGCCCTTGTTATTATGGCGTGGTTTGCCACCATCTTTAAACTGAGCTTTACCACCCTTACCACGCGCGCGACTACCAGAATTATTAGCACCGCGTTTTCCTTGATGAGGACGTGCCCGGTTGCGGTCATTGCGTCCCATCGGACGCCATAAAAGAACAGGCTTAGGTGCATCTTCGACTGCCGCCTCTGCATCCGCCGTGGTCTCTGCAGCATCCTTTGACGTCTCAGCATCTGATTGAGTTTCATCACTCGGCGTGTCTGCTCCATCATCGGACTTTGAAATTTGCTTTGATGTGACGACCTCAACGACGGGCCCCCCATCAGCATTTTCAGCATCACCAGAAAGACCATCCAAATGCGCTTTCGCTACTTCGGCAGAAACTGCCTCAGCGCGGTAACCAAGACCTTTGAGAATTTCTTCAATATCTTCAGCAGTCGCACCTAAAATCGATAACATCGCAGGTGTTGAGATAAATGACTTACCATCATAGCCGGCTTCAGGACGCGGTGCTTCACCTGGGTTCCAGCTCAATGCCGGGCGAATAAGATCAGCCAAGCGCTCTAAAATATCAATACGAACAGCGCGTTTACCTAAGAAACGGAAACCTGCCAAACGATAAAATTCGCGTTCATAGCTTTGCTCCGTCGGGAGCGATGTACGACCTGCCGCAAGGGCTGGAATAATTTCACCATAACCTGGTTTATCAAAACCATCATTGTTGATCGCCCAAAGCAAAGTCACAAGTTCAGCTGGTGCTGGTTTTAAAAGCGCCGGCATGAAAATGTGATAAGCGCCAAAACGAATGCCGTAACGACGCAAAACGCCACGCGCAGTTTGGTCAATGCTTTTAACAGTTTCATGCACATCGCGACGGAACAATACGCCTAAGCTTTCGACCAGTTGGAACGCAAGACCACGGCCCAATCCATCAATATCTTCAGCGTGGGATAATTCATCAAGCGGTTTTAAGATCGTTGTAATGTGATGATTGACGAAACGTTCAATGCGCGCAGTGACCAATTCGCGAACATTTTCTGCAACCTGATCATCCACAAGCAGCACAACATTTGGACGCAATACATTCTCACCAGCTGTTAGCTTGCCAACAGGTTCACCCATCCAACGAATAGTGCCATCATTGCCAATCGCAAAGTCACTATTTCCTGATGCATGCAAACGCGCCGCACGTGCTTCAAACTCAATTGCAAGCGCTTTTTGCGAAGCACCTGTTACCGCTTTGGCATCCAAGCCTTCCGCGGAGCTATCTGGTACAAATCTAAATCCTGTTAGTTGTCCAACAAGATGGCCTTCGACGAACATGTCGCCATTTACACTAATTTCTGCTTCTAGCATCGTCTTCTCTCTTAAACGCCTCATCAGCACAGATGTCCTGCGGTCTACAAAGCGTTTCGTCAACCTCTCATGAAGTGCATCTGATAAATTGTTCTCTATTTCTCGTGTTTTTTCTTGCCAATGGCTAGAATTTTGCAACCAACCTGGGTGATTTGCCACATAGGTCCATGTTCTTATTTGTGCGATTCGCGCGGAAAGCGTATCAATTTCACCATCGGTTTTGTCCAATAACTTTATTTGCCTTGCAATATAATCTTCGTTCACGGCACCTTTATGAACAAGGTCTTTAAAAAGGATTGCGATCAATTCTGCGTGTTGTGCAGGTGCGATGCGCCTATAATCTGGCAAGGCACATATATCCCACAAGAGTCCAACATTTCCAGCATTTTGTGTCAGTGCAATTATGTCATCATCACGCGACAAAAATTCCAGAGCTCGTTGATCAACGGCAGGAACTGCCTTCGTCAATCCTTCAATTTTTGGCACCTGTTCCAAGCTGGATTTGAGCGCTTGTAAGGATGAAAAATCAAAGTCTTTCGAGCGCCATTGCAATATTTTGACAGGTTCAAAAACATGGGCCTCTAATCGCTCAATGGTTTCATCACTAAAGGGTGCTGCATGACCGGTCACACCAAATGTGCCATCTTGCACATGTCGTCCTGCTCGACCCGCGATTTGTCCAAGTTCCGCTATATTTAGCGGACGATATTGAAACCCGTCAAACTTGTGATCCTGAGCAAATGCCACATGCTCAACATCTAAATTCAACCCCATCCCAATCGCATCTGTCGCAACAAGGTAATCCACATCCCCATTTTGATAGAGCTCAACTTGCGCGTTGCGCGTTCGAGGCGAGAGCGCACCCAAAACAACTGCTGCGCCACCCTTTTGGCGACGGATAAATTCAGCAACTGCATAGACCTCTTCAGCCGAAAAAGCGACGACCGCAGAACGTCGTCTTAATCGCGAGATCTTTTTAGAGCCTGCATATTCTAATTTTGATAAACGTGGACGCTCCAAGATATGAACACCAGGCAATAGCTTTGTCAGCACATTGCGCATGATATCAGACCCTAAAAGAAGCGTTTCCTGCGTACCTCTTAAATGCAAAAGCCGATCGGTAAACACATGCCCACGCTCTAGATCAGATGCCAATTGCACTTCATCGATCGCTACGAATTCTGCACTTGTCGTGCGTGGCATGGCTTCCACCGTGCAAACGGTATAGCGCGCATTTTTGGGACTGATTTTTTCTTCACCCGTCACAAGTGCCACAGCACCTTCTCCGACACGCAAGACTAGCCGTTGATAGACCTCGCGCGCCAAAAGCCTGAGCGGCAATCCGATCACGCCAGATTTATGTGCAACCATTCGCTCGAGCGCATAATGTGTTTTGCCAGTATTGGTCGGACCCAATACAGCCGTTACCCCGCGCCCGGACACGATCAATGGCGCGCTCGCAGGAACGGATAAATGCGCAGCAGAAATGTCGGATTGTCTATTCATCATGAGAACTCTAAATTCGAGTTACATTGCTAGCATAATGAACCTCAGGTTCAAACCAAAAATCGACTTTCAAAAAGGCGTTAACGTTTGAAGTTATTAACCTTTGGAACAGGGGTGGAACGAATCAGCGACGAATCACTGACATCCAAAGTTTCCCGTTTCGTTCACGGCTATATTTAGACTGAATATAGCCTATTCTGACAAAATCGAGCACGTAGGTCGTTAACCTTTTATCAAAAGACAGGACAAAGGTTAACAAACCGATTTAGGACAAAATATCTAGCATAAGAATATGGCAGATTTACAAGCTTAACCGAAAGTTTACGAAGCCAAACAATTCATTAAAATTTTAATCAAATTTGAATCAAATGCGTTAAGAATTAGACCAAAGGCGGAACGAATCAGCGACGAATCACTGACATCGAAAGTTTCCCGTTTCGTTCACCGCTATATGTGGTGAAATCAACAACGATCGACACTAAAACGATGTAAAAATTAAGTGTCTTTTAAGAACAAGAAGGCGCGCTTATTAACCTCTCTTAAGAGGGCATTAAAAAAGGCGCTTGTAAGAAGCGCCTTTTCATTTCAGAACTTAATGAAGTCTTAAGTAAAGTATTGACCACCATTGGCAGAAATTGTTGAGCCAGTGATGAAGCCTGCATCTTCAGATGCTAAGAAAACAACACAACGTGCGATCTCTTCAGGCTCACCCAAACGGCCAACTGGGATCAATGGAAGAATGTGTTTGTTCAAAACATCTTCATCAATCGCTTTGACCATTTCTGTACCAATATAACCTGGGCAAATTGCATTAACAGTAATGCCCGCACGTGCACCTTCTTGTGCAAGCGCACGTGTCAGACCAAGATCACCAGCTTTCGCAGCTGAATAGTTAGCCTGACCAGCTTGACCTTTTTGACCATTGATCGAAGAAATATTGATCACACGACCAAATTTGCGGTTACGCATGCCAGGCCAGATTGGGTGTGTCATGTTGAACACGCCATTCAGGTTGGTGTTGATGACTTCATTCCATTTTTCAGGAGTCATTTTGTGGAACATGCCATCACGAGTAATACCAGCATTGTTGACAAGAACTGAGATCTCACCAAGCTCTTCTTCAACTTTTGCAATTCCATCAGCACATGCCTGATAGTCAGCAACTGACCATTTATATGTGTTGATACCTGTCTCGGCAGTGAATGCAGCTGCTGCTTCATCATTGCCTGCATAGTTTGCTGCAACTGTGTAACCCGCTGCTTTCAATGCAATTGAAATGGCTGCGCCGATACCGCGTGTTCCACCTGTTACTAATGCTACTTTACTCATGATTAAATCGTCCCTTTGTTTGTGCCTGCTAGAATCCCCCTAGCAATTTAACTAGGTGTCCTCTAGCAGAATCCTCCTTATTTTACCCGTGCGATTATGTAATGGCTGCCTAACGCTCAACGCAAAGCGCGACGCCCATTCCACCACCGATACACAAAGTTGCAAGACCCTTGTGCACATCACGACGTTCCATCTCATATAGCAATGTTGTCAAAACACGCGCGCCAGATGCACCAATCGGGTGACCAATCGCAATCGCACCGCCATTAACGTTCACAATCTCTGGATCCCAACCCATATCAACATTCACAGCACATGCTTGTGCTGCAAAGGCTTCATTGGCTTCAACAAGATCAAGATCACCAACAGACCAGCCTGCGCGCTCGAGAGCTTTACGTGAAGCTGGGATTGGGCCTGTACCCATGATTTGCGGATCAACACCAGCAGTTGCCCATGATGCAATGCGCGCCATTGGTTTAATGCCACGTTTATTGGCTTCTTCCTCTGACATCAAAATCGCAGCGGCGGCACCATCATTAAGACCAGACGCATTTGCAGCAGTAACTGTACCTTCTTTATCAAAGGCAGGACGAAGTTTTGAAACACCATCAAGTGTGACGCCATGTTTGATATATTCATCTTCTTCAACAATTGTATCGCCGCGACGACTTTTGACAGTAAATGGCACAATCTCGTCTTTAAACTTGCCAGCTTTTTGCGCAGCTTCAGCTTTGTTTTGCGAGTTTACAGCAAACTCATCTTGAACCTGACGAGACAATTGCCATTGTTTTGCAACATTCTCAGCAGTGTTACCCATGTGATAACCGTAAAACGCTTCGGTCAAACCGTCTTTGATCATGGTATCAACCATTTTCAAATCACCCATTTTTGTGCCGGCACGCAAATGCGCACAATGAGTTGAAAGTGACATAGATTCTTGACCACCCGCTGCAATGATGTCTGCATCGCCGGACTGGATCTGCTGCATGCCAATGGCCATTGCGCGAAGACCAGAACCACAAACCTGATTTAGCCCCCAAGCTGTTGCCTCTTTTGGAACACCTGCTGCCATAGCCGCTTGGCGTGCTGGGTTTTGGCCCATACCGGCAGTTAAAACCTGTCCCATGATAACTTCATCAATTACGCCAGCCTCAAGACCAGCTTTTTCCAAAGCACCAGTAATTGCTGTAGCACCTAATTCGTGTGCCGGCGTCTTACCAAATGAACCATTAAAAGAGCCGACAGCTGTACGAGCAATGCTGGCTATTACGATTGAGGAGTTACCCATAAATATTTCCCTTATAAATCAGACCGATTTTCCCTGAACGCTTCGTGCGCTCGCGCTTTCATCAAACATAAAAAGTGTTCGCACACAGATCATAAGGTCATATAAGCGAATACTAACGCAGTCCGTCAAGCTGTGTTTATGTTGCAGCGCAGCATTTCTTTACACAAATTAACCGCGTTGCACAATAGACTTGGCATAAGCGATATTTTTACGTTAGGGTCTATTAATGTATTTCGTATTTTGCATTTTTGGAGGATCAGATGAGCGGGAATGAGTCTGTAATTATCAAGAAGTACGCGAACCGGCGTTTATATAATACAGGCACAAGTGCTTATGTAACTCTGGAAGATTTAGCTGAGATGGTCCGCAAGGGCGAAGACTTCACAGTTAATGACGCAAAATCAGGTGAGGACATCACCCATTCGGTTTTAACACAAATCATTTTTGAACAGGAAGCCAAAACCGGTAATACGCTTTTACCAGTATCATTCCTGCGTCAACTCATTTCATTTTACGGCGACCAGATGCAAATGGTGGTCCCCAGCTACCTTGAACATTCTATGTCGGCACTGACCGAGCAGCAGGAAAAATTCAAAGAGCAGATGACGAAATCCATGGACGCCAACCCTATGATGGCAAACATGAAAGCGCCGATGCAAATGGTCGAAGAACAAGTCAAGCGCAACACAGAAATGTTCCAGCAAGCCATGTCAATGTTCTCGCCCTTTGGTCTTCCAACGGCAGAAAAAGAAGCTGAAGAAGAAAAACCTGAAGCCAATGATATCGATGAGCTGAAGGCGCAATTAAAAGACTTGCAAGGCAAGCTCGATAAATTCAGCTAAAACTTTCTGGCGTGACTTAAGATTTAGATCACGCCAAATAATTCCATCAAAATCAAACGATCTGAATTCAGTCGGATTAATATCCGATTGCCAACCCATCTTTGCGCGGATCTGACCCGCCACAATAATAACCACGCTCGTCACGTTGGATAATCTGGCCACCGCCAATTGGTGTATTGGACTGACGAATTTCATGACCGCGTGCTTCAAGACCACCAATCACAGCACGTGAAATACCGCTTTCAGCTTCCAACACCCCATCAGGTGCCCAGAACATACGCGGATGATCAAGCGCAGCTTGCGGATCAAAACCATGATCGACAAGATTGGAGAAAACATGCGCCTGGCCCATGGGTTGGTAAGCACCGCCCATCACACCAAATGAAAATGCAGGATTGCCATTCTTAAGCGCAAAGCCTGGAATAATGGTGTGTAAAGGACGTTTAGATGGACCGATCGCATTTGGATGTCCAGGGATCGTATTAAAGCACGCACCGCGGCTCTGAAGTACAATGCCAGAATTGGGCGTTACGATCCAAGATCCAAAATCGGTATAGATGGAGTAGATCAAAGACACCATCTGGCCATTTTTATCGGCAACTGAGAGATATATTGTGTCAGAACTCGGTAAATCCGGCAGCAGAATTTTTGGGTTCCGCTTAAGAGGCTTTATTTGATGGTATAACGTTTTTGCAAATTCCATAGATGTCAGCTCTTCAGCCGACATGGTCATATGCGAAGGATCTGCGAGCATGGCATCACGTACAGCATATGCCACACGGCCAATTTCAATCTCATGATGATAACGTTCAGGACTGTCATGCGCCATGGAACGCACATCAAGCAATTCCATCAAATTCATCATAATAAGAGCGACCATGCCCTGGCCGTTTGGCGGAATTTCAAAAACCTGATGACCAGAATACTTGGTTGAAATCGGTTCAACCCAATCTGCTTCGGCCGCGCCAAGATCGTCCTCATTTAAAAAGCCACCTTTTGCCTGAACAACCTCCGCAATTTCAGATGCGATGCTGCCTTTATAAAACGCATCGACACCATCTTTGGCGATGGATTTTAAGCTGTTTGCCAATGCTCCAAACTGAACTCGATCACCCATTTTGGGCGCATTGCCATTATGCAATAAATGCATTGCCGCACCGACGTCTTGACTCAAGGGAGCTACATTTTTTGCCCAGTCATAAGCCACACGAGGCGTTACCAAAAACCCCTCGTCAGCAATTTGAACAGCATCCGTAAATAAACGGTCCCAGCTCAAAACACCAAATTTGTTATACAACTCTTCAAATGCTTTCAAAGCGCCTGGCACTGTAATCGAATGCGCAGACGCATCAGAAATTTCGTTAAACCCGTTCTCCTGGTACCATTCAATGTTGGCACCTGCCGCTGAACGTCCGGATCCATTAATGG
>JAHDFS010000026.1:22779-29328 GCA_020628035.1 Rhizobiaceae bacterium
TCCTGGTACCATTCAATGTTGGCACCTGCCGCTGAACGTCCGGATCCATTAATGGCATGCATACCTTTTGAAGGGTCCGAAATAATTGCGAAACAATCTCCACCGATACCCGTCATTTGAGGTTCGACAACGCTTAGCACCAGGGAGGCAGCCAATGCAGCATCTACAGCTGATCCACCTTCGCGCAACACGCCAAGCGCGGTTGATGACGCAAGCGGGTGGGATGTGGCCACCATGCCATTATCAGCAAAAACCTGAGAACGGCCAGGCTTATCAAACAGGCGCATATTATTTCTCCTTTGGAAATAATGTTAATCGAATACAAGCAAATGACTTAAAGTAGGATCGTCTATATAATCATTTTCAAGTAATCGCTATCGTTTATAGCCCAAATTTCATCAATCCCAACTGAATAAAGAGTAACAATTATGCAAATCAGTCTTTCCAAAGCGAATAAAATGATCACATCTGCCCTAAAAAAAGGCGCAGATCTTGGTCTTAAACCACTTGCCGTTGTCGTGTTAGACGCAGGCGGTCATGTCAAAGCGTTCCAACGCCAAGATGGAGCATCAAATATGCGCTTTGAAGTGGCCAAGGGTAAGGCTTATGGCGCAGTTGCTGTTGGTGTTGGCTCTCGCTGGTTGGATGCGCAAGCTGCAACACGCCCACATTTCTTAGAAGGTCTATCCGGTGTTTCAGGCGGCAATATTGTGCCTGTACCTGGCGGTGTTCTGGTTAAAAACAAAAAGGGTGAAATTTTAGGTGCCGTTGGCATTTCTGGCGATGTTTCAGACAATGATGAAGCTGCCGCAATTGCTGGCATTGAAGATGCAGGCTTTGTTGCCGACGCTGGCTAACTGAAACAATCTGGGCGGATCAATATCCGCCCATTATTTGTTATAAACCGATAGAAACGTCACGTCCGGCAGATCGGATCGAAACGGAAAATCCTGCAATAACATCGATAAATGCGATGGCCATGAGGATAAAGAATACTTGTGTGGCCGCACCTTGCACCAGCAAGAATTCAAGCAAAAACGCGATAAACACAAATGTCGACAGCAAATGATCGACAACCGAGAAAGCGCCGGTTCGCGTGGCTTTCAATATCTCGATAAATAAAAGCACCAGCGCGATTAGAATAAACAGATCACCGACATTTAAAATCCATGTCGCGCCGGAGAGCATTGGAATTTCCAAAATGTGGTTTTCCAAACCACCAATACCAGAACCTGGCCCCAACATCACAACATTATACAAAATCAACGGAATGATCATTAAAGGGATCGTTACAAGCATGTTTATCTCTCTTTGATATGAGTGGTGAATCGTCGCTTGATATATTTCATACAAAAAGGCCAGCCGTAAGGCTAGCCTCATTGAAATCATTCATATCGATAAAAAAAGCGCTTATGCGTCTTCTTTTGGTGTCAAAACTTGACGACCGCGATACATGCCAGTTTTAAGATCCACGTGGTGTGAGCGGCGAAGCTCACCTGAATCTTTATCTTCAACGTATGACGGCGCGTTCAACGCGTCTGTTGAACGGCGTGCGCCGCGCTTTGAGCGCGAAATTTTCTTCTTTGGTACAGCCATTTTCTACTCCATTATAACGGGCATTACACGAGGTTAGGCAGTTTATACCGCCATAATGGACGTGATGCCAAAATTGGGAATTGGCGCGGCTTATACATCGACTTGAGGAGTTTGACCAGTGGGATTCGAAAGATTTTTTTCCATTCCTGCCAATAAACTTAAAATCAAGGCAATTTACCCGGTCCGAGACCCTTTAAAACGTCCTCAGGCCTCGTCTTCTTCGACGGTCCAAGGTTCTGCTTTTCCTGCTTTTTCCCATTCCTGCCAAGCATCGAGCGACTTCATATTATCAATAAAGCTCAAAACATCGGGATGATCGCTGAGTTTATAGACCTCCATACGATTTACCACAGGCGCAAACATGGCATCAGCAATGGTAAATTCGCCAAATAAAAACGGACCACCAGATTTTGCCAGACAATCTGACCATATTGTTTCAATACGTTTCACATCCTTTTGCAAGGCTTCATCCTGCTCCATCTTCACAACAGGACGGCGCATATTCATCGGGCACTGATTACGAAGTGCTGAAAAACCGCCAAGCATTTCACAAGATATTGCCATTGCGTGGCTGTGGGCGCGTGCATCTTTCGGCCAAAAAGCCTGAGCCGGATATTTACGCGATAGATGATCAAGAATGGCAAGAGATTCAAAAATTGTCTGTTCGCCATCCACCAAAACAGGAACCTTGCCAGTCGGCGAAAATGCCTTGAACTTAGGATTGCCAGCAGCCATATCAAATGGGATCAATTCTTCGATGAAGTCGACACCTAAAACTTTCATCCCAATCCACGGCCGAAACGACCATGAAGAATAGTTTTTATTACCGATATAAAGTTTCAATTCAGACATGGATCACCTCAAAAAAATTTCAAGCAATATTGTCGGTGCGATCTCAAAACACTAGCGAAATATTTTGATCTAAGGATAAATACATTTGATATATGCGCCTGACTGGCGTGCGCGTTTTTCAACTTTATTGGCCAGACGCTGCAAACCATTGCTGGGCTTGGCTGGATTGCGCAAGATCGGATTGGGAAGTGTAACCGCCAATAAAGCGGCCTGCCTGCGTGTTAGCTTGCTCGCGGAACGGCCAAAATAGGTTTGTGCAGCAGCTTCAATCCCATAAACACCATGGCCCCATTGTGCGATATTAAGATAAAGCTCCATCATGCGCTCTTTACCCCAGACATAATCCGAAGTTAGTGCCAAAGGAATTTCGAGACCTTTTCGAATGACCGAACGCGTCTGCGTTAAAAACAAATTCTTTGATGTCTGCATGGCAATTGTACTGGCACCACGCGATGCTTCGCCTTCCAACGCTTCTTCGATCACAATATTAATCGCATCCCAATCAACGCCAGAATGCGCGCAAAATTGACCATCTTCTGACATCATCACAGATTGAATAACAACCGGCGCAATCTCATCCAGGTCAACCCAGGTTCGTTCATAGGAACGACCGGTCAAAGTTTCGCTGAGCATCAAGGTCGATACAGGTTTTACACCATCAATTTTATAAACGAAGATCAGAAGGTAAGGCGCAATAAGCAAAATCAAAACAAGCAGCACAAACCGCTTGAGCCACTTCCAGAAAAATTGGCGCAAAACAAATTTTGATTTTGCTTTGCTTTGCTTTTTCTTGCCAGCCTTCACCAAAGGGTAGCCCCCACATTAAAGTGACGCGATATTTAAAAAATGAGAACATCGCTTTGATCTTTGCGGTTAGCTCTAGTGCACAAGGAGCAGAATTTCCAGTTATTCAGCATGTTTTATGCAAGAAAAGATTGCTGAATCGAAATAGCCGTGGCAATAGGGCGTCATGTCTGAGCAAAGTCAAAATCAATTCAAGCAACGCATGAAAGATGCAGCAAAGCTTGTCGAAGCGGAATTAAAATCAGTACTATCTGATAAAGTCCGAGGCAGTGAAATCGCGCGGCCTGCACATCTCATGGGGGCCATGCGTCATGGGTCTTTAAACGGCGGCAAGCGGTTGCGACCTTTTTTGGTGATGGAATCAGCTAAAATCTTTTCCGGTAATGAAACAGCTGCATTACATGTCGCAACAGCGCTCGAATGCATCCATTGTTATTCCCTTGTGCATGATGACTTGCCTGCCATGGACGACGATGATTTACGACGCGGTCAACCCACCGTGCACATAGCGTTTGATGAGGCGACAGCTATTCTCGCAGGCGATGGCCTTTTAACATTAGCATTTGATATTATCGCATCAGACGACACCCCTTTAGATGCGTCAGCAAAAATCAAACTTATTTCTGAGCTTTCACAAGCAGCCGGATTAGGCGGCATGGTCGGCGGTCAGGCACTAGACTTAGCTGCAGAAAAACAAAATCCGGATGAAGCTGGCATTTTGACATTGCAGCAAATGAAAACAGGTGCACTTATTCGTTTCGCCTGTCAGGCGGGTGCCATTATTGGCAACGCCGATGCGACCGATCTAGCGCACATGACCCAATTTGGACAGATCGCCGGTCAAGCATTTCAACTCGCTGATGATTTACTCGATGTCACATCAGATGCGCAAACCATGGGTAAAAACACAGGCAAGGATGCCGATGCGGGCAAAGCCACCCTTGTCGGTTTACACGGAATTGATTGGGCCAGATCGCAATTAAAGCAATTGGCCCAAGACGCATCCAGTGTGCTTGACGACATCAACTATGAGACCGAAATTCTCAAACAAACCGCACAATATATTATCCTACGGGATCGATAAAAAATATCTATCAATTCATTTGAAATTGACCTGTAATTTGTCAATTTATTTCCATTAATTGAGACGAATCGTCTCCAGATATGGTCATCTTGACGAATATGGTTTGACTTGCTCCCAAATATGCGATTATTGAATCCTCAAGCGGCGAAGCTTGGGCCAAATTTCCCCATAATTCATAGAGCAAATCTATTGATTTCGTCGGCAGACTTAGTGTTATTAAAGAGCAATAGATTGCTTGATGAAAAATGATGAGAAGGATTTGAAATGAAGGTTCTCGTACCCGTTAAGCGGGTTGTTGACTACAACGTTAAGATACGGGTTAAGCCGGATGGATCAGGCGTTGAATTGGCAAATGTTAAGATGTCCATGAACCCATTTGATGAGATTGCTGTTGAAGAAGCTTTGCGTTTGCGTGAAGCTGGTACGGCAACAGAAGTAATTGCCGTTTCCATTGGGCCTGCTAAATCAGAAGAAACAATCCGCACAGCTCTGGCCATGGGTGCCGATCGCGGTGTGTTGATTGAAACAGATGAATTGGTTGAACCACTTGCTGTTGCAAAAATCCTTAAATCAGTTGCTGAGAGCGAAGGTGCTGACCTGGTCATTGCTGGTAAACAAGCCATTGATGATGATGCGGGTCAAACCGGTCAGATGTTAGCTGCCTTGCTTGGTTGGTCTCAGGCAACTTATGCCTCTGAGATTAAGATCAATGGTGACACGGCTGAAGTCTCTCGTGAAGTTGATGGCGGCATGCAAGTTGTCTCACTGAAAATGCCAATGGTGGTGACAACCGATCTTCGTTTGAATGAGCCACGCTATGCATCATTGCCAAACATCATGAAAGCGAAGAAGAAGCCAGTTGATAAGAAAACTGTGGCCGATACAGGTGTTGATATCGCACCACGTTTAGAAGTGGTGACAACCGAAGAGCCAGAAGCACGTAAAGCAGGTGTTATTCTTAGCTCTGTGAGCGAACTTGTCGACAAATTGAAAAACGAAGCTGGTGTAATCTAAGGAGCTGAATGATGACTACTCTTCTTGTTGCTGAACATGATAATTCAGCTCTATCTGATCAAACCGCAAAAGCACTGACAGCCGCAACAGAAATCGGTGGTGATGTCCATGTGCTTGTTGCTGGCAAAGGCGCATCTAGCGTTGCCGATGCAGCTGCAAAACTCTCAGGCGTTGGCAAGGTTTTACTTGCTGATTCAGATGAATATGCCAATGCGCTTGCCGAACCAATGGCGGATCTGATCGTTTCAATGGCCGGCGATTATGATTGTGTGATTGCCCCGGCAACAGCATCTTGCAAAAACTTCATGCCACGTGTGGCTGCGCTTTTGGACGTCATGCAAATCTCAGAAATCACCGATGTGATTGCTGCAGATACATTCAAGCGTCCAATTTATGCAGGTAATGCTATTCAAACTGTGAAATCCTCTGATGCAACAAAGGTGATCACTGTTCGTACAGCATCCTTTGCGGATGCTGCAGAAGGTGGGTCTGCCAGTGTTGAAGCCATTGCTGGCAAAGGCAATGCGGGTCTATCATCCTTTGTTGAAGATAAGATTGTTCAAAATGATCGTCCTGAACTTACATCTGCAAAGATCATCATCTCTGGTGGTCGTGCATTGGGTTCTGCTGAAAAGTTTGAAGAAGTTATTCTACCGGTTGCAGATAAACTTGGTGCAGCAGTTGGTGCATCCCGTGCTGCGGTTGACAGTGGTTATGCACCCAATGATTGGCAAGTTGGTCAAACGGGTAAAGTTGTTGCGCCTGATCTTTATATCGCAGCCGGGATCTCAGGCGCTATTCAACACTTAGCGGGTATGAAAGACAGTAAGATCATCGTCGCAATCAACAAGGATGAAGAAGCGCCGATCTTCCAAGTCGCAGACTATGGCCTGGTTGCAGACCTCTTTGAGATCTTACCAGAATTTGAAAAAGCGCTTTAAGCTATTCATTGTTGATCAGAATATAACCTGCGCCGTAAATGGTTTTAATGATTTTGGGGTCTTTTGATTTATCGCGTAGCTTAGAGCGAAGTCGAGAGATCCTTACATCAATGGCGCGATCAAAGGAAAGCTCATCAACACGGCTTTCCAGCTCTTCACGCAATTGATCACGGGTCACAACATGATTTGGGCGCTTTAAAAACACATTTAAAAGCGCCATCTCACTTGATGATAAGCTCTCTTCATGACCATCATCGT
>JAHDFS010000027.1:0-6966 GCA_020628035.1 Rhizobiaceae bacterium
TCTAAAGACGCTGTTCTTTCAATGGTCGTCTTTTTTGTTGCGCCACCTATTGTTTTGGCGTTGCGCTATATCGCCAAACGTTTGCGAACTGCAACACGGCAGGCCATTGATTTAAACAGCCAGGTGCTTGGCGCGATGCAGGAAACTGTACAGGGCATAACCATTGTGAAGTCATTTACAATGGAAGAGCGCCTAAGTGAGCGGATAAGTCATATTATTGGCAATGCAGAACAACGCGCCAATCGTATTGCTCGACTTGCTGAGCGGACGTCACCCATTACTGAAACCATATCCGGTTTTGCGATTTCTGCCGTCATTGTTTATGCCGCTCATCGGTCGATTAATAACAATGTGCCGCCTGGTGCTTTCTTCTCGTTTATTACGGCTTTACTTTTAGCATATGACCCAGCAAGACGCTTGACCAAATTGCAGGTCAATCTTGAAAAAGCGGTTGTGAATGCGCGGATGATCTACGAAATTTTGGATACCGAGCCTTTGCAGGGTGACAAAGAAAATGCGACCGAGCTTGCTGTCAAAGGCGGCAAAATTGAATTTAAAGACGTTCACTTCAGCTATCCAGACAGTGAGTTGGTCTTAAATGGGGTGAATTTCACCGCACCCGCTGGCAAGACGACTGCGATTGTGGGGCCGTCTGGTGCCGGAAAGTCCACCATCATTTCGTTGGTTCCGCGTTTTTATGATCCGACCTCGGGCAGCATTACCGTTGATGGCATTAATATTGAGGATGTGACGAAATCTTCACTGCGAAAGAACTTAGCCTATGTGTCGCAACAACCCTGGTTATTTGAAGGCAGCATTCGAGATAACATTCGCTATGGATTGCCCGAGGCAAGTGACGCCGATATCGAAGAAGCGGCAAAGCTGGCGCATGCGCATGATTTCATCTTAGAGCAGCCACAAGGTTATGACACGCCGGTTGGCGAAAATGGCATCACTTTGTCTGGCGGGCAGCGGCAGCGTTTATCAATCGCACGTGCGCTTGTGCGCAATGCGCCAATTTTGATTTTGGATGAAGCGACTTCAGCGCTAGATAATGAATCAGAAGCGGCTGTACAAAAAGCGCTTGATAAGGCGATGAAAGGTCGAACTGTGCTGGTAATTGCCCATCGTTTGTCCACCATTGCTAAGGCCGATAAGATTGTGGTGATGGAGGCAGGTAAGGTTGTTGAAGAAGGGTCTCACGCTGAGCTTTCCGGCCAATCAGATGGCGTTTATTCGCGATTGCAAAACATCCATTCAAACACCAACAAAGTTGATGCAAAAAAGGGATAATGAGGAAGGGTAATATGAGCTCACAAAACCTCTGTATGATTGTTGTAGCAGGCGCTTCTGGCAGAATGGGACAAGCGATTATTCGTGTTATTGAGGAAATGCCGGGTGCTAAACTTGTTGGCGCTTTGGAGCGCAAAGGCGCCGATACAATTGGCCGTGATGCAGGTGAACTTGCGGGCGTTGGCACGAGTGGTGTTATTATCACTGATAATCAAGATGACGTCTTGCAAGGTGCTGATGCGATTATCGATTTTACAACGCCTGAAACAAGTGTAGCTTTTTCCAAAGTCGCTGCTGAACATGGCTTGATCCATGTCATTGGCACAACAGGCTGTAGCCAAGAACAAGATGCTGAAATCGCTGAAGCGGGATCAAACGGCCGGATCGTCAAATCGGGCAATATGAGCCTTGGTGTTAATCTCCTATCCGTTCTTGTTGAACAAGCTGCGAAAGCACTTGGTGGTGATGATTGGGATCTTGAGATTTTGGAGATGCATCACAAACACAAAGTCGACGCTCCATCGGGCACTGCTTATCTACTTGGCGAAGCTGCAGCCAAAGGCCGCGAGATTGATCTGCATAGCAATTCAGTCCGTTCTCGCGATGGTGTTACAGGTGCGCGCGGCGACGGCACAATTGGATTTGCCACATTACGCGGCGGATCTGTTGTGGGTGAACATTCAGTCATCATTGCCGGTGAAGGCGAACAAATTACGCTGAGCCATTCAGCTCTTGATCGATCCATATTTGCACGCGGAGCTGTCAAGGCAGCTTTATGGGCCAAATCACAAAATCCAGGTTATTACTCAATGCTTGATGTGCTTGGTTTATCCAAAACCTAAGCGCACGCACAAAATTAGAAGGAAGCAATATGTCAGGAACTCTTGTACTTGTTCGCCACGGACAAAGCGAATGGAACCTTAAAAATCTTTTCACAGGCTGGAAAGATCCAGATCTGACAGAAAAAGGTGTTCAGGAAGCAAAAGAAGGCGGCAAGGCGCTCAAAGATTATGGCCTTAAATATGATGTTGCTTTCACATCCGAATTAACCCGCGCGCAGAAAACACTCGGTTTTATCTTGGACGAAATCGACCAAACAGATATCAACATTATCCGTGATCAAGCGCTAAATGAGCGCGATTACGGTGATTTGGCTGGATTGAACAAAGATGATGCACGCGAAAAATGGGGTGAAGAACAAGTTCACATCTGGCGCCGTTCATATGATGTGCCGCCGCCAGGTGGTGAAAGCTTGAAAGACACCGGAGCGCGCGTTTGGCCTTATTTCATGACTGATATTTTGCCGCGTGTTCTAAAAGGTGAAAATGTGCTTGTGGCAGCCCATGGAAATTCTCTTCGTGCTTTGGTGATGATCTTGGATCGTTTAAACAAAGACGAGATTTTGTCCGTGAACCTAGCAACTGGCGTTCCCATGGTTTATGCGCTTAATGCTGATTCAAGCGTTAAATCAAAAGAAGTTTTGGGAGATATGTCAAAGGCTCACTAGGGTCTTTTGAACTAACCTTCACCTTCAAGCATCCCGCATTCCCAGCCAAGCATGGCGCGTTTGCGGGTTATGCCCCAATGATAACCTGTCAGCGCGCCAGATTTTCCTAGTGCGCGATGGCAGGGCACTACAAAAGATATCGGATTGGCGCCCACCGCCGCACCCACAGCGCGTGATGCTTTCGGCCGGCCAATTTTGTTGGCAATGGTTGAATAGGTCGTGGCTTTGCCAATTGGAATATCTAAAAGCGCTTGCCACACTTGCACCTGAAAATCGGTTCCGATCAGCACCAGTTGAATTGGCTTTTCTGGTTGCCATTTTTCTGGATTAAATATTTGATCGGCATAGCTTTGCGTCGCGCTTGGGTCTTGCACATATTTCGCACGTTTCCAGCGATTGGACATATCTTCTAATGCGGCAACTTCTTCGCCTGGGTCACAAAATGCAAGGCCGGCCATTCCGCGATCCGTTGCCATGATCAGCGCGATACCAAACGGGCATTGATGAAATCCATATTTGATCTCTAAAGCTTCGCCACCGGTTTTAAAATCCCCAGGTGACATAGCTTCATGGGTAACGAATAAATCATGCAATCGGCTGGGTCCTGATAATCCCAGCTCATAGCTTGTTTCTAGAAGCGGTAAGTTTTCCTCTGCCAATAACCTCTTGGCATGATCAATCGTGACCGCTTGCAGAAAGGCTTTTGGCGACAAACCTGCCCAGCGGGTGAAAAGCTTTTGCAGCTTGGTTTGTTCCAAGCCCACTTCATGAGAAATGGTTTCAAGACTGGGTTGGGACTGATATTCTTTTGATATCAGTTCAATCACCTTTCGGATAACTTCATAGTCGGTCCCGTTTGGGGTGATGTTCACTTGTGGTTTGACTGACATATTCATGACAGATAGCCCTATAATCGTCTCAAATTATGGGTATCAAACATGAAAATTGCCCATATCACCACCCGATTCTTGCTGGACGTTTCGTTTTTGTATTGGAAAACTGAACTAACGGCGTTTTGCGGTTGCCAACGCGCCGCCAAAAGCGCGGGCAAAACTTTCGCGATCATCTGGATTTAAGAATGAGCCGATACGCAAGTCATCCCCCTTAGAGCGCAATTTCATATCCGTAATGCCAATATCTTCTTTCCGATCGACCATGAATTTGGTCCAGATGGGATTAAATAGCCGCTCTTTGCGACGCCCGGATGGAGAGACCTTGCTGACTTTAAGTTCAAGCCGGGAAACCACAATCTCTTCGCGCTCACGGCCTGCTCTGTAGTTCAGCCAGAACGCACCAAATATCAAAATGAGATCCGCACCTAAAAACATGGCGACTGGCCAGGCTTTTGCGATCAGGAAAATCACAATATGAGCCATGAGAAGCGATCCAACAATGATCGCAAAAACCGTAAAGCCCCTCCGCTCGAGGGAGCGATGAGGTGTTAAAAATGCTTCAAAAATCGGTTTCTCATTCATGTCGCATTGCCTTTATAGCTTGTTGGCAAGTATAGGTAATTTATGACTAAACCAAAGACCAAAAACAAACCTGCGGCAAAGAGTGTCAGTTCCAAGTCCGGCACAAAACCGAGCGTGAAACGAAAACCCATGCCTCGATCTCCTTATACGAAAGAAGAGATCAAAGAGATGTTTCGCAGATTTTCTATTCAGCGCCCTGAACCTAAAGGCGAGCTTGAACATGTAAATCCCTTTACCTTGGTGGTCGCAGTCGCACTTTCAGCGCAGGCAACAGACGCTGGTGTGAACAAAGCCACGCGCGCCCTATTTGCCATTGCAGATACACCGCAGAAAATGTTGGATCTCGGCGAAGAAAAAGTTCGCGAATATATCAAAACCATCGGGCTTTATCGCAACAAGGCAAAAAATGTGATCGCACTCAGTCAGAAGCTGATCGATGATTTTGATGGTGTTGTTCCAGAAACGCGCGAAGAGCTGATTACCCTACCGGGAGTTGGTCGCAAAACAGCAAATGTTGTCCAATCCATGGCATTTGGTATTCCAACCATGGCGGTTGATACGCATGTCTTTCGCATCGGAAATCGCTTGCGCTTAGCGCCGGGTAAAACCCCAGATGATGTTGAAGATATCCTGATGAAGCGTATTCCAGAAGAATATCTTTATCATGCCCATCATTGGCTTATTCTACACGGACGCTATTGCTGCAAAGCTCGCAAACCAGAATGCGATAAATGCGTGATCGCCGATATCTGCAAATCTAAAGAAAAGACCTGCGATATTCCTGCGGCACTGGTTGAGCTGCCCGCTCAACCATTTTAACGCTACTTAACAGATCATCGCCCAGCATAAGCTGGTTTTGCCATGATCATTTTATATAGATAAACCATCATGCCAGCTGCAAAAAATGGTGTCAGGAAGTTTAATAGCGGCACAGATAAGAAGCCTGCAATGACCAATCCTGCAAAGAAAATTGTTGTGCTGTGGCGGGATCGAAGCTGTTTTGCTTCTTGGAGGCTATGATGGCGTAAAGCTGCAAACTCGAAATATTCGCGGCCAAGCAAATATCCATTGACCAAGAAAAACGCAATCAGATTGACCCCTGGCACAAGCAGCAGCAGCAGCGCAAACATATTACCTAGCAAGACGATCAACAAAAATTTGACCGAATGCGATATAGATTCGCCCAATCCCATGTCTTTGCCGGGAGGATCATTTGGAAAATGCTTTTGCTCAATATCTTGCGCGATCGCATCGATAAAGAAACCAGCAATCAATGCCGTGATAGGGGAAATCAACAATGCAAGTGCGAGCGCAGATCCAATGGCAGCAAATATGACGAAAACAGTGGATAGCCAAGCCAGCCACCCCGGCAGTTCGGGGACATAACCGCCCAATGCTGGCATGAGATAATCGGCGATAACATTTTGAAACCCAAACCATATGCCAATGAGGAACAGGATTGTTGCACCCAAAATTTTAAACAAAAGTGTCCGAGACCTCGGTGCAAACATATTTTCAAAGGCTAATTTTGCCGCTTGGATGATCATAAAAAACCCCGCATTTCAAGTTAGACTGCTATGTATGATGTTGATGGCTGATCTTCAAGCGTTAGAAACTTGTACCGAACCGGTAAAAAGGGCATAAGCGGTTTCAACGGCCTTCATCTACAGGAATAAAGATGACAAAAACAAATCTATCATCAAAACGTTTTGATGAAATCATAGATGTAAACACATTTCAGCAAAAGCTGGATCAAATTGCAAAAGAACATGGCGGCGAAAGTGATAAGGCTAGAATGGAAGTTCTGGCACTTTGTAAATCCGTAAATGAAGAAGGGCGAAAATCAGCCCATGACATGCTCCTTGAAGATGGTGGCGGTGTGGCCTGCGCCAATCGGATATCTTATCTGGAAGATCAAATCATCACTGGCCTGTTCAGATTTGTCACGCAATATGTTTATCGCGTTGAGAACCCATCTAAAGGTGAAGAGTTGACCGTGATGGCAGTGGGCGGTTATGGCCGCGCAACACTTGCCCCAGGCTCAGACATCGATCTGCTGTTTATTTTGCCTTACAAAGCCAATCCCTGGACCGAACAAGTGGTCGAATGGATTTTATATATTCTATGGGATCTGCGCCAAAAGGTCGGCCATGCCACTCGTAATATTGATGAATGTGTTCGTCTTTCGAAAAACGATATGACCATTCGCACATCAATTTTGGAAGCGCGATATATTTGCGGCTCTAAGAGTTTAGGTGAAGAATTGGTTGATCGCTTCGGCAAGGAAGTTGTGAAAAATACCGGTACCGAATTTATCACAGCAAAGCTTGATGAACGTGATCAGCGCCATGTTAAATCTGGTGACACCGCCTATCTGGTCGAGCCCAATGTGAAAGAGGGCAAAGGCGGTCTGCGTGATCTGCATACTTTGTTTTGGATCTCAAAATATTACTACCGCGTTGATCGTGACAAAGACCTGATCAAACTCGGTGTGTTTTCCCGCAAAGAATATAACGGTCTAAAAAAGGCAGAAGATTTTTTATGGGCTGTGCGTTGCCACATGCATTATGTGACCGGCAAAGCTGAAGAGCGTTTGTCTTTTGATATTCAGCGCGAGATTGCCACTGCGCTTGATTACCACGCGCATCCGGGCCTTTCTGCCGTTGAACGTTTCATGAAGCACTATTTCTT
>JAHDFS010000027.1:7066-29223 GCA_020628035.1 Rhizobiaceae bacterium
GAATTTGGTAAGATTGTTTCGATGATGCAGTTTAATATGTATCACCACTTTACCGTCGATGAGCATCTGATCAGATCCGTTGGTATTTTGAGCAATATCGAAAAAGGTATTTTGGAAGTCGAACACCCGCTTGCGAATAAAATCCTGCCAAAAATTGCTGACCGCGAAGCGCTTTACGTTGCAATATTCATTCATGACATTGCCAAAGGGCGTCCGGAAGATCACTCTATTGCGGGCGCAAAAGTTGCAGAAAAACTTTGCCCGCGCCTTGGTCTTTCCAATGCACAGACCCGGCTTGTGATGTGGTTGATCGAAGAACATTTGACCATGTCGACAGTGGCACAATCACGCGATCTCAATGATAAAAAGACCATTCAAGATTTTGCAAAATGTACCCAATCCCTCACGCGTCTGCAAATGCTATTGGTTCTGACTGTTTGTGATATTTCAGCTGTGGGCCCGGGTGTTTGGAACGGTTGGAAAGGTCAATTGCTCCGAACGCTTTACTATGAAACTGAGATCTTGCTCTCCAGCGGCTTCTCAGAAGCTTCGCGCACATCTCGTGTTGAAATTGCGCGTAAAGAACTTGAAGAGGCTTTGAGTGACTGGAAGAAAGCTGATCGCGATCGCTATCTGACATTGCAATATGAGCCTTATTTCTTAACTGTTCCGCTTGAAGATCAAATTCGCCACGCGGATATGATCTTAGAGGCAGATAAAAAAGGGCTGCAGCTCACCCATATGGTGCGCACCCATGCGTTCCACGAAATCACTGAGATCACCATCTTAGCACCCGATCATCCGCGCCTTTTGAGCGTAGTCGCAGGCGCCTGTGCTGCCGCCGGGGCAAATATCGCTGATGCGCAAGTCTTTACGACAAGTGATGGACGCGCGCTTGATACGATTATGATCAACCGCGAATTTGATAATGACGAAGATGAACTTAGACGCGGTGCAACCATTGGCAAACTGATTGAAGATGTGTTGGCAGGCAAGGCGAGACTACCAGATGTGATTGCGCGCAAACGCATTCGCCAAAGCCGGAAAGCCTTTGCCATTGCACCAGAAGTTACCATTAGTAACAATCTCTCTGAGCAATTCTCACTTATCGAAATTGAGTGCTTGGATCGACCAGGTGTCTTGTCGGATATCACACAGGCTTTGGCTGAATTATCGCTTAACATTGCTTCCGCGCATATCACCACATTTGGTGAAAAGGTTGTTGACACATTTTATGTCTGCGATTTGGTGGGCCACAAAATTACCAGCGCAACGCGTCAGGCTCGAATTGTGGAATATCTTAAAGACGTATTGCAAAGCGGTCAGGTGAAAACCAACACATCGGGCATACCAAGATATCGCACAAACACAACGGAAGAGACGGTTTAAACATATGGCACTGGTAAAAAAGTTTGCGAGCGTGGGCGGTGCCACCATGGCCAGCCGTATTCTCGGTTTTGTCCGGGAAATGATGATCGCTGCACTTTTAGGAACAGGGCCAGTTGCGGATGCTTTTTATGCGGCACTGCGTTTTCCTAATCTGTTTCGCAGGCTCTTTGCCGAGGGCGCATTTAATGCCGCCTTTATTCCACTTTTTGCCAAACGCTTAGAAGAAAGTGAAACATCGGCTAAACAATTTGCCGCCGAAGTTTTCTCCGTTCTTCTGGTTATTCTGCTTATTATTTCAACGCTGGCCATCGCCTTTATGCCTTGGCTTGTCGGTACGGTTGTGGCGCCAAAATTTGTTACCAATCCAGATAAGTTTGAACTGACAATTCTCTTAACAAGAATTATGTTCCCTTATCTAGTGGCCATGAGCTTAGTTGCCATGTTGGCCGGTATTCTCAATTCGCTGCGAAAATATTTCCTGGCCGCATTGGCACCGGTATTGTTAAATGTGGTCCTTATCCTCGCGCTTTCAGCCTCAGCAATATTAAACTATGACGCCAATCAGATCGGTATCTTGCTGGCGATATCTGTCACCATTTCAGGTGTCTTGCAATTTGGCCTTTTGCTTTGGGCAACGCGTCGCGAGGGCTTTGTTCCCAAATGGCAAACGCCAAAACTAACGCCATCGGTGAAACGTTTGTTATGGCTGGCGCTACCCGCTGCGATTACCGGCGGCATTACCCAGATCAACCTCATCGTTGGCCAAATCATTGCATCTGCGCAAGACGGGGCGATCGCGATCATCAATTATGCCGACCGTTTGATGCAATTGCCGCTCGGCGTTATCGGTATAGCCATTGGTGTTGTGTTATTGCCAGAATTATCTCGCGCGCTCAAAGCGGATCAAAAAACAGAAGTCATGGCACTTCAGAATAAGAGCCTTGAATTTGCACTTTTGCTCACCCTACCCTCTGCTGTTGGGCTGGGGCTTTTGGCAAAGCCAATTATCATTTTGTTATTCGAGCGCGGCGCATTTGACCGTGTCGCAACGGACATCACCTCAGCGGTTTTGGCAATTTTTGTCATTGGTCTGCCAGCTTTTGTGATCAGCAAAGTGTTTACTCCATCATTTTATGTGCGCGAAAATATGCGGTGGCCTATGTGGTGTTCTGCGGCAAGTGTTGCGGCGAATATCATTGGCAGTCTCTTGCTGTTCCCGACCTATGGTGTGCTCGGCATTGCCGTGGCAACCGCTATTTCAGGTTGGGTGAATGCCATCATGTTGATGGTGCCGCTTATGCAACAAAAACATTTTGTCATCGCAAGCGGAACAATGCGCCGCGTGGTCACAATCATTGCTGCTTCTGCCGTAATGGGAGTTGTGCTTTATCTTGCTGATCTTTGGTTTTCAAACCTTCTGATCGATGCCGGATTTTTTGTTCAGATGCTTAGCCTTTTAGGAGTGATCGCGATTGCAGCTGTCTGTTACTTTGCGATCATCCTTCTCTTCTCAGGATATTCGCCGCAAGATATCAAGAAAATGTTGAAGCGATAGCGCGTTGAATATGCGCTCTGTTCTCGAATTTACTTGACGCATGCAGCTAAGCTCATCATAACGCCGATCCGAAACAATAATTATTCAGGCCCTCCACAAGTCTGACAGGAGACAAGATGTCAAAATTCGAAGAACTGGTATTTTCAGGTGTTCAGCCAACAGGCGCCCTCACCTTGGGAAATTATCTCGGAGCCATCCAAAAATTTGTCGCACTACAAGACAGCCATAATTGCATTTATTGCATTGTGGATTTGCACGCGATTACTGCCAATTTGGTGCATGAGGATCTACGCAATCAAACACGTTCGATTGCAGCTGCATTTATTGCATCAGGTATCGATCCAACAAAGCACATTGTGTTTAATCAATCAGCTGTGCCGCAACATGCAGAACTTGCATGGGTGTTTAACTGTGTGGCGCGTATTGGTTGGATGAACCGGATGACCCAGTTTAAGGATAAAGCTGGTAAAAACCGTGACAACGCTTCTTTGGGTTTGATGGCTTATCCAAGCTTGATGGCAGCAGATATTCTTCTTTATCGCGCCACACATGTGCCTGTAGGTGATGACCAAAAACAACATCTGGAACTTGCTCGCGATATTGCACAGAAGTTCAACATCGATTTCTCTGAGCGCATTGGCGAAAGCGGCCTCGGTCTGGATGCCGTTTATGGTGACAAAGCGGTCAATGCATTTTTCCCGATCACTGAGCCATTGATTGACGGTCCTGCACCGCGCGTGATGAGCTTGCGAGACGGGACAAAAAAGATGTCCAAATCTGATCCATCAGATCTGTCACGGATTAACATGACCGATGATGAAGAGCTGATTGTCAAAAAAATCCGCAAAGCAAAAACTGATCCAGAGCCGCTACCATCTGAAGTGGCCGGACTTGAAGGTCGTGCAGAAGCGGACAATCTAGTTGGGATATTTGCCGCATTGACCAATAAATCCAAGGCAGATGTTTTAGCGGACTATGGTGGCAAAGCGTTTTCTGAGTTCAAGCCAGCTCTGACGGAAGTTGCGATTGATACATTAGCGCCGATCAATGCAGAAATGCGGAAATTGATGGATGATCCTGATCATATCGATGCGATCTTAAAAGATGGATCTGAACGCGCGGGTGCAATTGCTGAAAAAACCATGAATGGCGTGAAAGATATCATCGGGTTCTTGAGATAATTATCCGCATTAATTATCCGGGTTCGCGACTTGAAAGATCAATGAATAAAGATTATCTTGTTTGGAAAGATTCTAAACTAGATAATCATATGCGTTTAATTTAGCGCTGATGGAGAACGAAATGTTCATTCAAACTGAGACAACGCCAAATCCTGCCACACTAAAGTTCCTTCCAGGTAAAGTGGTGATTGAAGCTGGCACGGCTGATTTTCCTTCGGTGGATAGTGTCAATGGCGCTTCGCCACTGGCGGAGAAGCTGTTTGGGGTCTCAGGTGTGACAGGCGTGTTCTATGGCTATGATTTTATCACAATCACCAAAGATGACAGCTTGGATTGGCAGCATCTAAAGCCATCCATTTTGGCAACCATCATGGAATATTTCATGTCTGGTGCACCTGTTATGACCGCAAGTCAGGACGGTGTTTCAGCCGATAGTTCTGAAGAGTTTTACGATGAAGCGGATGCAAATATCGTATCAACTATTAAAGAGTTATTGGAAACTCGCGTTCGTCCTGCTGTTGCGCAAGATGGTGGCGACATCACTTTTCATGGCTATAAAGAAGGCAAGGTTTTCTTGCATATGAAAGGCGCATGTGCGGGTTGTCCATCATCAACCGCAACGCTTAAACACGGCATTCAAAATCTGCTTCGTCACTTCATTCCTGAAGTTGAAGAAGTCGAAGCTGTTTAATCTGAATTAACGTGATCATTCTCGCCGTTGATACCGCCGGCCCCATGTGTGCTGCCTGCCTTTATGACGGCGAGCTCGGTCAAGCAACCGCGAGCGTTTCAAAAAACATTGGTCGCGGCCACGCAGAACATTTACCGGCGGTCGTGAGCGAGGTTTTGGAAAAGGCCGCGTTTTCTTTTGAACAAATCACCCATATAGCTGTTACCATCGGACCGGGTTCCTTTGCAGGTATTCGTGTTGGGATTTCCTATTGTCGCGCACTTGCGCTTGCTCTTGATATTCCGGTCACCGGTGTGAGCAGCCTACAGGCGATGGCCTTTGGTGTATCGTCAGAAACGGAAAAAGACACGCTTTCTCTGCTTGATGCGCGGCGGGGTGAAGTTTACTTATCTGCTGCAAGCCCAAGCGGCGCAGTTCTCATTGCGCCCAAAGCTATGTCATATGAAGATGCGCTTAAGGTTGTTTCCTCAAAGAAATATGTCATTTGCGGCAATGGGATCTTCCCCGTTAAGGACCTTGCCGAAGATGGTTTATCTGCGTTGGAATTGATGCATACCAATGCATATCCTGAGATTGAGATAGTTGCAAAATTGGCCCTGAATCAGCTACAAGATGGAAAGGTCCTGGCGCCGCGACCACAATATTTGCGGCAAGCGGATGCAAAACCAAATGAGAATTTTGCGCTGTCTCGCGCATAACAGTCTTGGGTTTATCGAACGTGCCACTTGGAAATTTATTTTCGTCAAAACCGGAACTTGAGGTTCTGAAACTGGAAAATGAGCAATCATATTCCGTCGCAGAACTGCATTCTTTATTGTTCAAACGCGGTTGGGATGAAGCTGAATGCGCATCTTTATTGGCACAAAATAGTGTGTTCGGTTTTTATGCCCGACCGATAGACAATAAAAACCTACACGGCTTTGTTTTATCTCGCGTGGTCGCCGATGAAGCGGAAATATTATCCATTGGCACAGATGCCAATCTTCAGAAAAAAGGAATTGGTTGGCGTTTGATGCAAGCTGCGATTGGCGAAGCAAGCCAGCGCGGTGCGCAAAAGATGTTTCTTGAAGTTGATGAAAACAATATTCCGGCCGTTCGGCTCTACCAAAAAATCGGATTTCAAACCGTTGGCAAGCGCCACGCTTATTATGACAATGGTGGTGAAACTCGTAGCAATGCGCTTGTTTTAGAATTAAAGCTGCACTAAAGCATAGGTATCTTTTCTTGCTGGGTTTTAGCCTTGCGAGGCAATGAATTGGAGTAAGCCGAGATGGATGCGGAAAAATCTCTTGAAGAAAGATGTGCCGATGCTGGTCTTCGTATGACCGAACAACGTCGCGTCATAGCGCGTGTCTTAGAGGCTTCAGAAGACCATCCCGATGCTGACGAGCTGCACCGCAGATCCGTTGAAATTGACCCAAAAATTTCGATCTCGACCGTCTATCGAACTGTCAATTTGTTCGAAGAACTCGGCATTATCGAACGTCATGATTTCCGCGATGGGCGTTCACGTTATGAAAGCGTACCTGATGAACATCATGATCATTTGATTGATCTTAAAACAGGTACGATTATCGAGTTTAATTCGCCAGAAATTGAAGCTTTGCAGGAGCGGATTGCAAAGGAGCACGGTTTCAAACTTGTTGACCATCGGCTAGAGCTCTACGGTATTCCAATTAAGAAGGATACCTAAATGCGCGCAGCTCTTCGCATATTATGGGTTTTGATCATTCTTATCATCACCACGTTTGTGTTGCTGCCATTTCACCTCGTTGCGCTTGTTTACAAAGATCAGGTCTCGCGGATAACGCCACGTATTTGGCATCTCATCGCACGATGGGCATTGGGAATTAAGATTAAATATCGCGGAAAGATTTCAAAACAGCGCCCGCTTATGCTTGTTGCCAATCACTCATCATGGCTGGACATCGTCACGTTGGGCTCTTCGGCGCCTGTGGTGTTTATCGCAAAATCTGAAGTTCGGGACTGGCCGATTTTTGGCACATTGGCCAAACTCCAACACACCATCTTTATCGATCGCAATCGTCGTCTTTCTACTGGCGATCAAGTTTCTGCCATTGCGGACCGCATGAAAAATGGTGATATCGTGGTGCTGTTTCCTGAAGGCACGACATCAGATGGTAATTTCGTCATGCCGTTTAAATCAGCGTTGTTTGGAGCCGTGCAACGCGCACAGATCGATTTACCCAATCACGAATTAATCATTCAACCCGTTTCTGTCGCTTATGTTTCCGCCCATGGTATTCCTTTAGGGCGTGGTGGGCGTGATCTTGCGGCATGGCCTGGTGATGTGGGTTTATTACCGCATCTATTTCAAGTGCTCATTGGTGGATCGATGGGGGTTGAAATCACCTATGGCGATCCGATTGTCTTTGACGATAATATGAAGCGCTCTGAAATTGCTAAACTCAGCGAAGATGCTATTCGCGAGAGCCTTAATCGATCACTTCGCTAGATTTTGGCGCAAAATTAAAGGTCGCACTGGTCATCAAACTATTTGCATCTCGCGTTAATAGGTTTAAATAGGCCTCATGAGCAAGATTGAACAAAATATAACCGCTGATCAAGCCGCTACATCAGGCGAAAAAGCTAAACCGGCAGAAGGCCAAAAAGTCTTTATCAAGACCTTTGGCTGCCAGATGAATGTGTATGACAGCGAGCGCATGAGCGATGCATTGGCAAAAGATGGCTATACGCCTACTGATACGCCGGAAGACGCTGATCTTGTGCTTTTAAATACCTGTCATATTCGCGAAAAAGCCGCCGAAAAAGTCTATTCAGATTTAGGCCGATTAAACCAGATGAAAAAGAAGCGCATGGATGAAGGCGGTTCTGATCTGATGGTCGCCGTTGCTGGCTGTGTCGCGCAGGCGGAAGGTGAAGAGATTATCAAGCGCTCGCCGGTTGTTAATATGGTCATTGGCCCTGCCACCTATCACCAATTGCCCGATGCCCTTGGACGCGCGCGTAAAGGTGAACGTGTTGTTGAAACTGAATTCACAGAAGACGATAAATTTGAGCATTTGCCGAAAGCAGAAAAGAAGCAAATTCGCTCGCGCGGCGTAACAGCGTTTCTTACGGTACAAGAAGGTTGCGATAAATTCTGCACCTTCTGCGTTGTTCCCTATACACGCGGCGCTGAAATTTCTCGCCCTGTTTCGCAATTACTCTCTGAAGCGCAAGATCTGGTTGATGCCGGCGTGCGCGAAATCACACTGCTGGGCCAGAACGTAAATGCTTGGCACGGCAAAGGTGATGACGGCCGTGAATGGGGTTTGGGTGAACTGCTTCATCGACTTTCTGACATGGAAGGCATTGAACGGTTGCGATATACGACAAGCCACCCGCGTGACATGGATAGTGCGCTGATCAATGCCCATCGTGATCTTGATAAGCTCATGCCTTATCTGCATCTGCCGGTGCAAGCTGGGTCAGACAAGATTTTAAAGGCGATGAACAGACGTCACACGCGCGATGAATATATCAAATTGATTGCGCGGATTCGCGAAGGTCGCCCCGATTTGGCGATTTCTGGAGATTTCATCGTCGGATTCCCTGGCGAAACCGAAGACGATTTTGAAGATACGCTCGATCTGATCCGTCAGGTTAAATATGCGCAAGCCTATTCATTTAAATATTCACCACGTCCGGGCACACCTGGGGCTGATTTTAAAGATCACGTGCCGGAAGATGTCAAAGCGGACCGCTTAAAACGCCTGCAAGCATTGCTGTCGGAACAGCAATATGAGTTTGCGGAAACCTGCGTCGGCAAGGAGATGGATATCCTTCTTGAAAAGCCTGGCCGAAAGCCTGGTCAACTTATTGGGCGCTCTCCTTGGCTACAATCTGTAATTATTGACGCAAAAGATGCGAAAATAGGTGATACTCTAAGGGTGCGAATCACTAAAGCCGCCCCTTACAGCTTAATGGCGGATGTGATATAAAACCGTTTTGGAGTTTATAGAATTTGACAAGTCGGCAAATGCCTTTTGATAACAGTAATGTAGAAGATGCAGGTGCATCCGATACAACACAAGTTGAACTCACCTTCGATAATAATCGCCTCGCGACCATGCTATTTGGCCAATTTGACCAACATCTTGCTCTGCTCGAGCAAAAGCTTGGTATTGATGCCCATGCGCGTGGAAATAATGTGGTGCTCAATGGTCCTGCACTTGAAACCAATCAAGCACGGCGCGCATTGGATTCGCTGTATGAGCGGTTGATGAAAGGTGAATTGATCGAAAATTCAGATGTCGATGGTGCGATCCGCATGGCGGTTGCCGCCGATGATCAACTTTCACTGCCGACCATGGATAACAGCGCTAAGTTAGCCATGGCGCAAATTTCTACCCATAAAAAGACAATTTTAGCCCGTACACCCACGCAAGATGCCTATATCCGAGCGATGGAACGTGCAGAATTGGTGTTTGGTGTTGGTCCTGCTGGCACTGGTAAAACCTATCTGGCTGTCGCTTACGCCGCACAGCTTTTAGAGCGTGGTCAGATCGAACGTATCATCTTATCGCGGCCTGCTGTTGAAGCTGGTGAACGTCTGGGTTTCTTACCAGGTGATATGAAGGAAAAAGTCGATCCATATTTGCGTCCGCTTTATGATGCGCTTTACGACATGATCCCGGGCGATAAAGTTGAGCGCGCGCTAACAGCTGGTGTGATTGAAATCGCACCTCTTGCATTTATGCGCGGGCGAACACTAACAAATGCTGCGGTTATTTTGGATGAAGCGCAAAACACCACTCCCATGCAGATGAAGATGTTCCTGACGCGATTGGGTGAGAATGCTCGGATGATTATTACCGGTGATCCGAGCCAGATCGATCTTCCAGGTGGCACAAAATCGGGACTGATTGAGGCACTGGATGTTTTGCGGGGCATTGAAGGAATTGTGACCTGCCGCTTCCGTGATGTGGATGTGGTTAGACATCACTTGGTGCAGAAAATCGTCACAGCTTACGATAAAAAACACGCCAAAGCTGGTAAAACAGCGGATGATAACTCGTCTGAGCCTAATGCCGAATAAGAGCGCAGAGATTTCCATTGAGATTGCCGTTGATAGCAATAGATGGGAGGATATCGAGGCTTTTGAGCTTTTAACGCAAAACACATCTCACACTGTGATTGCTTGGCTTGAGGAATATGAAAGCATTATCTTTCCTCAAATACCCATGGAATTGTCGGTTCTACTCACCGATGACGCGTCTATAAAAGAGATCAATTCTGAATGGCGAAAACAGGACAAAGCCACCAATGTTTTATCTTTTCCAACGAAAGATTTAAGCGTTGGCGACACGCCTTTACCACTTCTGGGCGACATAATTTTCGCGTATGAAACGATTTTGCGAGAATCCGAAGAATTAACCAAGAGTTTTGAAGAACACTTCACACACCTGTTTATTCATGGATTTTTGCATCTTTTGGGTTATGATCATATAAATGACACAGATGCGGAACAAATGGAGCGTATTGAGACTGGAATTTTAACATCAATAGGCCTATCTGACCCTTATGAGAATTAAAGTTCGACTGCCCTTATTTTTGGGGCCATTAAACTGAAGAGACAATGAACGAGAAAATTGCACAAGCTGACACTTTAAATTCAGCTTCTGATCTAAGCGAAGATCAAAACGACGACGGCGACAGTCCGGACGGATCGATACACACCCCAACAAAACGAAAATCGACATTTGGTGTATGGCACCGACTAAAACGTGCGCTTTTTCCTTCTGCTGAAGGCATGAGCATCCGTGAAGATTTCAGTGAGGCATTGAAAAACGGCGATCATATCGATTCAGGGTTTTCTGCTGACGAGCGCGCAATGCTCGATAATATTTTGCTTATGCGCGAAGTCCGCGTTGAAGACGTGATGGTGCCTCGCGCGGATATTATCGCCGTGGACCGCTCAATTTCACTCGGAGATCTCACGACCGTTTTTGAAAATTCAGGCCATTCACGTATGCCTGTCTTTGTCGACAATCTCGATGATCCAAAAGGCATGGTGCATATTCGAGATTTGTTGGCCTATTACACCCGACAAGCTCGAAATGGCCGTCGCAGTACGTCAAAGTCCCCAAATTCTAAGACACCGCCAAAACCACTCGATTTCACGAAGATCAAGCTGGATAAGACGCTTCATGACGCGAATATTATGCGTAGTGTTTTGTTTGTGCCTGCATCTATGCTCGCATCCGATTTACTTAAAAGAATGCAAGCAACGCGAACTCAGATGGCACTTGTGATTGATGAATATGGCGGGACAGATGGGCTTGTCTCTTTAGAGGATATTGTTGAGATCGTTGTCGGTGATATTGAAGATGAACACGACGATATTGATGGACCGCTGATTACCGAAGTCAGTGAGGGTATTTGGCAGGCAGAAGCCAAAGCAAGCTTAGAAGAGTTATCAGAGATTTTGGGAATTGATTTCTCCAAAAGCGAAAATACTGACGATGTCGATACAATCGGCGGTCTTGTGTTTGCTAGATTGGGTCGTGTGCCTGTGCGCGGCGAAGTGGTTCGCATGGTTCAAGGCTACGAATTTCACATAACGGATTCTGATGCGCGACGCATTAAGCGGGTGAGAATACTGCGTCTAAAGGCCAATGCACGACGACGGATGGGTAAAGTTACTGCAGAAAGCGACGAAAAGCCTGAAAGTACTAGTGAATGATCAATTAGTTGCTTGAGTTAATTGCAACTGTAATTGTACACCAACATATTAAGATCTTTGACTGATTCGCAAATTCGCTTTGATCAACAGGAAGAATGCCTGTTGCCGAATTTGCAACCAAGGTTGGAAAACGCTTAAATGTTGGAAAAAATCTCTGGCGATATCATGCTTTCATGGGGCTTTAAACGCTTCATTGTTGCATTTTTGGCTGGTGCTTTGGCAAATTTCGCACTGCCACCATTTGATTTTTTTGCAGTATTATTTATCTCATTTCCAATTTTTGTTTGGCTGATTGACGGTGCCAGCAAACAGCCCGACAAGGGATTTATAGCAGCCCGCATGCCAGCCTTCATGACTGGCTGGAGTTTCGGTTTTGGCTATTTCTCATCTGGACTTTGGTGGCTAGGAAACGCTGTGTTGACCAGCGGGGTTGAGGCCTATTGGGCATTACCGCTTGCGGTATTTGGATTACCAGCATTATTGGCGGTTTTTTATGGACTAGCCGTTGTGTTAGCTCGAACCTTTTGGGACAATAGCATTGGACGTATTTTTTCATTAAGTGCGAGCTTTGGCGCTTTAGAATATTTGCGCGCGACTGTATTTACAGGTTTTCCATGGAACACAATCGGATATGCAGGGATGCCCGTGCCGGTTGCCATGCAATCCTCCGAAATTATCGGAATTTTTGGCATGAGCATGGTAACCGTTTTTATTGCATCCGTTCCGGCGCTTCTTGCCACAAAACATGGTTTCAAATCTGGAATGGTCATTGCCGTAATAATGGCCGGGGTTCATATTGGTTATGGCTTTTTTGCGCTGAACCAAGGTGTTCCTGAAAACTCAACTCATGTCTTACGCATTGTGCAGCCTTCTATTGATCAAAAAGAAAAATGGGACGATGAAAAGCGTGCGGAAATATTCAAGATATTTTTGGATTTGTCCGCTGTCCCACCTGAGGAGGGTCAGGTGCGTCCTTCGGTGATCATTTGGCCAGAAACATCTGTTCCCTATATCCTAACGAAAACACCAAATGCGCTCGCCCAAATCGCTGATACTTTGAAGATCGGTCAGACATTGATAACCGGTGCTATCAGGTTGGAAGAAAGTGCAAGTGGAGAGGCCGACAAATTCTACAACACCATTTACGTCATTAATGATGAGGGACAAATCATCGGATCTGCAGACAAACATCATTTAGTACCCTTTGGAGAATATCTGCCATTTGAAAATATCCTGCGCAGGATTGGTTTAACACCGATTGCTGAAACTTTTGGTGGATTTACAGCGGCAACGAAGCAACGGGTCCTTGAACTTGGCAATAATCTGAAATTGCTCCCGCTAATTTGTTACGAAGCCATTTTTCCAAAATATGCTGATACAGATGGTCAAACGCTCGATGCCTTGATCAATTTGACCAATGATGCTTGGTATGGCGACACACCTGGCCCTTATCAACATTTAAGGCAAGCTCAGTTGCGATCTGTTGAAACGGGCCTTCCGTTGATTCGGTCTGGCAATAACGGTATTTCAGTGGTCACTGACGCAAGAGGACGAATCACCGACGGTTTGGCGCTCAATTTTGTGGGAAAACTGGATGTTGTTTTGCCTGGCAAACGTTCAGACGTATTCGGCCAAGCGCAACGCAATTTAGTCTTTCTTGTGCTCCTTTTCGTGTTTTTTGCAACTGCTTTTACTTGTTTTCGCCTTCATGCGATCAAAAATTAACTGGCATTTACCTTAAAATTTACACATTTGATTATTCAAATGTGATCAAGTTATAAGTAGATAGAGACCGACTATGCGCGAAAAGATTGATCTGTATGATTTGAAATGCCAGATTACATCTATCTGACCCGCAAACGACAACTGTTACAATATGTAGGGAACCAATAATGTCAGTTAACAAGAAGAAGCCAAATCCTATTGATGTGCATGTTGGTAGTCGGATACGCTTGCGGAGAACTATGTTGAGCATGAGCCAAGAAAAACTCGGTGAAGCTTTAGGCATAACCTTCCAACAGATTCAAAAATACGAAAAAGGCACAAACCGTGTTGGTGCAAGCCGACTGCAAAACATTTCAGCCGTATTGAATGTCCCGGTGGCATTTTTCTTTGAAGATGCGCCAGGTGAGCAGGCGTCAGATCAAGGTGGGATGTCGGAAGCAAATAGCTCTAATTATGTCGTTGACTTTTTATCATCTTCGGAAGGATTGCAACTCAATCGTGCCTTTATCAAAATTGAAGATCCCAAGGTTCGTAGAAAAATTATTGACCTGACGAAAGCTCTTGCATCAAGCGGTGAACCGTCATCTGAATAACCAAATATGTAAGCCTAATGAGTGCCCACAATTGCATGTGCGATTGTGGGCATTTTTTGTTTTTGTGTATAAAATGCAAAATATTGCCGCAAATCTGCAATTTTTTGTCATTTGCAGATATCAAGATATATTTATGTCCTTGTATAATTAGCTTGCTTTCCGTAAAAGAACGACGTCGGGATTTTATTCTAAATAAAGATTACTTTCTTGTCGGAACGATCTCAGTGCAACTGCTTGAGTGAATTTCATTTCAGGATTTTTACCTTACGAGGACGCAAATGGCACGCCAGAACTATCTATTTACAAGTGAGTCAGTATCAGAGGGTCATCCAGACAAAGTCTGCGACCGTATTTCCGATGAGATCGTTGATCTTGTATATCGCGAAGCCAAAAAAACTGGCATGGACCCATATAAGGTACGAGTAGCTTGCGAAACTCTAACAACGACAAATCGCGTTGTTATAGCTGGTGAAGTTCGCGTGCCTGAAACGCTTTTAAAAAAGGACAAGCAAGGCAATATTGTCCACGATGCTGCCGGCTTACCTGTTGTTGCCGCTGGACGCTTCAGATCAGCAGCGCGCCGTGCCATTCGCGATATTGGTTATGAGCAAGATGGCTTTCACTGGAAAACAGCTCGTGTGGATGTGTTACTCCACGGTCAATCACCCGATATCGGACAGGGCGTTGATAACGCTGCTGACAAACAGGGCGAAGAAGGCGCTGGCGACCAGGGCATTATGTTTGGTTATGCATGTCGCGAGACTGATGCACTTATGCCAGCACCGATCTATTATTCTCATAAGATTTTGGAACTCCTTGCTGCGGCACGTAAATCTGGAGAAGGCGATGCTGCAAAATTGGGACCAGATGCCAAAAGCCAGGTAACTGTGCGTTACGTTGATGGCGAACCGTCTGAAGTCACTTCGATCGTGTTGTCTACGCAACATCTTGACGATAGCTGGGATTCACAAAAAGTACGTTCTGTTTGCGAACCTTATATTCGTGAAGCGCTTGGTGATTTGGCAATTGCAGATGATTGTAACTGGTATATCAACCCAACTGGTAAATTTGTTATTGGTGGTCCAGATGGAGATGCAGGTCTTACAGGACGCAAAATCATTGTTGATACATATGGTGGCGCAGCCCCTCATGGTGGTGGTGCATTTTCTGGAAAAGACACAACGAAGGTTGACCGCTCTGCAGCCTATGCGTCACGCTATTTAGCGAAAAACGTCGTTGCAGCAAAGCTTGCCGATAAATGTACAATTCAATTGTCATACGCTATTGGTGTTGCTCAGCCTTTGTCTATCTACGTTGACTTGCATGGAACAGGGAAAGTTTCCGAGGAAACTGTTGAAGCTGCCATCCGTGAAACGATGGATCTTTCACCAACTGGCATCCGCAAGCATCTTGATTTGAACAAACCAATTTATGCGCAATCTGCCGCTTATGGTCACTTTGGTCGCAAACCAGGTCGCAACGGCTCATTCTCTTGGGAGAGAACTGATTTGACCGCCGCGTTGAAAAGTGCAGTAAAAGCTGCAAAGTAATTATTGGACTTTAATAAGTCATGACTGACCAGCGTCACCCGGAACGCGCGACCGAAGCTTTTTTCGGTCGCCGAAAAGGCAAGCATTTAAAAAGCAACCATCACGTTGCGCTCGCCGAAGTTCTGCCAAAATTAAAGTTGGACCTAACCAAGCCCGTGCCGGAAGATTTCAAGGATTTATGGAATTCTCCTGCACAGAGTGTTCGTCTAGAAATTGGTTTTGGTGGTGGTGAACATTTATTACATCGGGCACGTAACCATCCCGAAATTTGTTTTATCGGCGTTGAGCCATTTGTGAACTCGATGGCAAAGCTTGCGCGTTCAGTTTATGAAGACCCGATCGATAATCTAAGACTTTATGATGACGATGCGACCTTGGTGCTTGATTGGTTGCCCGATAATTGTATCGATCACATTGATTTGCTCTATCCTGACCCTTGGCCAAAACGTCGCCATTGGAAACGTCGCTTTGTGTCGATGACCAATCTGGACCGTTTCTCACGGGTATTAAAACCAGGTGGAAAATTCTGTTTTGCGTCTGATATTGATACTTATGTGAACTGGACGCTTGAGCATATTAATGCGCATCCGGATTTTACATGGGTTGCAAACGGCCCCGATGATTGGACAAAACCTTGGGAAGGATGGCCATCTACTCGTTATGAGGCGAAGGCATTCCGCGAAGGCCGCACACCAGCTTATCTGGACTTTGTTAAACAATAATCCAATTGGATTTAGCTGCTAACGGTAAGTTGCCGTTTCTAGAAAGATGATGGTGAAGGTTGAATTGTCACGGCCTGACCATTTTCAACGCGGAATATTGCCAAGCCACGCTCATTGCGACCATCAGCTAAGAACCTGAATACTCCGGATGCACCTATGAATCCCTGACGACGTTCAATTTCAGTTCGCGTGATTTGGCGACCTGGTTTTTCACGTAATAATCCGCCAACAAGCAAGACTGCGTCATATCCCAGTGCAGCATTTACAGTTGGTTCGCTGCCAAAACGTTGCGAATAGCGCTGCTTAAACACTTCAAATCGGGTTTGGTCCATATCTGCAAATATGGCACCTTGAAGGTCCGGAGCTGACAGATTTGAATTACGCCATTGTCCGGTTCCCATCAACAGCTTTTGAGAAAGATCTACACCGGCGCGCTTGAGCTGGCGGGCAATCACAACAGGTGAGTTTCCGCCATCAGGAATAAAAATAACGTCTGCCTGTTTGGCAGCGTCTACAAGATCCGAAATGGCTGTCTGCACGGAATCATTGTTATATTGATACTTTGTTATACCGAGCAATGTGCCGCCTTGGGTTTGCAACGATGAACGGATTTTTCGCTCTACCAGCGATCCATAAGCACCTGAGGGAACGATTGCTGCAAAGCTACGCCGACCTTGTGACAAGGCAAAATCAATAGATTTGCCGATTAGCTGATCAGGCAGAAATGAAATAAGATAACCACCCGGTCCTGCGGCTGTTGGGTCTGATGAAAAACCGATCAAGGGACGATTGCTCTGCGGGATAACCGAACGCGCAGATGTTACTGAACTTGAAAACACTGGGCCAAGAATAACAGATGACCCTTCATTGATCGCTTCTTCAGTTGCGGTAATGGCACCTGCAGGTGTTCCGCCTGTATCTTTGATGACAAGCTCCATCACATTGGAACCTAAATCTTCAATCGCAAGTTCAGCTGCATTGCGTAGTTGCTTGGCAACGGCTGCACCATTTCCTGGTGCCGTGCGTGGAACAAGAAATGCAATCCTTGCCGGTCCAAATCCTAGTACTTCGCCTACAGCTGTTCCTGTTTTTACAGGAAGCGTTCCGACTTGCTCAATTTCTGTCGTTGTTGTGTCTTGATTTAAACCAAAATTATTGACCCCAGATTGACAGCTTGTCAGCACCGCAGCAGTCGCAACCAGTGATAGGGACATCACGAGCTTGCGCTTAAATGCACTTGGGGTTATTCGTTCCAACAGTTTGCTGAACATCGTCTTTGCCTAATGAAAATTAATGGTCGGTAAAAGGCCTTCTAAAGCAAGTGTTGCGCTCTGACCAGCAACGAATTGCAATCACTATTGAATTTCTGTCCAATAGTTTTAAAAAAGACACAGTTTTTTTAAAGGGTTCTGGCCTATGACTGGCAATCGGTATCGCATTCATGCGAACGAATTTGATGCAAAACCAATTGATCATGGTCTTTATATCGTTGCCACTCCCATTGGCAATCTGGCAGATATTACCGTCCGAGCTTTGGAGGTATTAGCAAGTTGTGATGTGATTGCATGCGAAGACACGCGCACCAGCCGCAAACTCTTGGATCGATATCAGATTACCACACGCACTATGGCTTATCATGAGCATAATGCTGAATTCGCCAGTGGTAAAATCATCGAAGCTCTTGATGAAGGAAAGACCATTGCACTCATTTCAGACGCCGGGACACCGCTGATATCGGATCCGGGTTTTCGCCTTGTCAATGATGCGATAGCTGCTGGGCATAAGGTTATTCCTGTCCCGGGTGCATCATCCGTTTTAACGGCATTAATGGCTGCAGGATTACCAACTGATAGTTTTCATTATGCTGGTTTTTTGCCGAGCAAAGAGAAAGCACGTGCTGACCGTTTAAAAGAACTTCAACATATTCAAACAACGCTGATCTTGTTTGACTCCCCCCACAGGATATCAGCATCGCTCAAAAGTGCCACCACAATATTGGGCCATGACCGCACAGCTTGCGTGTGTCGCGAATTGACCAAAAGCCATGAAGAATTTGCTAAAGGTAGCTTGCAGGAATTGGCTGAGATATTTGCGGCGCGCAATGTGAAAGGGGAAATTGTTCTGGTGATTGGACCACCCCTGCAAAAGGATGTGGATCTTGATGAGGATATCACACCGCTTTTAACGAGACTTGCGTCTGAAATGTCGACCAGTCAGGCAGCAAGTGAAGCCGCACGCATTACAGGCCGAGCGCGAAAGGACCTTTATCAGCAGTTACTGGCACTTAAAAGCGACGGTCATGATGGGTAGCAATTCCGAAGCAAACCAACGTCGGAAAGCTCACCTAAAAGGTCAATTGGCAGAATATCTTGCCGCTACATATTTAATGTTCAAAGGTTACCGCATTGCGCATTTGCGTCATAAAACCAAGCTCGGTGAGATCGACATAATTGCGCGCAAAGGTGATCTTGCGATTTTTGTTGAAGTGAAAGCGCGCAAAGACATCCAAACGGGTGTCGATGCTGTAACTTACGCATCACAGACCAGGATTAAGAATGCGAGCGATTTGTGGCTCGCCAAACAAAAGAACCCACATCTCATCTCGCAGAGATATGATATCATTGTCATGGCGCCTTGGCGGCGGCCCATACATTTTTTAGATGCTTTTTAGGCTGCTCTATTGAAATCTGACACCAATTGATCCTATCTGTGGGAACAACGAGGAATTCACCCATGGCACACATCAAAAACGTCGCGATCCAGATGGATCATGTTTCAACCATTTCAATCGACGGCGATACGACATTTGCGTTATCACTTGAAGCGCAATCGCGCGGATATAAGCTTTTCCACTATACGCCGGATCGATTAAGCCAGCGCGACGGCAAAGTCTACGCAAGCATGGAAGCCATGACATTGCGCGATGTTGAAGGTGATCATTTCACACTCGGTGAACGCAAAAGAATGCCTTTGGAAGACATGGATGTGGTTTTGCTGCGGCAAGACCCACCTTTTGATATGAATTATATCACAAGCACCCATTTGCTTGAGCAAGTTCATCCCAAAACGCTTGTCGTGAACGATCCTCCTTGGGTTCGAAATTCACCTGAGAAGATTTTTGTGACCGAATTTGCAGATCTCATGCCAAAAACGCTGATCACCAAAGATGCTGAAGAAATTGCTTCCTTCCGTGAAGAAGTCGGCGATCTTATTATCAAACCGCTTTATGGCAATGGCGGTGCAGGCGTTTTCCATCTCCGATCAGATGATAAAAACCTGTCCTCATTGCTTGAAATGTTTGGCGATCTATATCGCGAACCTTATATAGCGCAGCAATATTTGCCGCAGGTTCGTGCCGGAGATAAACGCATTATTCTCATTGAAGGCGAAGCTGTGGGTGCGATTAACCGCGTGCCTGCAGAAGGCGATGCGCGATCGAATATGCATGTTGGTGGCCAGGCAACCGCCATTGATTTAACTGATCGTGACAAAGAAATTTGCGCGCGCATTGGACCTGCACTTCGTGAACGCGGCTTTACGCTGGTGGGGATTGATGTGATTGGCGATTACATGACAGAGATCAATGTGACATCGCCCACCGGTGTTCGCGAAGTGAAAAAGTTTGGCGGGGCAGATATTGCTAGCCTGTTTTGGGATGCTGTTGAAAAACGATTTGCGGAGTCATAACGCATCTTACGTTCCGGAATTGTTCTAAATTCACCTGAAGATACAACCCGATACAACCTAAAGTGAAAAATTAACGCTTTTTGTTCCTATAATGTTCTTGTTTTATGTACTTAAATGTGCATATACTCATAAATATTCACGTAAATAGTGTAATGAGGCATTATGGTATCGCACGTCAAAACGGTCGCTTTTCAAGGTATTGAAGCCCTGCCAGTTGATGTGCAGGTGATGATTGCTCCGGGCAAAATCGGCATGCAAATTGTCGGGCTGCCTGACAAAGCGGTGGCAGAAAGCCGTGAACGCGTTCAGGCTGCATTGCATGCATCGGGTCTTGCATTGCCCGCAAAGAAAGTGACCATCAATCTTGCACCAGCGGATTTACCAAAAGAAGGTTCTCATTTTGATTTGCCGATTGCCCTCGGGTTGATGGCAGCGCTTGGGGCCATTCCGTCCGATATTTTACAAAATTTTGTTGTGCTGGGTGAATTAGCGCTTGATGGAACCATTTCATCTGTCGCCGGTGCACTACCTGCAGCTATTGGTGCAAATGCAATGGGTCGCGGGATCATTTGCCCACATGCTTGCGGATCTGAGGCAGCATGGGCCAGTGAAGACATGGACATTCTCGCGCCGCAAAGCTTGATAGCTATAGCCAATCACTTTCGCGGGACACAGGTTTTAACCCGGCCAAAACCAACGCGCCATGATGTTGTGAAAGACCTACCGGATCTTGCCGATATTAAAGGCCAGGAAACAGCAAAACGGGCGCTGGAAGTCGCTGCAGCTGGCGGGCATAATTTACTGATGGTCGGTCCCCCCGGCTCCGGTAAGTCAATGCTGGCTGCGCGGCTTTCTTCGATATTGCCACCTTTGTCACCGGTGGAACTTTTGGACGTATCCATGGTGCATTCCATCGCCGGCCAACTTTCCGGCGGAAAACTGACTGACCAACGCCCATTTCGTGCGCCGCACCATTCAGCCACCATGGCCGCGATGGTGGGTGGTGGGGTCAAAGCCAAACCCGGCGAAGTTTCCATGGCGCATAAGGGTGTGCTTTTTTTAGATGAGTTTCCCGAATTTTCACCACAAGTTTTGGATTCGCTTCGACAACCTCTTGAGACATCTAATTGTATTATTGCTCGCGCCAATCATCGGGTAAATTATCCGGCCGATATCCAGCTGATCGCAGCTATGAACCCTTGTCGTTGCGGTATGGCAGGAGAACCTGGGCACACTTGTGCGCGAGGGCACCGCTGCAAAGCGGATTATCAAGCTCGTATATCCGGCCCATTGCTCGACAGAATAGATCTACGCATTGATGTGCCAGCGGTCACGGCAATGGATCTCATTCAACCCAAACCATCGGAATCAAGTGCAAATGTTGCAAAGCGAGTTTTACGCGCGCGAACAATTCAGATCGAACGCTATCGCGCATTGGGTCACCCTGAAATTACAATAAACGCGAGATGCCCCACGGCTGATATTGAAAAGGTGGCGGAAATGGATCAGGAAGGCGAGGCATTGTTAAATGAAGCGGCACAAAAGATGTTATTTTCCGCACGTGCCTATCATCGTGTTTTAAAAGTGGCGCGTACTTTGGCTGATCTGGACCAGTCATCGATCATTAAACGCATTCATTTGGCAGAAGCGATCACCTATCGCATTGCTGGCGAGCGCTTGATGGAAGGTGCATGATATCTGGATAGATGGTCTAGCTAACACCGGTGGAGCCAAATCCGCCCGCACCACGTTCTGTGTCACCAAGTTTGCCGACTTCGTTTAGATTTGCTTGCGTTACAGGCGCCACAATCATTTGCGCAATGCGCATGCCGCGGGTGATCTCAAATTCCTCGGCACCCAAATTGATCAATAGCACTTTAATCTCACCGCGATAATCGCTGTCGATTGTGCCAGGCGTGTTGAGACACGTAATCCCATTTTTAAAAGCCAGACCCGAACGTGGTCTGATCTGCACTTCAAAGCCTTGTGGGATTTCGAACACCAAACCCGTAGGCACAAGTGCGCGTTGATTGGGTGAAATGATCATGCTCTTTATCTCTGGCACAGCCGCACGGATATCCATGCCCGCCGATCCTTCGGTTTCATAAGATGGTAATTCCAGACCTTCCGCATGATCTAAACGCATGATGTTAATTGTCGGAACCATTTTCACCCATCCTTTTCGGCTTATTACCTGATAGATTTCTCTTTTCTTGCCCCACGTCAATTGCATCTTTCCTGCCAAGAGGCTAGAAGGTCGCTCAATCAACAGGATTTCATAGATTATGCCCGAAACGCTCTCAGAAGCGGTGGCACGCCGCCGAACATTTGCGATTATTTCTCACCCCGATGCTG
>JAHDFS010000183.1 GCA_020628035.1 Rhizobiaceae bacterium
TGTGTGTCCAACAACGGAAGCGTATGAATTTCCTTTGCAACGCTGGAAGGTGCCAAAAGTAGATACTCTGCATCAGGAGTATTCATCATATTCAAATTTGTTCCAATATCAGCTCAGCGGACAAAGCCGACCGTGCAGCGTTCCCAGCCGATGGCCGTTTTCTTCAGGCTGCAAGTACAACGTGAAGCACCTCAGGCGGGAGTTTTCATTCTCCGCGAACTCAATCCACGGTCGGCCTCCATGCATTCGTGTTGACCCCGCAAACCGTCAATCAGCACCTCGGTGAAAAACCTTAATGTTCGGGTTTCGACTCTCGCCCAATCGCACAATCTCTTCTCTGTCTGCGTCAGGCATACTGTGTCCGATGTGTAGTTCGGTGACCTCTTCGGGATGGTAAGGGAGCGTCTCCCATGGTTCTTCTCCAACTCCCAGCGGCACAGAAAGCCTATACTCTTGCTCGTGCTCCCACTCGCGTGTCTTAGTGTAGATGATTTTCCCAATAATCGCGGCGTTCACCTTCTCGCGATCACCGAATAAACTGTCTTCGATAAACTGTTCCGTGTTTTCGTAAAGAGCTGGCCTCTGATCCGCATAAGTTACTGGACGGAATAATTTAAATTTGGAGTCCTTCTCCAGATTTCCCTCAATCCGCAATGCAATTCCTTGACCATTGTCGGCGTATTCTTCCCACATTCGGACAGAGTTAAGCGCCGGTGTCACACAGAGAATTCGATACTCTTGCATGTAATCATTGATCTCGGCGACTAAACTCTCGGACCTCACCCGCATGGCCTCAAGGTCATAACCCGGCTTTGCCTGCAACTCATCACGGATCACATCCAACACCTTCGGGTTCGCTTTGATCGCGCCTTGAATCGCCTTAATCATAGGGCGTCTGTCTGGATCACCAGTCGGTTCCGATTGCACGTTTCGTGCTATCACTTCCGGTATCGCCTTCGTCAGAATCTCCAACGCAACTTCTGTCTCTTCCGGAAAAACGCTTCTAATTGTTAGGTCTTCTAAATCATTGAAGGATGAAGGCTTGGCATGCCGGAATGTGCCATTCCCAAGGGTGAGACGAGCACCATTTCTATCCATGAATTTATATAGTGGTGGAAGTTCCATAATCATCCATGACCTCGCCCAGAGTAGTAGTATGCAAATTAGCATAAGCTCGGTCAACTAGGTTGGAACAATTGATCGCTTCAACTCGAACCACATGAATTTATCAAGCACGTGATTTTGCACACAAAGCGAATGTAAGCAATCCGGGCTACAAACCCAGCAACGCACGGTCACACCGAGTGACCGCATATAACCGGCTCTGCGGAGATTCCAATTTCCCTTCTTCGAAAGTGGACCTTAGTTACGGTGTAGAAAATCGCTAGGTATAGGCTCGAAGTAGCCATTCACTTTTCTAATTTATTAGCTTGGGTTTTATTTTTCTAAGACTGCTTAGGGCCAATCTTTGAATAGTTGGCGTTGAGTTTTTACTTCTGCACTGGCGGGTAAACCAGTCATCAAGCAGCTTAATATGTTTTTCAGAATCTGGCCCGAAGCAGATATTAATTACTTGGTTGAATTTGCAATTTTGTGTTCAAGTCGAGAAAGATGGTGAAATTCACTATTGTCCCACGGACACATCGACAAAACTTTTAATCAGCCGTAGATTATATTTATCTTCCGGAACAACGACGAACGTCTCATAGGTTTTACTCATTTCCCTAATCGGAATAGAGACCAATGTGTGCTCTTGTGTTGTGCTGTTATCAAGAAAAATCCCAACGCCGACACCATGAAGAATGGCTTCTTTCATCACCGGAAATGTAGTCGTTTTTATCGTGCGCCTTATTGAAACATTATGCTTATTCAGCGCTTGCGAAACTTCTCTCTCCGTCAGTGAACCTTTTTCTGGTAACAACAGCGCTTCATTCCATAAATCAGCGAGCGAAACGGTTTTTCGTTTTTCAAGATGATGTCCTTTGGGAACATAAAGAACATATTTAACAGTCGCGACTTTATGGTAGATCCAATCATCTGATCGCGGCGGCTCCGTGATAAAAGCAATATCAGCTTTTCGTTGCCGCAATAAAGATGTCGCGGTCGTCCAATCATACAAAGTGAAATCAATATTCACATCGGGATAAGACTGATTAAACAGTGCTATGTGCCGCAATGCGGGTAATGGGGCATTTGCAATAACTGAAATATGTCCGCGTTCCATTTGCGAATAGCGAGATATTTTTTCATCGATTAATCGATCAAGCGTTACAAACCTATCCGCTAGATCGTAAAACTCGGACCCGGTTGTTGTGAGCGAGAACCCATCGCGATCTCGGATGAGCAATTTCGCCCCCAATGTCTGTTCTAACTTTGATAAATGCTGGCTAATTGCCGATTGGGATACATTGAGCTTTTCTGCGGCAGCGGAAAAACTTCCCTCGCGCGCGACATGAGCAAATGCAGTAATTTGATATGGGTTCGTTCGCATGAAAGCCTCTTAATACTCTGAGACTCTAACCGCTATTAGTGACACTAATATTACGTCACATATTTGTTGATTGAACTAAGTAGGTTCTCCCCATCAGCCGATGGGAGCAATCATGTCAAACATTCGCCTCAACAATATTGCCAAGAGATTTGGTCAAACCGAAGTCCTCAAAGGTGTCGATCTCGATATCGAAGATAAAGAGTTTGTCACGCTTGTCGGACCATCTGGTTGCGGTAAGTCCACCCTATTGCGAATTCTTGCAGGTCTTGAACAACCCGATGAAGGGCAAGTGCTGATCGATGGGAAAAATGTGACAACCACACGAGCTGCCGATCGCAACCTTTCCATGGTGTTTCAATCCTATGCTTTATACCCGCATTTAACCATCCGCCAAAACATGATGACCCCGCTTAAACTGCGTGACTTGAGCACATCTCAGCGCTTACCATTTATCGGTCCTTTTTTCGCGCGCAAAGAATATAAAGACCTTCTCAGCCAAGTTGATCGCACCGCCAATATTTTAAAAATTACAGAATTGCTGGATCGCAAGCCCGGTCAATTGTCTGGGGGCCAGCGACAGCGCGCAGCCTTGGGGCGCGCCATGGTGAGAAACCCGCTGGCTTTTTTGATGGACGAGCCTTTATCAAATCTCGATGCCGCATTGCGCGTTCACATGCGTGCAGAGCTTACTCAGCTTCACCAACGCTTGGGCGCAACCTTTGTCTATGTCACCCACGATCAGGCAGAAGCACTGACAATGTCTGACCGAATGGCGGTTATGATGCATGGGAAAATTTTGCAATATGGTTCGCCTGAAGACATTTATCAGAACCCGGCAACGGCTGAAGTTGCCAAATTTATCGGTTCACCAGCGATTAATATTTTATCTGCAACGGTGAATGATTATGCGCAAATCTGCATCGATAATCTGGTCCTTGACCTTTTCGCGCCCACACAAGAGCCAAAAATAAGCATTGGTGCGCGACCCGAACATTTAAGCTTCAGTGATAAAACACCATCATCCATATCAGGCTTTGTGCACCACATCGAAAACTTAGGTGCTGATCTCTTTTATCACTTAAAAATCAAAGACGAAGAACGCCCAGTGGTCATCAGATCAGCAGTTGGAAATGGCAAAAGACATCAAATAGATGATTTGGTGCATTTCGAACTTGATCTCAATTCAACACTTGCATTTGCATCAGATGGTACACGTTTACAAACGCATCGCAGACTGATGGATGAGATCGCATCATGACACCCTCTCGTGCTCATATTTGGTTTGTCAGTCCAGCCTTATTGCTGATGTTTTTGATTTTGCTGCTGCCAATCTTAGTTGCCTTTGGCATCAGCTTCACCAGCTTCTCGCTCGGTAACAGTGGTGCAGAATTTGTTGGGTTTAAAAACTATGAGCAAATTTTCACCCGATCAACTTATGAAAAAATGTTTGGTGCAACATTTAGATATGTCTTAACTGTAGTCCCCTTAACAGTTGGCCTGGGACTTGGCGCAGCTTTATTGATCCATTCTCTGACGCGCTTTGGGGATCTTTATAAAACCATCTACTTTCTTCCGGTTATGTCCGCACTCATTGCGATGGCCATTGTGTGGGAGTTTGCGTTTCATCCAACAATTGGCATCATCAATTCCACACTTGAACGTGGATGCGGAACCTTTTTAGAAGGTTGGAATTGGTACGCAAATGGTTGCGAGAAAACCTTCCCGCTTTGGCTCACAAACAGAGATTACGCGATTTGGACTGTGTCATTTATTGGAGTGTGGCAGGGTTTTGGATTTAACATGGTGCTCTATCTCGCCGGCTTAACTGGCATCCCAAGAGAGCTTTATGCGGCTGCTGAAATGGACGGTGCCAAATCCGGATGGGAACGATTTAAGCTGATAACCTGGCCAATGCTTGGACCAACAACAGTATTCGTTGTCACCATCAGCTTCATCCGCAGTTTTCAAGTCTTTGATATGGTGGAAGCCTTCTACCCTCAAGGTGGTGGCCCTTCAAAATCCGTCTATGTAATGATGTTCGCAATCTATGAAAAAGGCATCCAACAAAATCTCATGGGCGTGGGTGCGGCGATCACAGTGGTCTTCCTTTTATTCGTCATGTTCCTAACAATTTTACAACGCTGGTTAGTTGAGCGGAGGACACATTATGTCTGATCATCAAAACACTTTTCGCTTTTCAACATCGGCGACAATCAAGCATGTTGTCCTGATATTGGGCGCGCTGATCGTACTCCTGCCCTTTTATGTGATGGTGTCTTATTCGCTAAAATCACCTGCGGAGATCATGCAAAATACCGGTGGATTTTTCGGTACACAAATCCCTTTTCGAGACGATTATTGCGTCAAACTTGGCAACGCTGTTGCCGATTGCATGGTCACACCTTGGATTTATAACTACACGACAGCTTTTGAGAAAGCGCCACTTGTTCGATATTTGCTCAATGGTGT
>JAHDFS010000184.1 GCA_020628035.1 Rhizobiaceae bacterium
TGCATGGCAAAGCGTTTAAACGCGGGCATGAATGGTTTATCGATGGCAATTGGCCACCATTTGCGCTGTGGTGGATTGAAGATGGTGTTCAACCAATCTGGCAGGATGGCGCCGAGCGGCTTGAATATTTGCATGACAATGGCTCAACGCCATTTGCATTTAATCTCAAACATCCATTTGATAAAAATGACCAGCCAACAAAACTCGACAAGGCACGCATCAAAGAATTGTGCGAAGCGGATTCAAATTAAATTTTTTGATTATTCAGCGCGGATAACCGGCTCACCTTTTTCGGCCAAAGCAGCCAAATCAGCAGGTTTTAGCTCCACAGATTCACCACAGCCGCAAGCAGACGTCTGATTTGGATTATTAAAGACAAAGCCTGAGCGCAGTTTCGTTACTTCAAAATCCATCTCTGTACCAAGTAGGAACAAAGTTGCTTCGGGCGCTACAAAGACTTTTACGCCATCGCGCTCGACCATATCGTCTTTTGGATTGGCTTCGACAGCCAAATCAACAGTATATTCCATGCCCGCGCAGCCACCTTTTTTAATGCCAACGCGAATGCCTTCAGGATTTTGATCCGAAGATGCTGTAATTTCTTTGATGCGCTCAACGGCAGCATCGGTAAGTTTGACGACTTCAAAGCCCATCATATTCTCCAAAATAATCGGGTTAAAGGCCCGATATTCATCTATGAGATAATGTAATCACTGATACGTTAACAAACAAGTCTATAAGTAGGAAATGAATACCCAAAATTAGACCAGTGCAAGTTGGAAAAATCTTTGTATCAGCAACGCGACGATAATTTTATCTCAGACAAGGCGCGTGGTGCGAAGGCGTACATCCGGTACTTTGAGCAACTCACACTAAAGTCTGGGGTAAAAGGATCAAACGTTAATACCAACCAACGGCGATTTGTGCCTCTTCTGACATCCGATCAGGTGTCCAAGGCGGATCAAAAGTCATAGCAACTTCAACACCCGATACGCCTTCCACAGCGCTGACGGCATTTTCAACCCAACCCGGCATTTCACCCGCAACCGGACATCCAGGCGCAGTCAATGTCATTTCAATTTTGACCATGCGATCATCTTCAATATCAACGCGATAAATCAAGCCGATCTCATAAATATCCGCCGGAATTTCAGGATCATAAACGGTTTTGAGCGCTGCAACGATGTCATCAGTCATACGCGCCAATTCTTCGCGCGAAATCTCTGTGGCTGTAAATGTGCGATCCACCTCGTTTGGACCTGTTTCAGCGTTCACATCATCATTTGTTTGATCTTCATTGCTCATCATAAGCTCCAATTATTCAAAAAATGCCCGCGCTTTATCAAGCGCTGCCACCAAAGCGTCCACTTCCGCACGCGTATTATACATGCCAAATGAGGCACGACATGTAGAGGTCACACCAAAACGGTTCAACAAAGGCTGCGCACAATGAGTTCCCGCGCGAACAGCAACACCTGAGCGATCAATCACCATGGAAATATCATGGGCGTGAACCCCTTCAATTTCAAAGGACACAATTGCACCTTTGCCCGGTGCATTGCCCAAAATACGCAGAGAATTAATCCCGCTCATTTGGTTATGCGCGTAGGCGACAAGATCCGCTTCATGTGCGGCTATTTTATCGCGGCCAATCTCGTCCATATAATCAAGCGCAGCGCCTAAACCAATGGCTTGCGCGATCGGCGGCGTGCCTGCTTCAAAACGATGGGGCGGATCATTATAAGTGACATTATCTTCGGTTACATCCAAGATCATCTCACCACCACCCATAAATGGACGCATAGAACTCAAACGCTCTTTTTTACCGTAAAGAACACCAATACCAGACGGACCATAGAGTTTGTGACCGGTCATAACGAACCAATCGCAATCTAAATCCTGCACATCAATCGGCATATGCACGGCGCTCTGAGAGCCATCGACTAAAACCAGAATACCGCGTTCCTTAGCGATCTGGCAAATCTCTTTGATCGGAACCACAGTGCCAAATGCGTTGGACATTTGCGTAATCGCAATCATCTTGGTTTTATCGGTAATGCAGGCCTTAAAATCATCGAGATGGAAAGCACCTTCTTCATCAACGGGCGCCCAAACGACTTTGGCGCCATTGCGCTCACGCACAAAATGCCAAGGCACGATGTTGGAATGGTGCTCCATGATAGAGATGAGGATTTCATCACCCTCACCCAGCTCCATCAAACCATGACCATAAGCAACCGTATTGATCGCTTCTGTTGAAGATTTGGTGAAGACAATATTGTCAACAGATGGCGCATTTAAGAAACGGCGCACTTTTTCGCGCGCAGCTTCATAAGCATCTGTTGCCGCATTGGACATATAATGTAAGCCACGATGCACATTCGCATATTCATTTTCATAAACATGCGTGATTGCATCGATCACCGCTTTTGGCTTTTGTGCTGATGCGCCATTATCTAAGTAAACCAATGGTTTACCGTAAACTTCTTTCGACAGGATCGGAAAATCCGCCCGAATAGCGTCAACATCATAGCCGTTCATATTAGCCATTTTTCTGCAACCAGTCTGAGATGATACCTTCAAGCGCTTCAACAATAGCTTCGTCTTCAAGGTCTTCAACAACCTCGGCCACAAAACCTTTGACCAGCAATCCACGAGCAGATTTTTCGCTCACACCGCGCGCCATCAAATAGAACAAATGCGCAGGGTCAATATCGGCAACTGTCGCACCATGGGCACAGATCACATCATCAGCGAAAATTTCAAGCTCAGGCTTGGCTGAGAAATCAGCGTCATCTGATAAAAGCAATGTGTTACACGCCATTTGCGCATCAGTTTTTTGCGCAATTTGCGCAACTTTGATCTGACCTTGGAACACGCCTTTTGCTTTATCAAAGACAACATTGCGGAATGTTTCATTCGACGTTGTGTTGGGCACATTATGACCGAGCTTAAGCGTCACATCAGTATGCGAATTGCCTCCAAGCAAGTTAACACCGCGTAGGACCAAATCTGCATTTGAACCTTTTACATCCGCAACGATTTCCTGACGGACAAGCTTGCCACCGGCATTCACAACATAAAGCTCAAGTTTTGCGTCTTCTGCGAGTTCGATATTAACTTGGCCAAGATGTGTTGCCAGCTCATTTTGCGCTTGAACGATGATCCAGCGCGCTTGTGCACCCTTGCCTACGCTGACATGGCTGACTGAACTCACCAAAACTTCAGCATCATCAGATGCAAGGTGACGCTCGATCAATGTGGCGCTTGAATTCTCACCAAAGACAACAGGCGTACGCGAATGCGCTTGTCCACCACTTTGCACAAACTGAAGTTCAATCGGTGTTTCAATCTCAGCATCAGCGTCGATCTCGATCTGATAACCATCAGACACAAATGCGCCATTTAGCTGTCCAATCGCATCGTCAAATTCTGTGTCCGCGAAATGTAAATCTGCGGCACCATCAGCTAAAGCGTCTTTAAAACTTGAAACGCTCACACCTTCTGGCAAACCTTCGATTTCCTCAGAAATTTGACCATTAAGGATCGAAAGAACTTTTGCATTTTCAACAAGGCCTGCTTGTAGTGAAGCATCTTCACTTGCTGCGCCTGCAGGAACTGAACCCAATAGGCGGCGAAGATCCGTATAATGCCATGCTTCAACACGGCGTGTTGGCAGACCATTTTTCATAAGCGCGTCAAACATCTTATCGCGCCCCTGAACAACAGCTGGCGAACCTGGAAGGCTACCAAGCGCGTTTAAAAAATGCTCTGAAAGTGCTTCTTCGGCTGCAGTTTTAACAATTTTACTCTGAACGTTCATCAGATATCTCCTAAGAGGTGAATTGGAATGCTTAAATCGATAATCTGATTTAAGCAGCAGCCTCGATTACGTTTGCATAGCCATTTTCTTCAAGCTCAAGCGCCAACGATTTATCACCAGATTTGATCACTTGACCTTTGTAGAGAACGTGCACGCTATCTGGCACAATGTGCTCTAACAAACGCTGATAGTGCGTGATGACAACAACAGCACGATTTGGATCACGCAATGCGTTCACACCGTCAGAAACGATTTTCAATGCATCGATATCAAGGCCTGAATCTGTTTCGTCCAACACGCAAAGCTGTGGCTCAAGAAGTTTCATTTGTAAGATTTCAGCGCGTTTCTTCTCACCACCAGAAAAGCCAACATTCAGCGGGCGCTTTAGCATCGCCATATCGATCTTCAAATCACCAGCAGCTTCTTTAACTTTGCGAATGAAATCAGGAATAGAAAGTTCTTCTTCACCGCGCGCTTTACGCTGTTCGTTCATGGCTGTTTTCAAAAATTCCATTGTTGCAACACCTGGAATTTCAACAGGATATTGGAACGCCAGGAAAACGCCGCTTGCAGCACGCTCTGATGGATCCATTTCAAGCACTGATTCACCGTTATAAATGATGTCGCCTGATGTCACTTCATAATCTTCACGACCTGCAAGGATGTATGACAATGTTGATTTACCAGAACCGTTTGGTCCCATAATGGCAGCAACTTCGCCTGCTTCAACTTTCAGGTTAAGACCGCGAATAATCTCGGTATCTGTATCTGCGATTTTCGCATGTAGGTCTCTAATTTCTAACATTTCTATCTCACTTTATATGCTGAATTCAGCTAAATTTATATTCGGATCGATTACTCAAAATCCGTGATTAATAACCCATCATTGTCTTCGCCAAAGGAAAGAGGCTTGCTGCGATAATGCCAACTGCTGCTCCGACGATGATCCTCGTCGTTCGTCCGCCAAATACCGGTGCCAGCGCTGAAAGCGCTCCACAAATAGCTGCGTACCAAGCAATAGCTGTCAAATCCATTAGCCCACACTCCCCTCCAGTGAAATTCCAATTAACTTCTG
>JAHDFS010000185.1 GCA_020628035.1 Rhizobiaceae bacterium
AAATGCGAAAATATAGAAGAACAGAGCCTGAAGACCCATAATCACTACCTTTTCAGTTGGGCTTAGCTTCCCCTCGCCCGCAGCCAAGATAGACATCTCGACCAATATTATAATTTGCAGCCATCAAGAATGACGACCAATTTACCCCATTAACTCAACGATACGGCGCGTCCATAGCAATGTTGCGAGCAATTTCACGCTCCCAACGATCACCATTGGCCAAAAGTTTTTCCTTATCGTAATAAAGCTCTTCGCGCGTTTCAGTCGCAAATTCAAAATTTGGACCTTCAACAATTGCATCCACTGGGCAGGCTTCCTGACAGAAGCCGCAATAGATGCATTTGACCATATCAATGTCATAACGAACTGTCCGGCGTGTGCCATCGTTCCGGCGAGGACCAGCCTCAATCGTAATAGCCTGTGCCGGGCAAATCGCTTCACACAATTTACAAGCAATGCAGCGCTCTTCGCCATTTGGATAGCGGCGCAATGCATGCTCACCACGGAAACGTGGCGAAATTGGCCCTTTTTCAAATGGGTAATTCACTGTCGATTTTGGTGCGAAGAAATATTTCATCGACAAAAAGAATGCGCCAACAAATTCTTTCAAGAATAATGATTTAGCTGCCTGTCCGATACCCATCTTAAGCACTCCAACCTGTGAATTGCAGCACGAATGCAACAATAACGACCATTGCAAGTGAGATCGGTAGGAAGACCTTCCAACCCAAGCGCATCAATTGGTCATAACGGTAGCGAGGGACAAATGCTTTGACCATCGCGAACATGAAGAAGACCATGCAAGTTTTCAAAACAAACCAAATAATGCCCGGCACCCAGTTCAAGAACCACACATCCACAGGCGGCAACCAACCACCCAAGAACAGGATTGTTGTGAGCGAACATAAAAGCATGATCGCAAGATATTCACCCAACATGAACATCATGAATGGCATGGATGAATATTCAACCATGTATCCAGCCACCAATTCAGATTCAGCTTCTGGCAAATCAAATGGCGGACGGTTTGTCTCAGCTAGTGCTGAGATGAAGAAGATGATGAACATTGGGAATAGCGCGAGCCAATGCCAATCAAGGAATGAATTTGGCAGACCCAAGCGCGTGCCCAAGCCATCCTGCTGGGACAATACAATGTCAGATAGGTTCAATGACCCTACGCAAAGCAGAACAGTTACGATCACAAAGCCGATGGAGACTTCATATGAAACCATCTGTGCAGCTGAACGCAACGCGCCCAAGAATGGATATTTCGAGTTGGACGCCCAACCCGCCATGATCACGCCGTAGACTTCTAATGATGAAATCGCGAAGACATATAGAATACCTACATTGATATTTGCGACCATCCAGCCATCATTAAGTGGAATAACCGCCCAAGTCGCCATGGCCAAAGTCACAGTTACCAAAGGCGCAAGCAAGAACACGGCTTTGTTTGAACCAGCTGGGATGATTGGCTCTTTAAAGGCAAGTTTCAATAAGTCCGCAAAAGACTGAAACAATCCCCAAGGGCCCACAACATTTGGTCCGCGGCGCATTTGAACGGCCGCCCAAATCTTCCGGTCAGCATAAAGAATATAGGCTATGAACACCAAGAGGCAGACCATTAACAGCAATGATTGCCCAATCATGATGGCCGCTGGCCAGACATATGTTTCTACAAATGCATCCATGTCTCGTTCACCTATTCCGCTGCCGCTTTCGCCTGCCCTTTGGCCAATGCTGAACATTCAGCCATGACCGCAGAAGCGCGAGCAATCGGGTTTGTCAAATAAAAGTCCTGAACCGAAGAAGCAAATGCTGCCTTGTTCATTTTCCCAGATTTTTTTGCCAATTTCGCAATATCTGCTGCATCTGCAGCAATTGTGACATCGACATCAGCAAAGAGTGGGAATTGTTCGTAAAGATCAGTGCGCAAAGCCGCAAGTGAATCAAACGGTAATGTTTGACCAAGCACATCAGAGAGTGCGCGTAAAATAGCCCAATCTTCTTTCGCTTCGCCCGGAGCAAATCCAGCACGATTTGAAATCTGCACGCGACCTTCTGTGTTCACATATGTGCCAGATTTCTCAGCATAGGTCGCAGCCGGCAAAATCACATCAGCATGATGCGCACCATTGTCACCGTGGGAACCGATGTAAATTGTAAAGCCAGCTGTTTTCTTCGTGAAATCAAGCTCATCCGCACCAAGTAGGAAGAGGACATCGGTATCCGTAAGCATTTTTGCAGCTTCCATACCGCCTTCTTGCGGCACAAATCCAACATCAAGACCACCAACACGTGCTGCAGCATCATGAAGAACGGCAAAACCATTCCAGTCTTTTGTTACGGCTTTAAATGTGTCAGCAATTTTAGCAGCGGTTGCTAAAACACCCTGTCCATCTGAGCGGGACAATGCACCTTGACCAACAATGATCATTGGACGCTTTGCACGCTTAAGCTTATTGGCAAATTTTGATTTGCCATCCAACACGTCTTTTAAGCTATCAGGTCCCGCACCAAGATATTCATAATCATAACGAAGATCCGTATCATCACCAATCACGCCAATCGGCATTGAATTCGCACGCCAAGCTTTACGAATACGAGCATTAAGCACGGAAGCTTCAAAGCGTGGGTTAGAACCGATGATCAATACAGCATCAGCATCTTCAATCCCGTCAATTGTTGGATTAAAGATATAAGATGCGCGCCCAAGACTTGGATCTAGCTGAGCGCCATCCTGACGGCAGTCGATATTGGAGGAACCAAGCGACGTCATCAGCGTTTTGAGCGCATACATTTCTTCAACAGTCGCTAAATCGCCGGCAATCGCGCCAATTTTGTCGCCACTAGTTTTGCCAATCGCATCTTTGATCGCTGTAAAGGCTTCTGGCCAGCTTACCGGTGTGAGGCGACCATTTTTCTTCACGAATGGGCGATCAAGACGTTGCGTTTTCAAGCCATCCCAGATGAAACGTGTTTTATCTGAAATCCACTCTTCATTCACCTCTTCATTGATGCGCGGCATGATGCGCATCACTTCACGGCCACGAGTATCAATGCGGATCGCAGAACCACAAGCATCCATTACATCAATGGATTCTGTTTTATTCAGCTCCCAAGGGCGGGCTTGGAATGCGTAAGGACGCGATGTTAAAGCGCCAACTGGGCACAAATCAATCACATTACCTTGCATTTCAGACGTCATTGCCTGCTCAAGATATGTTGTGATCTCAGCATCTTCACCACGACCAATCAAACCAAGCTCGGAAATACCAGCAACTTCGGTTGTAAAGCGAACACAGCGCGTGCAGTGAATGCAGCGGTTCATGATCGTTTTAACAAGCGGTCCAATATATTTATCTTCAACGGAGCGCTTACTCTCCTGGAAACGCGATTGGTCCATACCAAAGGCCATAGCTTGGTCTTGGAGATCGCACTCACCACCTTGGTCACAAATCGGACAATCAAGTGGATGGTTGATCAACAAAAATTCCATCACGCCTTCGCGTGCTTTTTTGACCATTGGTGTGTTTGTAAAGACCTCAGGTGCCTGACCTTCAGGACCAGGACGTAGATCGCGAACACCCATTGCGCAAGATGCGGCTGGTTTCGGCGGTCCACCTTTTACTTCAACAAGACACATCCGGCAGTTGCCGGCGATGGAAAGACGCTCATGAAAACAAAAGCGCGGTACTTCCGCCCCTGCTTCTTCACAAGCCTGCAATAGCGTGTAGTGATCGGGAACTTCGATCTCGTTTCCATCTACTTTGATAACTGCCATGGTCAGTTGCCTACTTCTATTTCAACTTTCAGTCTTGCGACTGATATTACTTTTTTGCTTTCATCAGCGCTTTTGCCTGCCCGGCCCAATCATCGCGTTCAATGCGACCAGGAAAACCGAGACTTTCGCCGATTTTTGCCATTTCTTTTGCCGACATATCTGCAATTTGCGCATATGTCGAAATGCCTTGTTTATTCAAAATTTGTTCTAGCTTCGGACCAACGCCAGTGATCTTTTTAAGATCATCCACTTGATCAGAAACCGATACGTTTGCAGCAGCTGTTGCCGCTGGTGCGATTTCAGCCTTTGCGGGCTCATCGCTTGTTTCTTGTGTCGCCGCCATCATGCCCCGCACGGCACCCAACCACATTTCAGTCATAACCGATGTCGTTTGCAAACCAATCACTGACATGGCGAGAAACGGGTTTTCGGCTTTGTAAGGATTGTAATTTGAATTCGACGATTTGGTCATTGGACTACTCAGCGGCCTCCATTCGAGTGTTGGTCGAATTATCTGCATTGCGTGTATAGGCATCAATGCGAGCTTCAATTTCCGGACGGAAGTGACGGATAAGCCCCTGAATTGGCCACGCTGCAGCATCACCTAACGCGCAGATCGTATGACCCTCAATTTGCTTTGTCACATCAAACAGCATGTCAATTTCACGCTTTTGCGCGTTACCTTGCACCATGCGCTCCATCACACGCCACATCCAGCCTGTACCCTCACGACATGGGGTGCACTGGCCGCAGCTTTCGTGCTTATAAAACGCTGACAAACGCGCAATCGCTTTAATAATATCGGTCGAGCGATCCATCACAATAACCGCAGCAGTTCCAAGACCTGATTGCAATTCACGAAGGCTATCAAAATCCATCGGACAATCAATAATCTGCTCAGCTGGCACACATGGCACGGATGAACCACCAGGGATCACTGCCAAAAGGTTATCCCAACCACCACGAATACCGCCGCAATGCTTATCAATCATGTCGCGGAACGGGATCGACATTTCTTCTTCAAATGTCGCAGGCTTATTCACATGGCCTGACACACAGAACAATTTAGTGCCTGTATTATTTGGACGACCAAAGCC
>JAHDFS010000186.1 GCA_020628035.1 Rhizobiaceae bacterium
GCCCAACTATCACTTAAATTCAAAAATCTTGCAAGGTTTTGTAAAAATTGTGAGATTTGCATGTGGAGAATGCAAATTTGTTCTCATTTTTTGCAAATTTCGTTCGAAAATCGCGCGTTTATCCACTTGACCGGATCATTTCGCATCATAAACTGAAAGAGCATGTGCAAAATCGAATCCCTGTTGGTAAGTTCAACTTAATTCTGGTTTGCACCTAAATGGGGAAGCTCAAACGTGCTCGCGAATAATCGTCAATATCAACGCCATCGCATTAATCGTTCGCTCAACCATATTCGCGATCATCTCACCGGGCAATTAAACCTTGATCAATTGGCCGATGCAGCGTGTTTGTCCAAATATCATTTTATCCGCGTGTTTCATCAGCATCTGGGAGAAACTCCCAATCAGTTTATCTCTCGCCGTCGATTGGAATGCGCCACAGCCAAACTGATATTCAGGCCCGATAGTTCAATTACAGATATTGCGCTTGATAGCGGATTTTCAGGTTCTGATGTGTTTGCACGTGCTTTCCGCGCCAAATATCGACGTGCACCCAGATCGATCAAAAATGCTGATTTGTCGATCTTTGAAGAACTCGGTAAAGGCTGCGCCCAAAAATATGAAATCTTTAAACCCGGTCATGAAGTTCTGCCAATTGAAAGCAGTTCGCTTTCAGTCGATATTGAGTTTAAACCTGCATATTATGTCTGTTACATGCGCCATATCGGCTCCTTCGGCGATGCGGGAAACAGCATTACCAACACGTTCACCAAGCTGCAGGATTGGGCGCGTCGTCGAAAACTTTTAAAGCCCACCTCGTCTTTTATTGGCGTCTCGCATAATGATAGTAATGCAACGCCAGCCGGCCGATGTATCTACGACGCTGGCATGGTGATGGATGACGAAATAGCCGAGGATGATCAAGTCAGCGTGCAACTGGTGCCTGGAGGATATTACGCCATCTTAAATGTCGCCTGCATACCACAAATGCTTAACCGATATTGGGATTGGTTTTTGGGAGACTGGTTCTCACAATCTAATTTGAAACGGCGCAAAGGGATCTATTATGAATATTTCCCACAATCAGGATCCTTGCCCGTTAAGGCAATATATGGTGCGCAATTATGCGCGCCCATCGAAAATCCTAATCCCCCGCTTTAAAACCGCAATATTTGTCAATTTTTCCAATCTCACCTTCCCTACACATCCAATTCTAAACATTTTTGATCAGCTAGATTCTGGTCAGCTAATAAGAGAGGAATTGGGATGTTTAAGATTGGTAGTTTGGGGATCTTTGCAGGAGGCGTATTAGGAGCTGTGCTTTTTGCCGGCAACGCCATGGCGGATAAGATTTATGTGCTGGATGAAGCGCATACGGAAGTGCGGTTTGCCTGGAGCCATTCGGGTGTTTCCATTCAAACCGGTGAATTTACCAAAACCAATGGCACGTTAAATCTTGATCTCGATAATGTTGAAAACTCAAGCATAGATGTGACGATCGATGCGACCAGCGTATCCTCAGGCGTTGAAGTGTTTGATGGACATTTAAATAGTGCGAGCTGGCTGCATACATCGAAATATCCAACCATCACTTTTAAAAGCACGAAGATCGAACGCACGGGCGAAGAAACAGCCAATGTCACGGGTGATCTTACCCTTCATGGGGTTACCAAATCCGTGACGTTAGACACAAAGCTCACCCATATGGGGCGGCATCCGGTAGGAGACTTTTTATCCTATTATCAAGGTGACTGGATTGCCTTTAGCGCCACAACCGAAATTCTGCACCAAGCCTTTCGCGTCGGAAGCTATTCAACGGGGCCAATTAAGATCTCTATCGTATCGGAAATGAAGCATAAGCCGGAGTGATGTTGGGTAAATATGTTACCGCACAGCTGTAACCTTCCCACGCCGACAGCTTTTTCGGCTTGAATAGACATCGCGAGGTGGCGAAGCGGCAATGAGATCCTTAAGCTTTGCCCCCTCTTTGATCTCGCCGCCAAGGCCAATAAAGAGTTCTGAGATCAACCATTCACCGCGAATGCGTTTGCAATCGATGAACACTTTATCAGATGCGCCTTTGCCGAAGGATTGATCAATAGCTTTATAGATCTGATTATCGGATAAGACCTTGCCGATATTGTTTTTGAACAATTGCGCCACCTTGGAAGCGTTTAATTGATCAAGGACTAGGATTGTATCGCGATAATACTCCGTCGCATCTGAGCCTTGATCTTCGCCTGTATTATATTTCTCATAACAGGTGCCATGTTTGGTCCATTCGTGACGATGCAAAAATCCCGATTGAATGCCTGGCATTTTCGTTTGCAAGGCATTTCGCAGGTCAGAGGGAATATTGATAGAGGCAACAGGCTTGCGGCGTTCATTGCATTTGAGCGGCTTTTTCTGATCGCAATAACAAGGATAAAGCGCATCATCATCCAAGTCATTTGGCCAAAGCCCATGGATGGAAAACTGGCTTGCATAGATATCAGACTTCGAAAGGCTCTTACATTCTGTTGCGCGCTGACCAGCACCGGTTAGGCAAAAAGTTGGCAACCAGGATGCCGCCATTAAGTTTTCAATGGAATTGATCTCAATCCCTTGCAGAGATTTCGCGGCCACGTTTTTCGCAGCTTTGTTTTGATCACGTGTCTGAGCAGTTTTCTTCTCCTCAGCGCTTAACGGTTTGAGCGTTAAAACTCTATCTGCGTCATCTAAGGCCACTTCCCCACATTCCACCCCCACCCAACGTTTAGTGGTTTCTGGCGCACTTGGAATATTGATGAGAAAATGGCTGGGTTCGGATTTGTTGATCGCAAGGAGATCGTAAATCTTACCTATTTCCAGCGTGACATTACCCGGATTGCCGGAATTTAGTTTGCGTGTGGCTTCGCAGGATTTTTGCGCTTCAAAAAGGCCAGTAATAGTCTCACTCGCGTGAAGAAGGGTGTTCATGGTGACCAAAATGGCGATGCACATCGCCCATGATTTTAATTTTACCACGATCATTTCCTTTGAAACTTTTTGCCATCTGTTTCGTTACTAACATTGAAAAACAAGGAATTGAATGAAAAATCGCACACATGGAACGTGTTCAATTACGCAATCACACGTAACCTCACGTTTTTGTGCAAATACGTTAATTTCAATTTTTTAAGCTCCTGCCTATACTGGCTTTAACGAGGAACACATTCGAGGAATATCTGAATGAGCTTTACATCATCAACAGCAAAAGCAACTCTAGCAGCTTTAGCACTTTCAATCACCGCACTTTCCGGTCAATCGGCGACAGCAGAAACAAAATCAGCCTATTTCGCTGGCGGTTGTTTTTGGTGCATTGAAAAAGACTTTGAAAATGTTGATGGCGTGAAAGAAGTTGAATCGGGCTATCAAGGCGGTGAACTTGAAAACCCAACCTACCGAAATCACCCTGGCTATATTGAAAGCGTGCGGATTGATTATGATCCCGCTGAAATCGACTATGCGCAGCTCTTAAAGATCTTCTTCCGCAGCGTTGATCCAACCGATGCTGGTGGTCAATTCTGTGACCGCGGTCATGCTTATACCACAGCCATTTTTGCCGGAAATGCTGAAGAAGCCAAACTGGCACAGGAAGCAAAAGTCGAAGCCGGCGCAGCACTTGGTCAAGATATTGCAACTGTGATCCGCGGCAATGATAAATTCTGGAAATCAGAAGAATATCATCAGAATTATTACAAGAAAAATCCTGTTCGCTACAAATATTACCGTTTCCGTTGCGGACGCAATCAAACCGTCAACAAGCTCTGGGGCGACCAGGCTTATCTCGGCATCAAACAATAATTGGCGTTCTCATTGGGTGATGTAATCCAAACATTTCGTCACCCCGTAAGAATACTGGAAGCATGAACTGAACGACTAATAAACAGGACCACAAAATGTTTAAATTTGTCACCACATCAGTGTTAGATGCGTATCGTAAATTTGAGTGCTTTGTGTCTGAGCTAACAGGCACCAATCAGCCACCGCGACTGGGCTATTTTAATGGCCGCAAAGCAGTGCCTGTTCGCATAAAAAATTATCAGCAACGCCACATACGTCGCTAAGTTATAACTAAGATCTCCAGATTTCTGTAAGGTCCCCTCCCTTGCAGAAACCCCAGACGCGCAAAACCAAGTATTCCCCCCCACTTGTTGCGCATTATGATCTGGGCAAATCAGACCAATGCTTCTAGCCGCCATTTAGAAGCATTGGTTTTTTATTTGGTAAATTGGAAACTACTTCTCAGCTTCGGCCTTAAACGCCTGGTTCATCTCATCCAAAATGGGTGGCACACCTTCCTGCATAAACCCTTTCATCAAAGGCAGCATCATGCCGTTAAACACTTCGGAATGTTTGAGCAGAGTGCCGGTGTCCGTTGGTATCAGTTCAAACACTTTGTCATTGGTAAAGATGATGCCAGCACCCATCACAGCACGCCAACGATAAGATTTACCTTCATCGAACGAAACAATCTCTGGCGCATATTGCGGGCCGACCTCACCGGGATTTTCACCGCGCATGGTGACCGAGTGTACAGAACCAGGACTTGCAACGCCCGTCGAGGCATTGATTGCTGAATTATATTCGGACCATTTTTCAATATCGGTCAGCACTGCCCAGACTTTGTCGACAGGCGCTGCGATTTCGATCTCACTTTCAATTTCCATCAAATTTTGTGACTGGGTGAAGAGGTAAAATACCCCTACTGCCAAAATGAACAATACGGATAAGAACAGTTTCTTGATCATGTTAGCACCCTAATCTTGCAGCTCTGCCAAAATATCAGCAATAACATTAAAGCCAGCACCCCAACCATGG
>JAHDFS010000028.1:0-12665 GCA_020628035.1 Rhizobiaceae bacterium
GAGCCATGGTTGAAAAAGTACCCATGACCCAACAAGGTTTTACTGACCTTCAAGAGGAACTTCGTTTCCGCACGCAAACTGAACGTGGTCGCATTATCGATGCGATTTCTGAAGCACGTGCGCATGGTGATTTATCTGAGAATGCAGAATATCATGCAGCCAAAGAAGCGCAGAGCATGAATGAAGGCCGCATCATGGAGCTTGAAGATCTGACCTCTCGTGCGGAAGTGATCGATGTCAGCAAGATGTCTGGTGATACAGTAAAATTTGGCGCGACCGTGAAAATGGTTGATGAAGATACTGATGAGGAAAAAACCTATCAAATCGTCGGCGATCAGGAAGCTGACGTATCTAAAGGTAAGATCTCAATTTCATCCCCTATTGCGCGTGCCATGATCGGCAAATCTGTTGGCGATTCCATCGAGTTTAACGCACCTGGCGGTGCGAAAGGCTATGAAATCCTGGAAATTATTTGGGGTTAAACTCCGCGAGAAAAACAGTGCTAAATGCTTTGGTGCTAGGTGAATTGGCATGAAGAATTTTGTTGATCTAAAAGATATTCATGCCCTCGCGCCCAATTTTAAAAAACGCCTTTCTGGGGTGACGTCCACCATCGTTCATTTGGTGCCAAAGCAGGAAAAACTTGGCGTTAAAATTGCAGCGATTGGCCCGGGACTGCCTGATTATCTAACCCATGTTAAATTTCGCCAGATCTGGAAGCTATGGCAATTACCCAATGACGGCAAATACCGCGTTTGGCATGCCCGCCGAAATGTCGAAATGCTGCCGGGCATAATCATGCGCGATCTTTTGCGGATGAAGATTAAAGTTATTTTCACATCCGATGCCCAACGCCAACACCGCAAATATACCAAATGGCTAATCTCCAAAATGGATCATGTGATCAGCGGCTCACAAAAAGCAGGGAGTTTTCTCGATCGCAAGAGCACAATCATTCACCACGGCGTTGATTTAGAGCGCTTTGTTCCTTCGCCTGACAAGGCAAAAGAGCGGTCTGAACTCAAACTCAATCCTGATCAAAAACTAGTGGGTTGTTTTGGTCGGGTGCGTCACCAAAAAGGAACTGACCTTTTTGTTGAGATGATGATTAAGGTGCTACCATCGCATCCCGATTGGACCGCAATCATTACGGGCCGGGTCACCGCAGAGCATATTGGCTTTGCAGACAAACTGAAAGCCCGTGTCAAAGACGCAGGACTTGAAGACAAAATTATCTTTGCTGGCGAAGTGGATGAAATTGAAAAGTGGTTCCGCGTCTTGGATTTATACATCGCACCCCAACGAAATGAAGGGTTTGGACTAACACCACTTGAAGCCGCCGCATGCACTGTGCCAAGTGTTGCGACAGATGTGGGTGCGTTTTCTGAACTTATCGTCAATGATAAAACTGGTATTGTTGTTGCCGTTGAGGATTTAGATGCGCTTTGCCATCAAGCCGATAAATATATGTCTGACGAAGCGTTGTTAAAAACCTCAGGTAAAAACGCCCGCGAATATGTGACCGAAAATTTCTCACTGGAAAAAGAAGCCACCGCAATCAACGCAGTATACGAGACAGTGCGCAACACATGAAAAAAACGTTCCTGCTCATTGCAAAAGACAATTCCTATGGCTTGGTAAAAGAGGCGATGGTGATCGCTGAGCAGTTACAAGCGCATGGCTATAAAGTCGAACGGGCCACACCCAAAAGCCGGACTTTGATCTCTCGCTTAACACGCAAAAAACATGCAGACGTGATCATCTTTTTTGAACGTATTTTCCCAACATGGTATTCTGCGGCCGATGAATTTTATCTCGTTCCCAATCAAGAACGATATCCAAAACGACAGCTTAATCGCCTTAAAAAACTCAATGCAGTTTTAACCAAAACCCGACATGCTGAGGAGGTTTTCCAAGCATGTGGCAGCGCCACCATTGATATCGGGTTTTCGTCTGAAGATCGACGAGATAAAAGCATTACAAAAGACAAGACCAAATTCTTCCATCTCGCTGGCGGCAGCACGTTAAAAGGCACTGAAGTCATTCTCGATCTGTGGGAAAAACACCCTGAATGGCCGACGCTGACCTTGGTTCAAAAACAGATCAATGCACCTGAAAAAGTGCCTGAAAATGTCGAATTGCATTCAGGCTACTTATCCAACGAAGAGCTACTGAAACAACAAAATGAATGCGGCGTCCATTTATGCCCTTCACGCTCTGAAGGCTGGGGGCACTATATTGTTGAAGCCCTGTCGACAGGTGCTGTCGTCTTGACCACCGATGCCGAACCCATGAACGAGCATATCAAACAAGAATATGGTGTTTTGGTGCCCTATAATCGGCAAAGCCCACGTCATATCGGAACGAATTTCTATATCGATCCTTCAAAGATGGAAGCTGCAATCAATGACCTCATTAAAATTGATGAGACCGAGTTTTCACAAAAATCTGAGAAAGCGCGAGAGGCTTACGAAGCCATTCACCAAAACTACGTCACGCGGTTTGAGCAGTTCCTCAAATTCAATGGTCAGCGCGACGAGATTGCGTAAAACGCCCCTTGAACATCAATTTGTCCCGCTGTTTTTGGTGTTCACAGTAATTTGACAGTGAGAACTGTGAGTAACTGCCCAATAGGGCTTGAAACACCCTATCCAGCCTCCCTAAATCTGCGATAAATATCGCACAACAATTCTGCTGCTTAAAAATGCGCAATTAAAGGAAATTTTATGTCCGATCGTCACGTTCCCGTTTTAATCATCGGTTCTGGCCCTGCCGGCTATACAGCTGCAATTTATGCTGCCCGCGCCATGCTCAAACCAGTGATGATTTCCGGTCTCGAACAAGGTGGTCAATTAATGATCACAACAGAAGTAGAAAACTATCCAGGTTACGCTGAAGCCGTTCAAGGCCCATGGATGATGGATCAAATGCTACAACAAGCGCAAAATGTTGGTGCTGAAATTATCACGGATGTTGTCACCGATGTTGACGTCTCCAAACGTCCGTTCACAGCAAAAACAGATTCAGGCGTCACCTTCACAGCGGATGCATTGATCATTGCAACTGGTGCACAGGCGAAATGGCTTGGCATTGAAACCGAACAAACCTTCATGGGTGGCGGCGTATCTGCATGTGCGACATGTGACGGATTTTTCTACCGCAATAAAAATGTTGCCGTGGTTGGCGGCGGAAACACAGCGGTTGAGGAAGCGCTTTATCTTTCAAATCTAGCTGCCAAAGTAACGCTAATTCACCGAAGAGATGAATTGCGTTCTGAAAAAATTCTTCAAGAGCGCCTCTTTGCCAAGGAAAATGTCGAAATCATCTGGGATAGCGAAGTAAAAGAGATCACTGGCAATGTTGCAAAAGCGCCTCTTCCGCCAACAGTAACCGGCGCAATTTTGCACAACCGCAAAACTGGCGAAGATTCAACCATCGATATCGACGGTATTTTCATTGCGATTGGTCATGCACCAGCTGTGAGCCTGTTTGAAGGTAAACTAAAGCAGAAACCAAACAAATATCTTTGGACTGCACCTGACTCAACCGCAACCGATGTTGAAGGCGTGTTTGCAGCCGGCGATGTGACCGATGATATTTATCGTCAGGCAGTGACCGCAGCTGGCATGGGCTGTATGGCAGCTCTAGAAGCCGAGCGTTTCCTTTCTTAGTCATCCACACCCAAAAACGCACAATTTGACAATCTACAAGACCTGTAATCTTGTAGATTGCACATTGTTTTCATTTCCTATTAGATGAACAAAAAAGAATCTATTGTTTTGTTAGTGGATGGGGAGATCAACTAAATGCCGCTCGATTGGGACAAATTACGCATATTCCATGCTGCGGCAGAAGCAGGCTCATTCACCCACGCGGCAGATAAACTGCATCTTTCCCAATCCGCAATCAGCCGCCAAGTGAGCGCGCTAGAGCATGAAGTTAATTCAAAGCTCTTTCATCGCCATGCGCGTGGATTGATCCTGACCGAACAGGGTGAGTTGTTATTTAGAACAGCCGATGATGTGCTGCATCGTTTGGAAACAGCGCGTATGCAGCTTATTGAAACAAATGAGCGCCCCAGCGGTAGTCTGCGCGTGACCACAACCGTCGGCTTAGGCCAAGGTTGGCTAACAGGCCATATCCATGAGTTTTTATCGCTCTATGACGATATCCGTCTGCAATTGCTGTTGGATAATGATGAAATCGATGTTGGTATGCGTACGGCAGATTGCGCTATTCGTTTGCGCCGTCCGCATGAATCCGATCTTATTCAACGCAAATTGTTTACGGTGCATTTTCATGTCTATGCTTCCCCGCATTACATCAATAAATTCGGCGAGCTGAAATCATTAGATGATTTGGATAATCACCGGATCATCACCTTTGGTGAACCAGCACCGAGTTATTTGCTGGAAATGAACTGGTTGCAATCACTGGGTCGTTCTGCTGATAATCCTAGAACACCTCATCTGCAGATCAACTCTTTACCTGCTGTGCGACGTGCATGTATGCGCGGAATTGGCATTTCCTTATTGCCGGACTATATGGTTTCAAAAGAAGATGGCCTTGTTCAGCTTCAAATCAACGCTGATATCCCATCCTTTGATACCTATTTCTGCTACCCTGAAGAAATGAAAAATGTTGCGAAACTTCAGGTGTTCCGCGACTTCCTAGTCGCCAAGGCCCGTCGTTGGGAATTCTAAGCTACTGATAAAAAATAGGCAGCCCTGCAATAAAACGCTGCAATTATAACCATTTGGACAGATTTGCTGCATGATAGGTGCATCGCCAGCTATGCACTGAGTGCATGACAGGCATGCGGGATAATTTATTGTCAAATGATTAATAAAGTATCATATTATGCCTAGCAAATGCACAAATGGTGGTCACCTCCCAGTCCACCGCATGAGCTGTTCCCTCCGAAGGTAACTCCTTCTTACTTGGCCGTGGTTCGATCTACGGCCTTTTTTTTGTCTTCCGTTTAGGCACATCAAAATTTGCCAAAAAAAAAGGCACATTCGAAAATGCGCCTTCTTTCATTTATTGGTCTGTTTCGTGCTATTTCAAAGACGCACAGAAACGCTGGATCCGACTGCAAGCTTCTTCCAGCAATTCATCAGATGTTGCATATGAGATACGGAAGTTAGGCCCTTGACCAAATGCAGAACCATGCACAACCGCAACACCCTCAGCTTCTAAAAGCTCAGTTACAAAATCAGCATCGGTTTCAAGCACTTTTCCGCTTGGCGCGGTTTTGCCCATCAAAGCTGCACATGAAGGATATACGTAAAACGCGCCTTCAGGTGTTGGGCATTCAATGCCGGTTGCCTGATTAAGCATAGAAACAACCAAATCACGACGACCTTTAAAGAGTGCTTTATTGGTTTCGATAAAGTCTTGCGGACCGTTTAAAGCTTCAACAGCCGCCCATTGCGCAATCGAACATGCACCAGACGTTTGCTGACCCTGGATCATATCCATCGCTTTAATCAGTTCAATAGGACCTGCAGCATACCCAATACGCCAACCTGTCATCGCATAGGCTTTAGATACACCGTTCATAGTTAGTGTACGGTCGTAAAGTGCAGGCTCAACTTGCGCCGGTGTGACAAATTGGAAATCGTCATAGACCAAGTGCTCATACATATCATCCGTCAAAACCCAAACATGTGGGTGACGCATCAACACGTCTGTGAGAGCCTTCAATTCATCATGCGAATAAGCGCCACCTGATGGGTTGGACGGTGAGTTGAAGATCAACCATTTTGTTTTTGGCGTGATTGCAGCTTCAAGCGCTTCTGGTGAAAGCTTAAACTTGTTCTCAAGCGATGTGGAAACCGGCACGGCTGTGCCCCCGCAGATCGCCACCATTTCTGGATAGCTAACCCAGTATGGCGCAGGGATTACAACCTCATCACCTTTATTGAGTGTTGCCATGAAAGCATTAAACAAGATCTGCTTGCCGCCTGTGCCGACAATCACCTGACTTGGATCATAATCCAAGCCATTCTCACGTTTAAACTTCTTTGCAATCGCTTCGCGAAGTGGCGGAATACCAGCAACGGGCGTGTATTTCGTTTCCCCGCGCTTAATCGCATCCATTGCAGCTTCTTTAATGTTGTCCGGCGTGTCAAAATCAGGCTCACCTGCGCCAAGACCGATAACATCTCGGCCCGCCGCTTTTAATTCGCGTGCTTTTTGCGACACCGCAATGGTTGCAGAAGGTTTAACTCTAGAAAGTGCATCGGCTAGAAAGGCCATTTTGGGCTCCATATGTTATTACGGAAGTGGTATGTCGCAAGGCCGTTATCGTTGCAAGTTGAAAATCGAAAAATAACACTAATTTTTGTTTACTTGATCTAAAGCTGAGCTTATGCGCCCCGAAATGGTCACAAAATCTTTCATCTCGCGCCGTAATTTTATCTAAATGAGGTCGATTTTCTAATTCATAACCCCGTTAACAACGGAGTATTTGAAATGGATCAATTTGTACGCAACCCTCGCCCAGGTAAAGAAAGCCGTCAATTGAAAATGACTATCATGGTGTTTGCAGGATTTTTATTGGGCATCACAGCGCTCGCAGGGATCGGCCAAGCAGAACATCACCAATCACATAACACAGATCAAATTCGGTTCACGCAACGCTCTTGAACAGCTAAAAGCGCTTTTTGCGGATATCTTAGTCCAGAAACCGTAATGGGTTTGCCAGCTTTTAAATAGATATGCATCGATGCAACCCCGGTGAACTGGCCAAACCAACCAAATTCCAATTCAATATTTTTGATAAATTGATAATCAATTTCCATCGGATCTCTCGCTGGAAACCCCTTGTGAACAATCATGCTATTGGCAAAGAGCCGGATCCCTAATGTTGCAAACTTCAAAGTGTTATACGCAATTAATAGCGGCACACCCAACACCAATACAAACATGCAAAGTCGCGCCAAAGCTGTTTGCGATTGGTCATTAAGATAAAGCCAACCCCAAGCACCACCATAGCCAACCGCAATGATAAAAGCGGGCAGAAGCAAAGTCATCAAACTAGAACGAAAATGCAAATCAGATTGCGTTTCAGTTTCAGCAACTTCTATCGTCTTTTCCAATTCAATGTACCAATGTTAAAACTTCAAAAAGGGCATATGCGGGGTAAGACTACGCGCAGATCGGTTATAACTCAACTCCTTGGGATATCTTGATCCACTAAATTCAGCTTGCTTATTTATCTAAAATAAGACATCAAATCTGCTTCTAGTTCCTAGAATTTATCAGCCAACGAATTGAGACTGCCATTTTATGACACGACGCAGCGCGAATTTACTTCTTTTACTGGCAGGCGCCGTATGGGGCATGGGCTTTATTGCACAAACCACAGCCATGGACGATATCGCGCCTTATACATTTGTGGGTGCGCGTTTTGCTATTGCCAGTCTGGTCCTTATCCCATTTGCCCTTTGGGAAACCAAACGATCTGAAACACCGCTCCCAACAATTGCCTATTTTCAATTTGTCATGATCGGTTTCGTGTTGTTTTTGGCAATGGGCCTTCAGCAGGTTGGCCTTTTAACCACAACGGTGACCAATTCTGGTGTCCTGACCGGGCTTTATGTCATCTTTGTTCCAATTCTAGCGCTTTTACTTTATCGCACTGTTCCGCATTTCATCGTTTGGCCAAGCGTCATACTCACATTCGCCGGCATATATCTTTTATCTGGCGGCGCCCTCACCTCGCTCACCTATGGCGATGTGCTTACAATTGGCTGCGCAGCATGTAATGCGCTTCAAATGGTGTTCATTGCGCGCTATGCCATTAAATATAATCGGCCAATGACATTCAGCTTCCTGCAGTTTCTATCCATCGCAATTTTTGGATGTCTTGTGGCCGGAACAACAGAACAAATTGCCTTCGCACCATTGTTAAATGCGTTGCCTGAGATTTTGTATGCAGGTGTTTTCTCAAGCGCCCTGGCATTCACCATTCAAGCGGTCGCCCAACGCTATACGACAGCACCACAAGCTGCGATCTTCATGTCGACAGAAGTTTTGTTCGCCGCATTATTCGGAGCGATATTCTTGGGCGAACGTATTGCAATCATTGGATATTTGGGTGGTCTACTCATCTTTACAGCGATGATTTTGACCGAGACTGTGCCCTTCATGAAGTTCAATTCTTCAAGAAAATTAAGCCGTTCATAAACCGTTCAGGTTGGAAATTGTAGCTTAACCTCACATTCAAAAAAGATCATGCGGCAACGTATGAAAATGTGAGGTAATAACCATGAGCAAAATTGTAAAATCATTTATCATCGCAGCTTCAATCGCAAGCGTGTCATTTTCAACAACAGCACCTGTGCAGGCGCATGATATTTACACAAAACACCACCACAGACATGTGGTGAAAAAACGCCATCACAATGATGCAGTGGTCTGGGGTATCATTGGTTTGGCAGCTGGTGCCATCATCGCAAACAGCGCCAATAACCATCGCAAATCACATGTTTATCGTCAGCCTGTTCCACAAACGGTTTATCCAGGCGCGAACCATTACCCTGCGGCACCAAAGAAGCATTACCGCACACATTCTTATGTGAGCTATGAACCTTGGAGCCAAGGCTGGTACAATTATTGTTCGCAGAAATATCGTTCATTTAATCCAAATAAAGGAACGTTCCGCGGCTATGACGGCAAAGACCATTTCTGCGTCGTTAAATAAAATCCAATCAAAGACCGGTCAGGAATGGATTTGAACGCCGTTCCTGGCCAATTTGCCCACCAGGGCCATGCCCACAAATAAAACCAACATGATCACCAAGCGGAAAGACCTTATCGCGAATGGAATCGAGTAATTGTTGGTGATTGCCACCCGGCAGATCGGTCCGTCCAATTGATCCAGAAAACAAAACATCCCCCACATGGGCAAATCCATTGGCTTCATTATAGAAGATAACATGCCCGGGCGCGTGGCCGGGACAATGCAAGACTTTGAACTTGTGGTCTGAAAATTCGACTTCATCACCTTCATTGAGCCAAGTATTGGATGTCACATTTTTAACATCCATCGTCACACCAAACATTTGTGCTTGGTCTTCTAACCCCGAAAGAAGCGTGACATCATCCTTATGCGGCCCCAAAAGTGGCACTTCGAGTTTTTCTTTAAGCTCCTCAGCACCGCCAGCATGATCAATATGACCATGGGTGAGCCAAATCGCGCTTATTTTAAGCCCAGCTTCTTCGATAGCCTTTAATATATGAGGAACATCACCGCCCGGATCGACAACAACACCTTCCTTAGTCTCTTCATCGAACAAAATCGTGCAATTTTGCTGAAATGGCGTGACGGGAACAACGATAGCGCGAAGTTCAGACATGAAATAATTCCTCATTTATGATCAATCGCATATTGCACATTATTTAAAGCTTCGGCAGCCAAAATCTTGTTAATCAATCACTTTATACCGCCTCATTCGCCAAATCCGCGAAATCATGTATTTGCCATATTTTATGTGCTAGCATCCCAACCGAGGTTTTTCGCAAAACATCAGTAGGGGGATGTTATGGATTTTCTACCACTCATAATTCAGATTGTGACGGGCATAATCGGCGGGCATGCTGTCAGCGGCGCTTTAAAGCAAACAGCGCTTGGAACGGTTGGTCGCTCAATCGCCGGCGCACTTGGCGGCGTTGGCGGAACGGCAATTCTTGCAAGTTTAGGCGCTGGCGATATGACCGGAGCCATGGGCGCTTTAGCTGGCAGTGCCATTAGTGGCGTCGCAGGTGGTGGTATCGTATCAGGCGGTATCGGCGCCATCATAGGCTTACTAAAAAAGCGCTAGAACTCAAAAACAAGAGAAATAAAAAAGGCAGCCGAAGCTGCCTTTTGCGTTTTAGACGAGGTTGCGATTATTCCGCAGCCTGCAAATTCGGTGTGACTTCATTGGTATAATCATCCATCAATGTTTGGATAATTGTGCCAACTTCAAACTTGTATTCACCAATTTCAGATACGGGTGTCACTTCAGCGGCAGTCCCTGTGAGGAAGCAACCCTCAAAGCCAGCCATTTCCTCTGGCATGATAACGCGTTCAATGACTTCGATATTTCGGCGTTTCGCCAAATCAATCACTGTTTGGCGCGTAATGCCATTTAGGAAACAATCAGGTTTCGGCGTATGGATTTTTCCGTCCTGAATAAAGAATACATTCGCACCGGTTGCTTCAGCAATTTGACCACGCCAGTCGAGCATCAACGCGTCAGCATAACCTTTTGATTCCGCCATATGCTTAGACAATGTGCAGATCATATAAAGACCAGCAGCTTTGGAAAAGCTTGGAATTGAACGCGGATCAGGGCGGCAATAATCAGCCATTGTCAAACGTAGACCTTTAAGGCGCTGCTCTGGATCAAAATAACTCGGCCATGCCCATACAGCGATCGCAAGATTAATCTTATTTGATTGCGCTGAAATGCCCATCATTTCCGACCCACGCCAAGCGATGGGGCGAATATAGGCATCCTTCAAACCTTGACGCTTGAGCGCCTCAATACAAGCGGCATCAATTTCATCGGCTGTATAGGGAATTTCAAAGCCAAGATAATCCGCTGACTTGATCAGGCGATCTGTGTGCTCACGCAACTTAAAAATTTCGCCACCATAGGCGCGTTCACCTTCAAAAACTGCACTTGCATAATGCAGACCGTGACTTAGCACATGAACTTGAGCATCCTTCCAGTCGACAAATTCTCCATTATACCAGATTTCACCATCTAGTTGATCAAACGGCGTTGATGCCATCTTACTTCCTCCAACGCACACAAAAGCTGCTGCGCATCACAATTACACAAGCTCAATCGGGTTACTGATTGATCGATTAGTTACATTTAAGACAATTTTTGAAGTTTTATTAAAAAAATTGAGCTCCCAAACATGCTTTAGATTAACAATCCGCGAAATATGTGTCAATAAGGCTGACGTATTATGTAAACTCTTGGAGCAGCGCATGCGCGGCGAAAAAACAGAAATTCTTGAAGTCTCGGATACAGACATTGATCCGAAGGAAAACTTTGAGATCGATTATGAAATTATCGAAGCCATGTTTTTTGCCTATCGCGATTTTGTGTCTGACCCGGATCTGGTGCTGAAAGAGTTTAACTTTGGCAGAGCGCACCACCGCATTATTCATTTTGTCAGCCGTCAGCCTGGATTAACTGTGGCCGAATTGCTTGAGATCTTGAACATTACCAAGCAAAGTTTGGCCAAAGTTCTTAAACAACTCATCCAAACCGGCTTCATCAAACAAGAAACAGATCATGAAGACCGCAGACAGCGGCATTTATATACAACACAAAAAGGTCAAAAACTTGCCTTAAAGCTCTCCCGACAACAATCTCGCCGAATCTCTCTTGCGCTTAAAGAAATGGCACCAGAGGATCGGAATACGATTTTGTCGTTTTTGAATGGGATGCACAACAAATAAGAAGGTGCGTCCCGAATATTGAAAATAGGATGGGATGCAAAATTGGTTGATGATGTGATTGATGATGGGGCTAAACATATCTTGGTGGTGGATGATGATACTCGAATTCGAGATCTTTTAAGACGCTATCTTGCTTCGAGTGGTTTCAGAGTAACAACAGCATCAGATGCAGGTCAGGCAAGACGAAAATTGGAGGGAATGGATTTCGACCTACTCATTGTCGATGTCATGATGCCGGGCGAAAGTGGCATATCCCTCACCGCTTCGCTGCACAAAATCAAAGAGGTTCCGATATTAATGCTGACCGCATTATCTGAAGTGGAATCACGTATTTCTGGGCTTGAAGCAGGTGCAGATGATTATCTTGGCAAACCCTTCGACCCAAAAGAACTCGTGCTGCGGATCAATGCGATTTTAAGACGCGGCGGCACACCAGAAACACCGACCATCCAACAAGTTATGTTCGGTCCCTACACTTTTGTGCTTGAAACGCGTGAGTTAAAAATGAATGGCGAAGCTGTCCACCTCACGGACCGAGAGAAAGAACTTATGTCGATCTTCTCAAGCAAACCTGGTGAAACCATCCACCGTATGGAGCTTGCCGGCGAAGATCAATCTGTTGGAGATCGCACCATTGATGTTCAAATCAATCGATTGCGTCGCCGCATTGAAGATAATCCCGCAGAGCCGACATGGTTACAAACGGTTCGCGGCATTGGATATCGCTTGGCGGTCGAATAGCGCGGCGAATAATTATTCGCTATCGACAGTTTTATTTCAGCGTAATTTTGCTTTATAGCTAGAGAAAGTGCTGGCTGGAGTAAAAGATAATCTGAATGGCAACTATCGAATCAATCCGACGAGAATATGAGCGTTACCCCCCAACGGGGATCAGGCGTTATACAAGATGGTTTCGCAGGCGTGTACCAACGGGTCTCTATGCGCGTTCCTTGCTCATTATCATCGTTCCGATGGTGCTATTACAGTCTGTGGTCGCCTTCGTCTTTATGGAACGTCATTGGCAGACAGTCACGCAAAGGCTTTCAACTGCCGTCACGCGCGATATCGCCGCCATTGTTGATATGCTAGCAACCTATCCGGAAGACAGCAATTACGAAGAAATTGTGAGGATTGCGCGCGATCGTCTGGATTTAAACATTTCCATTGAGCCGGGAACAACACTGCCACCACCGCG
>JAHDFS010000028.1:12765-28606 GCA_020628035.1 Rhizobiaceae bacterium
GGGGACAAATCAGACCCATCTTGCGGCTTGCAGATGCTGCCGAAAAATTTGGTAAAGGTCAGCCCACGCCTGAAGACTTTAGGCCAAGAGGCGCTGATGAAGTGCGTCGGGCCGGTCTTGCCTTCATCCGCATGCGCGAACGAATTGAAAAACAAATTGAGCAAAGAACAGCCATGCTATCGGGTGTTAGCCACGATTTACGGACTGTGCTCACGCGCTTTCGCCTCCAGCTCGCTATCTTGGGTGATGATGAGGAAATAAAAAGCCTCGACCAAGACGTGAAAGACATGCAGTCTATGCTTGAGGGCTATCTCGCGTTTACCAAAGGCGAAGCTGAAGAAGATTTCGGCTCCATTGATCTAAATGCGCTTGTCGCCAAGCTTGAAAAAGATGGCAAGTTACTTGGCAAAGACGTGACAAGTTCAGTATCTGGCATCAGTCAGGCTGATGTGCGTCCGAGCGCATTTACGCGCTTGATCAACAACTTGTTCTCTAATGCCTGCCGATATGGAAACAAGGTCAAAATTACAGTTAGATCCGATGCCGCTTGGCTCGTTTTCACTGTCGAAGACGATGGGCCCGGAATTCCCGAAGCTTCGCGCGAGGATGTCTTCCGTCCATTTTTCCGTTTAGATGAAGCGCGAAATCAGGATGAGCAAGGAACAGGTCTAGGTCTTTCCATCGCACAAGATATTGCACGAAGTCACGGTGGCGACATCACGCTTTCAGACAGCGAATTGGGTGGATTAAAAGCAGCCGTAAGAGTACCTGCTTAAACCATATTTACATCAAGCGTTCGCCATTTGGAATTTCATGCGACACGCCAGCAAGCACAATTGCGCCATCCTTATCGGCAAATCCCAACGTTAAAACTTCCGACATAAACGGTCCAATTTGGCGCGGAGGAAAGTTCACCACGGCCATCACCTGACGACCAACCAGATCTTCTGGTTTATAATGCACAGTGATCTGCGCAGATGTCTTTTTAACACCCACTTCCGGACCAAAATCAATCTTCATCTTGATTGCAGGTTTCCGCGCTTCCGGAAAGGGATTGGCTTCAATCACCGTACCCATTCGAATATCAACTTTTTCAAAATCTTCCCAAGCAATGAAATCAGACATTATTTCGCAAGTTCCTCTGAACGGTTTTTTGCGGCCATAATCGCGCGATCAAAAATGTTTTGCATACCATCATCCTCAGCCATCAAAACGGCTAACGCCGCAGCTGTGGTGCCGCCCGGAGATGTTACATTTTGTCGTAAAATGCTCGCGTCATCATCCGATTGACGCATCAACTCCCCTGCCCCAGAGACGGTTTCCCGCGCAAGGCGCATGGCAAGCTCAGGCTCAAGACCAGCTTTAATGCCTGCCTGCGCCATTACTTCTGCCAATAAAAATACATAGGCCGGTCCACTGCCAGAAACAGCTGTTACAGCATCAATCGTTTTTTCATCATCCAGCCATTCAACCGGGCCACAAACTGATAATAGCTCAGTGACAAGCGCACGATCATCACCAGATAGACCATCCTCGGCCATAACGCCGGTGATCCCGCGCCCAATCATCGCCGGTGTATTTGGCATAGCCCGCACAACAAGCCCCTCAGCAATATGCGATTTAATCACGGCAATCGTGGTACCCGCAGCGATACTTACGATCAACGTGTTCTCATCCACACATGGGAGTGCAGACGGTAAAACTTTATCCATCATTTGTGGTTTGATCGCCAAAATCAGAACGGATGCCTTAACGTTGGTTGGCACGCTTGGGCCATGACTTACACCACGCTCATCAAGCAGATTTGCCATATCATCGCGTAGACCAGGATCAGCAACATATATGGGCGCAACATTCAGATCATGATCTAACCAGCCACGCAAAACTGCGCCGCCCATATTTCCTGCGCCTAGAAGAACAATCGGACGGTTGGCGGACATTTATGCAGAACCTTGTGTCTCAAACATAACAAGATCAATAGCGCGTTGCGCCTCAAGCCCAGCCCATGCAACAAATTGGAAAGACTGGAAATAAGCTTCACAAGATTCAACTGCGCTGGCAAGCAAGCTTTCCACCTGCTGGCTTGTTGGCTCCGCACCACCTGACAATAATAGTGACTGACGGAAGATCATGACATTGTCCTTCAGCCACATATCAAAGTGTCCCATAAGGACCTGACCGTTGATCAATGAGATCAATTTCAACAGTTCATATGATCTATTTTCCTGCACATTAAAGTCAAAAGCACATGCAATATGCAGCGCTTCACGGGCTTCTAACCAAGAGAATGAAATCTGATAATTTGCCCATTCACCTTCGATGATCATTGCGATCTCATCATCACAGGAACGTTCGAAAGACCAATCGTTGTTTGCCGCAACAAATTCGATCACATCTACCGGGTTAGAATGCCGTTCAATATCTAACTCAACCAAATTCATTACAAAGCCTCTTATGCCTTAAAGCTCTTGTTCGCGACAACGCGAGCTCAAAAACCAATAACCATCAATTCTATATTTAGGAGTCTGAACCACTAAGCCTTTGCGAGGCTTACCGGACAGAAATCCGAATCATCTATAAGAATCAGTGTATAAGAGCAGATTCAGCATGCCATCCCCCGATGCTGAAAAATATTTTTATGAAGCTTATTTGTAATTACCAAAATGATTCCGAAGTCGTTTGTAAATGACTCAGGAATAAGGGTTTTTTGGAACTCCACAGGGTGCCACGCCCTGTGGAAAAAAAATATGTATAAAGTTTTTAAAAGATTCAGAGCATTAGTCTGAAGACGCTTTCGGTTTGCGCGTTGTCGATTTAGCCGGTTTTTTGCTTGCGGCCAACTGAGTCTCTAACTCATCGATGCGTGCTTTGAGCGCATCATTTTCTTCCCGTGCTTTTACGGCCATTTCGCGCACCGCATCAAACTCATCACGCTTGACGATATCAGCATTATTTAAGAAACGTTCAAACTGACTTTGAAGTGCTGTCTCTGCTTCTTTGGCTACACCTTGCGCGGCGCCTGCTGCATCCGTCATGAGTTTCGCAAACTCATCGAAAATTCGATTTGGACCCTGGTTCATTTTCTTTGCCTCATTCTATGATGTGCCAATAAGCAACATTTTCTACACCTGAAGTAAGTATTACGGCAGAATTTTGCAAGAAATTTTACCGTATAAATAGTGGGCAAATCACCGCAAGTTGACCCCGCTCGCCTTGACCAGAACACAAACTCAACGCATTGTCGCGCACGCGTTTTCGCTCATAAGACCAATTAAAGACACATCAAACTTAGGCTGGATCAGTTCTTGGACAATTTCTTACTTCCCCTCTCGCTTTTAACATTTCCAGAAATCGATCCCGTTATTTTCTCGATCGGCCCGTTTGATGTCAGATGGTATGGTCTCGCTTATGTTGCGGGTATTTTGCTGGGATGGGCCTATGCGCGTGAGTTACAAAAGCGAAGCCACCTTTGGCCCAACAATCAACAAGCCATGAAGATGATTGATCTGGATGATTTTGTTCTCTGGGCCGCAATTGGCATCGTAGCGGGCGGGCGCATTGGATACATCCTATTCTATGATTTCGCGTCCATCTTGGAAAACCCTGCGCGAATTATCGAGGTTTGGAATGGCGGCATGTCCTTCCATGGCGGCGTCTTGGGAACAGTTGTTGCCATGATGCTATTTGCCTATTTACGTAAATTCAGCGTTTGGAGCCTGTTTGATATTGTCTGCGCCGCAGCACCTGTTGGCATCTTCTTTGGCCGCATCGCCAACTTCATCAATGGTGAACTATGGGGCAGATTATCAGCCGCGCCTTGGGCATTTGTGTTCCCAGAAGGTGGCCCCTTCCCGCGCCACCCGTCCCAACTCTATGAAGCCCTTTTGGAAGGTGTTGTTCTTTTCCTAATTCTGATGGTGCTTTGTCTTGTGTTTAAGAAACTCAAGCAACCTGGCTTCATCGCTGGAGCATTTATTTTCGGCTATGGTTGCGCGAGAATTTTCGTTGAGTTCTTCCGAGAGCCAGATGCACATATCGGATTTTTATTCGGCGGCTGGTTCACAATGGGCATGCTTCTTTCCGTTCCACTGCTTGCGATAGGTGTATGGGGTATGCTAACTGCATCATCGCGGGAAAAAATGATCAAATCGGAATAGCTTAAAACATGCCAACCCCCTTGGAACAAAAGATCCGGGATTTAGTCAATGTGAATGGTCCAATCAGCGTTGCGGACTATTTTGCGCTATGTTTAGCCGATCCAGAATTTGGTTATTATAAAACAAGAGATCCCTTCGGCCATGAAGGGGATTTTATCACCGCGCCTGAAGTCAGTCAGCTCTTTGGTGAAATGCTGGGAATATATCTCGTGCAATCCTGGCAAAAACACATGCCACAAGGTCCTATTCGCCTTGTCGAAATTGGTCCCGGTCGCGGCACATTAATGGCGGATGCATTACGCGTCATCCAACAAACGCAAAAAGATCAGTTCGACCAATTATCCATTCACATGGTCGAAACCAGCCCAAAACTTCAAGACACGCAAGCGAAAACGCTTGCAGCTTACAAAGACAAAATCCAATGGCACGATACATTTGAAGATGTGCCCGATGGATTTACTTTGCTGGTTGCAAACGAATTGTTTGATGCCATTCCTATTCGTCAATTTGTCAAAACAGATACAGGCTATCGCGAGCGCATGGTCACCGTCGATGCTGATGATCTGTTAAGCTTCACCGTTGGTGTTGCGGGCATTGATCCAGAACTCTTGCCAGAAAATCATAAGGCGCAACCGATCGGCACAATTGTTGAGATTGCGCCTGCACGTGCAAATGTCATGGCATCTATCGCCACGCGTCTGGCAGAACAAGGCGGCAGCGCGCTCATCATTGATTATGGGTTTCTTGCGCAAGGTTTTGGTGACACATTGCAGGCAGTTCGAAAACACAGCTACGATCACCCGCTTGCAAGCCCAGGCATTGCTGATTTAACCAGCCATGTTGACTTTGAAACCCTCATGCACATTTCCCATGCTGCCGGATCGCATATACATGGCGTCATGCATCAAGGCGATTTTCTCGTTGGATTAGGCTTACTACAACGCGCTGGCGCTTTAGGTCATAATAAAGACCATGACACGCAGCAGGAAATCCGTAGCGCCGTTGAACGTTTGGCCGGTGAAGGTGAAGGTAAAATGGGTGAATTATTCAAGGTCTTGGCAATCAGCGGCGCACCTATTCAGCTCGTTCCCTTTATTGCAAGTGAGACTATCTCAAACGAAGAGAATCATCCAAACTAGCGCTTTGAACACTCAAAACCCTCGCCTTTTGGATAATATTGGCGTTGCAAGAGGTAAAGATCGTGCAAGACAAGTCACAAGCGCAATGCGTTAAAAGCCCAAAACTGAAAGAGCTTGAACATAGCTCAAACATTTCACATGGCTTTTTCACCCGTCTTGGCGGTTGTTCTGAAGGTATTTTTTCAAGTTTAAATGCGGGCCTTGGTTCGGGCGATGATACCGAAAGCGTGATTGAAAACAGGCGACGCATTTGTGATGCAATTGGCACTGAACCTTCTAATTTGGCAACTCTTTATCAGCATCATTCGGCAGATGTATTTGTCGCAACCGGCGGCATAAAGAAAGATCGACCCAAAGCAGATGGCATTGTCACCAATACACCAGGCACCGCGATCGGCGTTGTCACAGCAGATTGCGGACCCGTTCTTTTTGCCGATCCGGTGAACAAAGTCATAGGGGCGGCCCATGCCGGCTGGCGCGGTGCATTTGATGGCGTATTACAAAATACGATTGAGCAGATGATTGCGCTTGGCGCCGCGCGTGAAAACATCACTGCCTCCTTGGGTCCATGTATTTCTCAGAAAAATTACGAAGTGGGGCCTGAATTTTTTCAGCGCTTTATCGATAAAGATAAAGGCCTTTCGAGATATTTTAATCCGTCTGAGAAGGATGATCATTATATGTATGATCTCAATTCCTTCATTCAGGATCAGTTAAAATCAGCAGGTGTCATTGCAGAAGATCTCGCAATTTGCACCTATGAAGGCGAAGATGAATTTTTCTCATATAGACGGACAACACATCGCGCTGAACAAGATTATGGCCGTCAATTGTCTCTTATTTCGTTAGGTTAAATGAATGCCCATTTATTTCACAGATGAAGAATATAAGTCCCGAGTGACCCGCGTACGCGAGGAGATGGCATCAAATGGCAATGATGCCATGCTCATCTTCGCCCAGGAAAGCATGTATTGGCTAACTGGCTATGACACATTTGGATATTGCTTTTTTCAATGCCTGATCCTCACCCAAAATGATATGATCTTGCTAACGCGGTCCGCAGATTTGCGTCAGGCCCAGCAAACATCCAATATCGGTGATATCCGCATCTGGAAAGACAGCGCCACTGCAAATCCTGCATCTGATTTGAAAGATATATTGTCCGAATTAGGATTATCCGGCAAAAAACTTGGTATCGAGCTCGATACACATGGATTAACGGCTGCAAATTACCGCAAAGTTACCGGTCAGCTTGATGATTTTGCCGAGCTTATCGATCAATCATACGTCATCAGCGAAATGCGCCTTGTTAAAAGTGATCAGGAAATTGAATATGCCAAACGTGCTGGCGTTCTAGCTGATGATGCACTCGATGCCGCGATTGCTGCAATTAAATCTGATGGCAGTGAAGCAGCAGTTCTAGCAGCCATGCATAATGTCATCTTTGCCCAGGGCGGTGACTATCCCGGCAATGAATTTATTATTGGTTCGGGGCGCGATGCTTTGCTGTGTCGATATAAATCCGGCCGCAGAGAACTCTCAACCGATGATCAGCTCACTTTAGAATGGGCAGGATCATTCGCGCATTATCACGCGGCCATGATGAGAACGATCATCATTGGCAAACCACGCCCACTACATGGCAAATTGTTTGAAGCAAGTCAGGAAGCACTGACTGCTGTGGTTGAAAACATGCAAACAGGCCGAACATTTGGTGATGTCTTCCAAGCACATGCGGATGCGTTGGACGCGCATGGATTATCCAATCATCGCTTAAATGCTTGCGGATATTCGCTCGGTGCACGCTATACGCCTTCATGGATGGAGCATCAAATGTTCTATGAGAACAATCCTCAGGAAATAAAACCTGGCATGACCTTATTTGCGCATATGATTATTGTGGATTCAGAAACAGAAACCGCCATGACTTTGGGACAAACCTTCTTGACGACAGACGGCAAGGCTGAGAACTTATCCAGAAATGGATTTGATTTAATTCAGTGCTGAGATTGGTAAATCTCGAATTTAGGTGAATAATATATATGACATTAAAGCACATAAATTTATTGGTCATGTCGTCGATCTTTATCAGCGCCCTTTCCGGCTGCAACAGCACTGACAGCGTGCTTCAACCTGTACCGACATCCTCCCAACCAACGCCTTCGGTTACTCAGCCAACAAACCAAGGTATTCTGGTGAGCTTTCCTCCCGTAACCGGAGCGCCAGCTGATAAGCTTAATGTCTTGTCGCAAACACTTGCGCAGGAAACACGACAAAACGGAATCACCATCGTTTCAACCACCAATGTTGAAGCGCAATATTCGCTTAAGGGCTTTTTGTCGGCTTTTTCAGACGATGCGAACACAACCGTTGTTTATGTGTGGGATATACTTGATCCAACCGGCGCACGGCTTTATCGCATTCAAGGACAAAAGAGTGCCCCAGGTGCTGGCGCTGATCCTTGGCAATTTGTAACACCTGCTGTTATGCAAGCAATAGCCAACGAAAGCATCGCAAATTTCTTAAATTGGCAACGGCAGCAGAGTTAAAGACCAGCTTAAACGTTTTAAATTGGGACCATATTCAGGATTCTGTCAACAAATTCATTTTTTATGTGGAAAGGTTCTTGAAATCGTCGTAAAGGCCGCTAAAAGCACACCCACAGTCTTTTGGCAAAGGCGCTGGAAGATCGTGCATCTAACATATGTTATGTGCTGGACCCAATTGTAGAGATACGGGCGGAACAAGATGAAGATTTTTGCGGGCAACTCCAACCAGCAACTGGCGGAAAATATTTGCCAATACCTCAACCTTCATCTTGGAAAGGCGAGCGTAAGACGCTTTGCAGACCAAGAGATATTCGTTGAAATCCAGGAAAATGTTCGAGGTGAAGACGTCTTCATCGTTCAATCGACATCATATCCTGCCAATGACAACCTCATGGAACTGTTGATCATGATCGATGCGGCACGACGTTCATCTGCCCGCAGGATCACAGCCGTGCTTCCCTATTTTGGTTATGCACGCCAAGACAGAAAGCCAGGTCCACGTTCGCCGATTTCGGCCAAGCTCGTTGCTAACCTCATTACAGAGGCAGGTGCAGACCGCGTTCTAACGATGGATCTTCATGCTGGTCAGATCCAAGGTTTCTTCGATATCCCGACAGATAATCTGTTTGCGATGCCAACATTGGCGCGTGACATTAAAGAGCGTTATGAAAAAGGCAGCATGATGGTGGTATCACCTGATGTGGGCGGCGTGGTTCGCGCTCGCGCTTTGGCAAAACGATTGGATGCTCTTTTGGCTATCGTTGATAAGCGCCGCGATCGTCCAGGCGAATCTGAGGTTATGAACATCATCGGTGATGTATCTGGCAAAGATTGCCTTTTGATCGATGATATTGTGGATTCAGGTGGTACTTTGTGTAATGCTGCTGATGCAATGTTGGCCAATGGTGCAAACTCAGTCACTGCCTATATCACCCATGGTGTGCTTTCAGGTGGCGCAGCAGCCAGAATCGGTGCCTCAAAATTGCGCGAATTGGTTATTACTGATTCCATTCGTGCAACACCGGAAGTTCAGGCTACGCATAATATTCGCGTAATTGAAACAGCAAGCCTGATTGGTGAAGCGATTAACAGAACCTCGGCTGAGAAATCGGTATCCAGCCTTTTTGATTAGGAAACGCATGCTTAAGTCCATAAAGTTTAAGAGTATTTATGGACTTCGCTTCTTAGCAGGCTTGATGACAATTTTTGTCCTCACTATGCCAGCGCATGCGCAGACGAATTTTTCCACCAATTACAGCACCTTCAATGTTGGCGGTACCAGCGTTGAACAAATTTGGAAAAGCATTCAAAAGAACGGTCCGAGATCCAAACTTGGAATTGGACATGCTGGCTATACAACATTTGATCTCAAAAGCCCGGTAAAATTTGAAACCAAGAACGGCAAATGCCACATATCAGCGGCAAAATTTACCATGGTCAGCTCCATCCAATTGCCCAAATGGATTGATCAATCAATTGCACCGGAAAGCGTCCGTATTTTCTGGAAAGCACTATACACAGACGTAAAACGGCATGAAGAAGATCATGTACGCATTGCTGAAGACGCAATAACTCGTCTTGCCAATTCCGTTAAAAGCTTAAAACCGCAAAGAAATTGCGATGTGATGAACCGCAAAATTTCACGGCTTGCATCCGCCAACCGAAAGCAGTTAAACCGCGCGCAGAACAAGTTTGAACGGGCTGAAATGCGAGGGCAACGTAAACGCATCGCCGATCTCATTCAGGCATATTCATTAAATTAGCCGCTTTGCGGACACCAAGTCCATTAAATCCCCAGAAAACCTTGCAAGTCTGAACACAATAGTCTATGAGCTGCTCATCCATGTAGACACCCTTGGAGGCAACATGGTTTCGGATGAATTATCCGATGTTTAAGCCGCCGAATTGGCCAAGCATAAACTACTCCATATTTGAAAAGTAAGGAACACGCTATGAGCGATACACTCAAAGCTGTTGCGCGCGAACGGGTTGGTAAGGGGTCCGCCCGGGAACTTCGTCGTAACGGTCAAATTCCAGCATCTATTTATGGTGATAAACAGTCCCCTGTTTCTATCGCTATCTCACGTAAAGAAGCAACAATGCGTATCCACGCAGGTGGCTTCATGACAAATATTCTTTCGATCGATGTCGACGGTGAAAAAGTCAACGTTCTTCCAAAAGATTACCAGCTTGATCCGGTTCGTGACTTCGTCATGCACGTTGATTTCTTGCGCGTATCTAAAAACACACAGGTTGTCGTTGAAGTACCAGTGCATTTTGAAAACGAAGCTACATGTGTTGGCATCAAACGCGGCGGTACATTGAACGTCGTACGTCACACTGTTGAAGTGTCATGCCCAGCCAATTCAATTCCAGAAGCACTTGTTGCTGATCTTGCTGAATTGAACATTGGTGATGCCGTTCACATCTCAGCGATTACATTGCCTGAAGGTGTAACGCCGACAATTACAGATCGTGACTTCACAGTTGCAACAATCGCTTCACCAGGTGGTGCGCAAGACGCTGCTGATGATGCAGCGGACGCAGAAGCAGCTGCAGCTGAAGGCGGCGAAGCAGAAGACGCTTCTGAATAAGAATAGTTTGGGGCTGATACCATGTTACTCATTGTAGGACTTGGCAACCCGGGCCCCAAATATCAAAAACACCGACACAATGTCGGGTTCATGGCGGTTGATGCGATCATCGACCGCCATAATTTTTCCAAATCGCAAAACAAGTTTAAGTCTGAAGTGTATGAAGGCAAACTTGCTGGCGAAAAAGTCCTCATCTTAAAGCCTCAAACCTTTATGAACGTGTCGGGTGAAGCCGTGGGCGAAGCTATGCGGTTTTATAAACTTACGCCTGATGACATCATTGTCTTTCACGATGAACTTGATCTCATTGCGGGCAAAACCCGCATTAAACGCGGTGGCAGTCATGGCGGGCACAATGGATTGAAATCAATCGATGCCCATTGCGGCAAAGATTATCAGCGTGTGCGTATTGGCATTGGCCATCCTGGCAACAAAGCGCGTGTGAACTCGCATGTGCTGGGTGATTTCGCAAAGTCTGATTACGAATGGCTAGACCCGCTATTGGAAACGATTGCTGAGCATATTGAAATGCTCGCACGCGACGATGCTGCGGGCTTGATGAACAAAATCGCCCTGGCAACTGGCGGCGAAACTGAAGCATCTAAGAAAAAAGATGCTTCAAAGAAAACCTCAGGCGCTCAAAAACCAAAAGCGAAGTCTCATATTCATCAAGCAAGACAAGCAACACCAACCACTCAAGCGAGCGGACCGATGGCTGAGATGCTGAAAAAACTTCTCGGTGATAAGAAATAGCTTAATTTTAAGCGCTTAGCACTGATGTGAATATGTAAAGACCAAAGTATCGGTTGTAATCACACCAGTGGACACACATTGTCTCGATTTTTCGCGTGTTCCAGTCATCGTAATACGCAACGGATTACGGCTCACAGGACCCTCCACCCAATATTCAAGCGGATTACCCACGCAATATTTTGAAAATACGCGCGCGAGACCAGAATACCAATCGCCATTATTTTGGCCGTTAAAGAGCAAAGTTCCCGGCTGAACACCGGATGGATAGAGTGAAGACTTTGGATTTTCATATGAGAACCAGCGGTTATTTCCATCCGCTTGTAATCGCATTAATGAACCATTATGTGTCCAACAGCTATCTGCCAATGCGGTCGTCGTCATTATTGCCAATAATGAAATAGTCTTTATCAAAATTTTCATAGATCCAAATTCACCCCTGTAGTTCCGCTCACTTTTTGTTTTTTATTTCATATATTTGCGAAAAACGCAAAAATCGCGACAAAATGGCTCAATTTGTCGCCACACAAGAAAATTCCACATTAGATGATCTGATTCAAAAACGTTCGCGTAGCCTTACCCATAACCTCGAACGATAAAGGATCAAAAAATGAAAACTCTATTGAAAAGAACTGCAGCCGCTGCTGTGATCGCACTTTCAGCAACTGCAGCGAATGCTGCAAGCATTGTAGACATTGCCGCAAATGATGACCGTTTTTCAACGCTGGTCGCTGCTGTGAAAGCTGCTGGCCTTGCAGAAACTTTGGCTGGCAAAGGCCACTTTACAGTATTTGCACCAGTAAATGCTGCATTTGATGCGCTACCTGCAGGCACAGTGGAGACACTTTTGAAGCCTGAAAATAAAGGTCAGCTAACTGACATCCTTCTATACCACGTTGATGACCGTAGCTTGGTATCTGGCCAGCTTCCGCATGAATCCATCTACATCAAGCCAATTTTGGCGAGCAAACGTCTTTGCGTAACCAAAAGCGCTTCCGGCGTAACTATCGGCGACAGTACACCACAAACTGCAAATGTTGTGATTGCTGACATCAAAGCTGATAACGGCGTGATCCACGTGATCGACAAGGTTTTATTGCCTGGCAAGCGTCCAGCCTGCCACTAAGCAAAATTCGCAATTATCCCTGCCCCAATATGTGTGGCAGGGATATTTTATGCGCGATAGACAAACATTCGGCCGAATATGCCGAGAAACCCTTGACCAAACGCAAGGTTTCCCCCATAGCCTCCTTATATTTTTCATTACGTAAGAGAGCGCTTCTATGGGATTTAAATGTGGTATCGTTGGACTTCCAAATGTTGGAAAATCAACGCTTTTTAACGCGCTAACACGCACAGCTGCAGCTCAAGCCGCAAACTACCCATTTTGTACAATTGAACCAAACACTGGCGAAGTCGCGGTTCCCGACAAGCGACTTAATCAGCTTGCGGATATTGCAGGTTCTAAAGAGACCATTCCGACACGCATTTCCTTTGTTGATATTGCGGGCCTCGTCCGTGGCGCGTCCAAAGGTGAAGGCTTGGGCAATCAGTTCCTTGCCAATATCAGAGAAGTCGATGCCATCGTTCACGTGCTTCGTTGTTTTGAAGACGATGATATTACCCATGTTGAGGGTAAGATTGATCCCGTTGCGGATGCGGAAACCATCGAAACAGAATTGATGCTGTCTGATCTTGAGAGCTTGGAAGCCCGCACAGACAAGATGCGAAAACGCGCAACCGGTAAAGATAAAGAAGCACAAGTGCTGCTACCTGTCATGGAAGAAGCTCTGGCATTATTGAACGATGGCAAACCTGTTCGCCACATGCTCGATGGCATTGCGGAAGAAGATTTGCGCATGCTTAAAGGCTTAAACCTTCTCACATCCAAACCAGTGCTTTATGTTTGTAATGTTGCCGAAGAAGACGCTGGCAAAGGTAATTCGCAATCCGATGCTGTTGCTAAAATGGCAGCTGAGCAAGGTGCAAAAACCGTTGTCATCTCAGCGGCTATTGAAGCAGAAGTAGCTCAGCTTGACGATGAAGAAGCAGCAATGTTCTTAGAAGAGCTTGGTTTAGATGAAGCTGGCCTCGATCGCCTCATTCGCGCAGGCTATGAACTGTTGGAACTCATCACATTCTTCACATCAGGCCCGAAAGAAACTCGCGCTTGGACCGTTCGAAAAGGCACAAAAGCGCCTGCATCAGCCGGTGTGATCCACACGGATTTCGAGCGTGGTTTTATTCGCGCGCAGACAATCGCATTTGACGATTACATCTCTCTAGGTGGTGAGGCTGCCGCCAAAGAAGCAGGCAAAGCACGTGATGAAGGCAAAGAATATGTCACGCAAGATGGTGATGTCATGCTGTTTAAGTTCAACACTTAATCCGCTATCCTATCCACATGAAGTTCAATCAAAATGATAGAGACACGCTGCTAAATTTGCTGAATTGGCGGCGCGATGTCAGGCATTTTGAAACAACACCTATTCCGAATGAGCAGGTTGATCAGCTGTTACAGGCTATTGAACTTGCACCTTCCGTAGGCAATAGCCGTCCATGGCGATTTATCAAAGTCGAGAGCCATGAGATCAGAAAACAGGTCTATCAGAATTTTGCTGCATCAAATGTATCAGCGGCTGATATCTATTCAGACGATGAGTTACAAAAATATAACGAGCTGAAACTAGCAGGATTGAAAGAAGCGCCTTTGCATCTTGCGGTTTTCACCGACATGAACCCTGAATTGGGAAAAGGCCTTGGGCGCCAAACCATGCCAGAAACGCTGTTATATTCCACGGTGACTGCAATCCATAATCTTTGGTTGATGGCGCGTTCATTAAATATCGGCGTCGGCTGGGTATCGATCCTTAACCCCGACAAATTCAATCAGATCATAGATGTCCCAGAAGATTGGCAGTTCACCGGTTATCTATGTTTGGGATACCCCAAATTTGATGCAGATACGCCAGAACTTCATGAGAAGTCCTGGCAAAAGAACGTCAAAACCAATTGGATCGTAAGATAGCAACGAAACGCTGCTGACCGTGCTGAAAACTATTCGCCTTCAAACTCAATCAAAGTGCGAACAGGAACGCCCAGTTCTTCGATCTTCTTCCGGCCACCTAGATCGGGAAGGTCAATCACAAAACAAGCAGCGACAATATCTGCACCCTGCATTTGCAGGAGTTTAATACCAGCTTCTGCGGTACCGCCCGTTGCGATAAGATCATCAACGAGAATAACCTTCTCTCCCTCTTTGACGGCATCTGTGTGGATCTCAAGCTCCGCTTCACCATATTCAAGCGCATAGCTCATGGTCACGGTTTCATAAGGTAATTTACCTTTTTTACGCAGTGGCAAGAACCCAGCTGACAGTTGGTGTGCCATTGCACCACCAAAGATAAAGCCGCGCGCATCAATGCCCACAATTTGGGAAATACCAGCACCAGTAAAAGGATGCACCATTTCATCAACAGAACGTCTAAACGCGCTCGGATTGCTCAATAGCGTGGTAATATCGCGAAACATAATTCCTTCATGCGGATAATTTGGAATAGTTCTGATCGCTTTTTTTAGTTCTGATTGAAGATTACTCATGAATACGGGTCCCCAGGGCAAATATATCGACGCTAAAAACAAAAACGCCGACTTAATTGTTAAAAATCAAGTCGGCGTTTTTCAAGTTATTCTTTGAAACTTAGTGATCAATTCTTGAGAAGATTGAACGCTTCGTTAGATAGACCAAGATCGTTAAGATCAACAGGAAGCTGATCACAACAAAACCTGTGCGCTTGCGCTCTTCAAGGTGCGGCTCTGCAGCCCACATCAAGAATGCTGAAATATCTTTGGCATATTGATCCAAAGTTTCAGGCGTTCCATCATCGTAAGACACCAATTCATCTGACAATGGGGCAGCCATTGCAAGGGCTGAACCAGCGATAAAGTATGGATTGTAATGTGTACCTTCACCAACTTCTACATCTGCAGGTGCATCTTCATAACCTGTTAGAAGTGAATAGATGTAGTTTGGTCCAGCTTCGTTATATCCTGTAAAGATATCAAAGATGAATTGTGGGAAGCCGCGCTCAACATAACGTGCTTTCGCAAGCAATGAGAAGTCCGGAGGAACCGCACCACCATTTGCAGAAGCCGCAGCTTCTTTATTTGGGAATGGTGACGGGAAGTAATCTGCAGGAAGTGCAGGACGATCTTCAATATCACCATCTGCATTTGGTTCTGCTTCAACTTCATATTCCGCAGCAAATGATTTGACCTGCTCACGAGAGTAACCCAACGCTTCCAAATTACGGAACGCAACAAGGTCCATTGAGTGACATGCAGAACATGCTTCCACATAAACTTTCAATCCGCGCTGAAGCTGGCCTTTATCATATTTGCCGAAGATGCCGGCAAATGACCAATCAAGTTCTTTTGGTTTATTGATTGGATAACCACTTGCAGCATGCGCAGAAGTAACACCTGCCAAACCGATCAACATCAACGGCAGAAGGAGAGTTGAAATAACTTTTTTCATGACTTTATTCCTTATCTGTCGTCAATTAACCGCGTGTCTCAGGAGAGGCAGCTGCCTCCTCAGGCTTTCCAGCCCCTGACCCACTTTTTGCAAGAACGGCTTCGGTGATTGAGTT
>JAHDFS010000029.1 GCA_020628035.1 Rhizobiaceae bacterium
TCCGCAATGCAGGCATCGAAAAGCTCGTCGAATTCGTTCAAGGTCCAGATTTGCCAACAGGCGGCACGATCATTGAAGACAAAGAAACCATCATCAACGCTTATAAAACAGGCCGTGGTGGTTTTAGAGTTCGTGCGAAATGGGAAAAGGAAGAAACAGGTCGCGGTGGTTATCAGATCGTCATCACTGAAATTCCCTACCAAGTTCAAAAATCCCGATTGATTGAGAAAATCGCCGAGCTTTTGATCGCGAAAAAGCTTCCTTTGCTCGATGATATTCAAGATGAATCTGCTGAAGATATTCGCGTTGTATTGGTACCCAAAAACAGATCGGTTGATCCTGAAATCTTGATGGAATCCATGTTCAAGCTGACCGAGCTTGAAAGCAGAATTTCGTTGAATATGAACGTTCTGAGCCAGGGCAAAGTACCAAAGGTCATGTCCTTGCGCGAAGTGCTGCTTGAATGGGTTGATCACCGCCGCGATGTATTACAACGTCGTTCGCGCCACCGTTTGGCGGCAATCATTCGCCGTTTGGAAATATTGGGTGGCTTGCTTGTCGCTTATCTCAATATTGACGAAGTGATCAAGATCATTCGCGAGGAAGATCATCCAAAAGCTGTGATGATGGAGCGCTTTAGCCTAACGGATTTGCAGGCTGAATCGATCCTCAATATGCGCTTGCGGTCATTGCGCAAACTCGAAGAATTTGAAATTCGTAAAGAGTTTGATGCATTAGAAGCCGAAAAAGCTGAGATTGAAGAGCTGCTTGGATCTGAAGAGAAGCAATGGCAGGCGGTTGCCTGGCAGATCCGCGATGTGAAAAAGACCTATGGCAAAGACACTGAACTGGGCGCAAGACGCACCGACTTTGGCAAGGTTGTTGAGATTGATGACAGCGCTATCTACGAAGCGATGATTGAGAAAGAACCGATCACGGTTGTCCTCTCGCAAAAAGGCTGGGTCAGGGCTATGAAAGGGCATATGTCCGATTATTCAAGCCTTGCCTTTAAAGATGGTGACAAGCTCAAGCTTGCCTTCAGCGCCTATACCACCGACAAGATTTTGATCATCACCACGGGCGGCAAAGCCTATACGCTTGGCGCGGATAAATTCCCTGGCGGTCGCGGTCATGGCGAACCATTACGCATCATGGTCGATATGGATAATGATCAGGATGTACTCACCGCCTTTGTGCACCAGCCCGAGCGCAAACTTCTGCTTGCATCCAATATCGGTAATGGCTTTATCGTGAAAGAAACCGATCTTGTTGCCAATACCCGCAAGGGCAAGCAAGTCATGAACGTGAAGATGCCAGATGAAGCGCAATTATGCGTCGAGGTGCGTGGTGATTATTTGGCCGTTGTGGGTAAAAACCGCAAAATGCTGATATTCCCAATCGAGCAATTGCCTGAAATGGCGCGTGGTAAAGGCGTCAGATTGCAGCGTTACAAAGATGGCGGCGTCGCCGATATCAGATGCTTCTCAATGGAAGAAGGTCTGACTTGGGAAGACAGCGCTGGTCGCTCTTATACGCGCATGAAAGATGAGCTGATGGAATGGATGGGCGACAGAGCCCAGGCTGGCCGCATGGTGCCAAAAGGCTTCCCAAGATCAGGTAAGTTCTCGGGTTAAAAACTCATAACAGCCACCACAGCTAAATAAGCAGCTGTCAGGATATAGGCTGTGAGCGTGAGGATCATGCCGCGGGTGCGGTATTTAAATGTGCCTTTTTTGCCGGACAATCCGATGGGGTGCATGATGCGGGACACAATGAAGATTACAGCAAGGATCGCAACGGCGATCCGATGACCGCCACCCAATTCCAGCAATCCCAGCATGATAACAAACATCGGCGTTGTCTCAACCAAGTTGCCATGCGCCCGAACTGCCCGCGTTAATGCATCGCTTTCACCGGTCTCCAGCTCAACGCGTTCACTGCGTCTGATTTTCACAATATCGATGATCAATTTCAGCATATAAAGCGATAGAACGACGGAAAGAAGCGCGGTGATGGCCGGAAATGTCATGGTAGGTCCTCGTTAAAATTCGTAATGGTCAAAACCATCCATCAATTGCCAGCGTATATCAAGTTAACAATAGTTTGATCCGCAACAACTTGTTTTACATCTATGTTTTGCCTAGATTGCGATCAAATTCTGGTTTTATAACAATAAGAAAGTTTGCAAATGTCGCTCGTTCCTCATCTCAAAAAATCCATTCTCGCTGTGTCCTTATCAGCTCTTTTATCGTCAGTCGCATTTGCAAGTGATGAGGCAGCACTTAAGCTGGTCGATGACGCTTTTGCAGCACTTAAACAAGGTCAGATCGAACAATCGACCAAACTTTTTGATGATGCTTTAGCGCAAGAAGGTTTGACCGAGCCGGTCAAAGGTGAAGTGCTTTCAAAGAAAGCCAACGCGCTTTTGGAGATTGCTTGGGCCACCCGTCAGGACAAACCGCTTTTGGAAGCGATAGAAACCTATAAGACTGCAATCAACATCTTAGATGCTGAAACCTCGCCAATGATTTGGGCTGATAGCAATTCCAAGCTTGGTGACGCTTACCGCTCGCTGGCCTATGGTAGATACAACCAAAACAAGCCTGAAGAAGGCGCGCAGCTTTATAATGACGCAATTGTTGCCTTTAAAAATGCGCTTGAAGTCTTCAACAAAGAGGATAATCCAACAGAATGGGCAACAGCGCAACGTGCGTTGGGGCAGGTCAATGCCAATTCAGACACTTATAATGCAATTGAGGGCAAAGCGCTTAATGCTGCGCGTTTGACCGAAGCTGCCAATGCGTTTAAAGCAGCCATGGAAGTGTTTACTCAAGACGCTGATCCCGTCAGCTGGGCAGGACTTCAATTCCAGTTGGGCGATATCTATTCAACATTGCATCAGCGTCAGGGCGGTACACTCTGGCTTGAGAAATCAGTTCTCGCGCATAAGAATGTTTTGGAAGTTTTAAAAGAGGAAGACAATCCAAGCGTCTGGGCGCAGGTGCAGTATTTCATCGGAAATGGCTTGGTTGAATTGGGTGCTGCGGTGAAAAACAAAGAGATGCTGGAAGACGCGATCGCTGCAAGTAAAGCTGCAACAGAATCCGATTATTTCAAAAATATCTTCCCAGAATTTTACGAGCGCAATCAAATTAATATTCAGGTTGCTGAAAACCTGATCAAAAAATATGAAGCGGAAGAATAGGGGCCTAAAAGTTTCAAGTTCTTCGCATGGGGTGCTGATATGAATAATCTTGAGCAAAGACGCCAACGCATTGAAAATGCGCTTTGGGGATTGTTCATTGCCGACAGTTTGGCCATGCCGGTGCATTGGTATTATGCGCGCGAAAACATCGTCAAAGACTTCGATGGTGGAGTAAAAACCTATGAAGCGCCGCTCCACCCGCATCCTGAAGCTTTTATGGTTGGCATGTCCTACAAACCGGATGTGCAAAAGGCAAAATCACTCTCAAGACCCTATGACATTTTGCATGGTCACAGCATGTTTTATCAAACATCATGGGAAGACTTCACCATTGAGAGAAATGATCGCGAAGGCGAGCATGGCAATAAAGTTGCAGCAGAAGATGAGCGCTATCATTACCATCACGGGTTAAAGGCTGGCGACAATACTTTAAACGCACATCTGGCGCGTGTTCTCATCAGATCCGTCAATAAAAAAGGTGGTTATGAAGCTGGTGCCTTTCTGGATGATTTTGTCTCTTACATGACAACGCCCGATCAAAACAAAGATCCCTATACAGAGGTCTTTTTACGGCGCTGGTTTGAGAACTATTGCAATGGTGATCCCATTCACGCTTGCGCACAGATGCAGCGTGACAATTGGTCAATCGGCTCGCATGGCGGCATGATCCGGCCCATGGTTTTATCGCTCTTATCGCAAAACCCATATCAAGGGATAGGCATGGCGCTTGAACATCAAGTGCTCACGCATCGCTCTGAGACCGTTGCATCTGGATTGGCGATTTGCGTGCCGCTTATGTTCGAACTAATCAATGGCGAAAGTGATACGAAAACTGCCTTCCGCAAGGCCGCAGATCATGTGCATATGGCGCGAATTCGTGGCGAGGATCTCTTTGCGCAATACCGAGCGCATAGGGGGCCTGGCAATATCCCTGATGATCAAATGTGGGCATATCATATGGAACTTGATGATGGCCCGATGGAACTTGATAAGCTCGTCGATATGGGTGAACAAGCTGTCTTGCGTAAAGAGATCGGCACCGTGTGCTACATAGAACAGGGCTTGCCGATGATGTTCTTTATTGCTGATCACGAAGGTTATGATTTTGAGAAAAGTCTGCTTCTAAATGTTAATGCAGGCGGCGACAATGTGAACCGCGGCATGCCGCTTGGTTTAATGATGGGAGCAGGGGAAGATAATATTTCAACTTCCCTCAAAAAAGGTCTCTCAGATTATTCAGAATTAGCAGATGAAATATCCAAGTTTGCAGACATTGCGGTGAGCGGAGAGGGCATCACAACAGGATTTGAAGCCCCGTCGCGCCGTAAGGGTGTTGTTTTGTAATTTCCGCAATACTCAATAGAAACTCTGTATGGTGAAGCAATTTTATGTTGTGGTCGGTTGATTTTCTTATGATGGCATTTTACTGAGACTTTAGTATTTAAAGTTGCAAAGGCTCAGTTCATTGTCGATAAAGTCTCTATTTGTATTACTATTTCTCTCTATTGTTTTTGCCGCTGGATATATCTCGTCAGCTGTGGCGGGTGCAAAAGAAGCCAAGTTCATCACATCCAACGGTAAATGGTTTGTGACCAATGTAACTGGCAAAGGCCCGGCATTTAATGGAACTATGCATTTCGATGGTAAGGGAACGCTGCGAATATTTTATCAAAGTCACCCTTTTCGAGGTAAATATCGGGTGTCGGGCGGCACAATTTGCATGAAGGTATTCCGCCTTTGGGGAAAACGCGAATATTGCGGACCCGGATATAAAAGAGGGAATACCTATTTTTGGGGTGGGCTAAGGTTGCTCAAGCGCTAGTTTTGGTTTGAAGGTCGCACAACGCAACAACAGCTTGCCTACGACTTGTCATTAAATCGCTCCCAGCCACTGGCGCCAAGATGCTCTTGTGGTTGGAAACGTGTTTTATAAGCCATTTTGGGCGAACCATCGACCCAATAGCCTAAATAGACATGGGGTAAGCCGGCTTCGATCGTCCGTCTGACATGATCTAAGACAATATAGGTACCCAACGATCGTGAATGGTAATCAGGCTCGAAAAACGAATAGACCATTGATAATCCATCCGCCATTTTATCGGTCAATGCTGCACCGATGAGACGGCCCTTGGGATGTTCTTCTACCCCATCACCTTCCTCACGGATCCGATATTCAATCACCCGTGTATCGACATGGGTATCTTCCACCATCATGGCATAATCAAGGACAGACATTTCAGACATGCCACCATCAAGATGCCTGTCATCAAGATAGGCACGAAACATGGAATATTGTTCGCTTGACGGCTCTGCTTGATGATCTACTGAGATAACATCTTTATTGCGCGCCAAAACGCGCTTCATCGATTTGGTCCAAACAAATTCGTCCGCTAAAATGCGAACTGAAACACATGCCTTGCACATTTCGCATGCTGGCCGATAAGCAATATTTTGCGAACGACGAAAACCGCCTTGCGTTAAAATATCATTGAGTTCAGTAGCTTTTTCGCCAGCAAGATGGGTGAAAATCTTGCGCTCTTCGCGATCGTTTAAGTAAGGGCACGGAGTGGGTGCCGTTAAAAAGAACTGCGGGGAGTGACTGTTGTGGCTCGTCATTCGTTCGATTGTTCAAAAAAGCTCAGTAGTTCAAGTTCCTTAACAGCTTAATCAATCAAACAAAGACTGGCAATACTGGTTTATTTCCGCTTGGATATTTTGATATCAACTTCGTAATCGTCATTAAGATCAGAGCGCAGTACCACAGTGCCTAAAAGCAAATCCTGAATGAGGCGCTTGCGGTTTGTGAACAATCCAAGCAGCAAAATAAAGCCTGATGTAACGATATTTGCAGCCCAAAAGATCACGCCGTGAACAATCGCAGTCATGAAATCAACACGACCACCATCGAGGCGCGCAATGCGAATGCCCATCATTTTCATCCCTGGTGTTGCTTGATCTGGCCCACCCATTGTGGATCCGACATAAATCAAAGCAATAACAGGCGTGATAATGGCAAAGAGCAACCATCCCAGGCTAAGCGTAATAATGCCGAGGAAAAAAATGATGATTGCAACAGGGATGTGCAAGATCGCAATCATGAGATAGTCAACAAGAAAAGCAAAAATACGTTTTGTTCTCACGCCATCATAATAAGCAGGGTCATCTAGTCGATCATCGATGGTATGGGTATGGCGATAGTCCGCGCTGTTAAAAGCGTCGCTGGGGTCCATCTTTTCAAAACTAGCCATAATTATCCTCGTTATTGTCAGGTATACTTACTAATTGGGAAGGTTTTACGGATTTTCAAGACCCGTTTTCCGCTTCATAACTCAAAATATCGGCCGGCTGACAATCAAGCGCCTCACATATTTTCTCTAAAGTATCAAAACGAATGCCCTTGACTTTGCCTGATTTAAGCAAGGAGATATTTTGCTCTGTAATGCCAACGATTTCAGACAATTCCTTGGATCGCATTTTGCGTTTTGCAAGCATGATATCGAGTGTGACAATGATAGCCATGATTATATGATCGCCTGATTTTCTTCGGAAATAATGGCAGCTTCATGCAATATCTTTGCAAGTGTGATCAGCAACAATCCCAAAATAATCGCATAAACTTCCGTTTCTGAAATACCAATGGACAATTGGCGCTGACCTGCTGGGTTGTACATTGTCAAAGCTAAAACAGCGAGGGTTTCAAACAAAATCCCCAGCGGCGCTAATGCTGCCACCGCCCAACCAATTTTATTGAGTTTCGCAGCCGATTCAAATGTGAAAACTCGCCCCCGCATATATTCTCTAAAAAGCCGTACGGCCTGGGTGAAAATATATATTCCTATGAGCACTGGTGTGATCTCAAAAATAAAGGTCAGTGTTCTGCTAACGCCGTTTATCGTGATGGTTTCTCCTGCGGTGACAAATTCTTCTCGAATAGCTGCATCAACAGCTTGGGTGTCGATGAACATGAGGACCGTGTAATAGGCAATCGTTCCAATGGATATAATTGCGCCTAAAACTGAGAATATACATGCATAGCGCGCCAACTTTTTGATGCGGCCATAGGAAAGAGATGATTTTTGGTCGGCAGACATTTCACGCTTTCTTAAAATTAAATGTTGATTTATTATTGTTTTACGATAATTAATGCATGAAATAAATTAAGTCAATACGGAGTTTCATTAGTGTCTAGTTTTTATAATCGTGTCGTAAAATTCAGCGGCTTGGGGATTGCGTTGGTCTTGTTAAGTGCTTGTGGTCACACGCCAATTTCCAGCATGGTCAAACTTCGAAATTTTGATCCGGCGACCACTGATGTCAATCAATTGAGTGTGGCAGTCGACCTGCCGCATGAATATCGCGTTCGCGAGGACGGTGTCACCATGACACTGGAATTGAAAAAGAAAGACGGCTCCGAGACCAAGAAGGAAACCTTCATTCTGACAACTTCGCTCAGTTCTCAAGATAAGCTGATGCTCGCTAAGATCAGCGAACCTGGAAGGCAGATCATTGCGTATAGAATAAGGCCAACTGATATTAAAAGGTTCAACGCGCTGCGCAAATTTACCATTGAAAACAGGCCTTCAAAACTATGGGAAGGGTCCTTTAGCATCGGTGCAAATGCGTGCCGCTTAAATATCGATCAGCCCCAAACTCTACCCGTGACGCTTTATCTTAAATCAAGCGAAACGAAAGCCTTTGTGCCTTTTATTGTCAACGCGGACTTGATGAAGCAACCCGATGGCGACCAGATCCACGAGGCTGTGCCATTATGTGAGTTAGAAAACTAGCTAAAGCGAAAAGTCTGCGGCGGAATTATGCGTTCAACAATTTTGCAGCTTCGGGTGCGAAATAAGTCAAAATTCCGTCGCAGCCTGCACGTTTAAATGCCATGAGGCTTTCCATCATGGCTCGCTCACCATCAATCCAGCCATTTTGGCTTGCAGCCTTGATCATCGCATATTCACCCGACACTTGATATGCAAATGTGGGAAGCCCGAACTCTTCTTTCACCCGTAAACACATATCTAAATAGGGAAGGCCAGGTTTGACCATAACCATGTCGGCACCTTCTTCCACATCCAGTGCCACATCACGCATGGCTTCATTTGGGTTTGCTGGATTAAGGAAATAACTGTTTTTATCGCCTTTGAGAAAATCGCTGGTGCCGATGGCTTCGCGAAATGGGCCGTAAAATGCAGATACAAACTTTGCCGCATAAGACATGATTGCAACAGATTGAAAACCTGCATCATCAAGTGCCTGCCGGATTACCCCAATACGCCCATCCATCATTTCAGACGGCGCAATAATGTCAGAACCAGCCTTGGCTTGTAAAACGGCGGCCTGCGCTAAAACTTCCACAGTTTTGTCATTGACAATTTCGCCGTTTTCAAAAATGCCGTCATGGCCGTCTGAGGTAAAGGGATCAAGTGCAACGTCAGTTATGATGCCGATTTCAGGCACTTCAGCTTTAATTGCGCGCGTAGCCTGATTGATTAAGTTATCTGGATTTAAAATCTCAGTGCCTGTTTTATCGCGTTTGGCGTAATCAATATTGGGGAATGTCGCAATTGCCGGAATGCCAAGTTTGACGGCTTCTTTGGCAGCTTCCACTGCAAGGTCAACGGTTAAACGCTCAACGCCTGGCATTGAATCGATCGGTTCACGCTTGTTTTCACCTTCGATCAAAAACATGGTCCAGATAAGATCTGACGGTGTTAGTCGGGTTTCGCGCACCATATTGCGCATCCAAGCGCTGGCGCGATATCGGCGCATGCGCCTATGCCCGGTGACTTCATCAATCTTGCGGCTCATGTCAGACATTACTCAAATCCATCTACTATGCTTTGTTGCTTTGGTTTGGCCATTGTTTAAAAAAAGGTCAAGTCAGACAACAAATTTTATCGAGATTGAGACACTTTGTTGCGCCTATTTTGATGCTCATATATATAACTTGCCAGATTATGGATGAAATATACCCAATTTTGGACAGTGTTTTATGGTAGAAAATAACAGCATCTCGCTTGAGCAAATGGCGCAAAAGAGCAGCGATGCTTCTGAGGGTATTCATCTTTTATATAATGTATTCTTATCCATCGTGGCGTTAGCCTGCGTTGCAGGTACCGTCAAATATTGGGCCATGCTCATGGGAATAACCGATGCAGGCGCATTGCGTTTTGACATCGCGCCGCTTCATTGGCGATTGGCAGCGACAACACTTGCTTTATTGTTGCCGCTCACGGCGTTGGGCGTTTGGTTTCAAACCGCATTTGGGTTATGGGGCTGGATATTGGTGACGTTTATCCAATATCTCATGCATGCTGTACTGCCACAATGGTATGGCGAAGATCCGTTTAATCTTTTATTCAGCGGCTCGGTCGTCATCCTATTCTTAGTGTTCCAAACCATATTCTATCTCAAAGAACGCAAGCGCTTGCAGGAAGAAGGCTTGTAAGATCAAAAGGTGATAATCTGGCAGCGTTAGTAATGATTAATTTACCTTGTCTCATAGTAACACTTTGTTAAGCACACAAATTAAGTAAAATTTTCGACACATTCGATAGATTTGCCTCAAGACGGGAAACAAAAAGAACAATCCGTCACAATAAAACAGTGAGGCAAACTATAATGGCACAACAACAACCTATATTGGTTCATAACCAATCGACAGACAAAACGGACCAGGAAAATGGTCTGCGTGTACAATATCTTGAAGCACTTCAGCTTGTAGAGCGTCTTCATCGTCGTCTTCTTGACGTTGTTAAAGATGAATTCGAACGTTCTGGCCGTGCAGATATCAATGCAGTTCAAGCGCTTTTGCTCTTTAACATTGGCAATGCTGAATTGACTGCTGGCGAATTGCGCAGCCGTGGATATTATCTTGGTTCAAACGTTTCTTATAACTTGAAGAAACTTGTCGATCTTGGTTTCATCAACCACACAAAATCACGCGTCGACCGTCGCTCAGTTCGTATCTCGTTGACCGATAAAGGCACAGAGATCGCAAGCGTCGTTGCACAATTATACGATCGTCACATCCAATCTATCGAACAAGTTGGTGGTATTGGCGAAGATGATTTTGCAACAATGAATAAATTGATGCAGCGTCTTGATCGATTCTGGAACGACCAGATTATGTATCGTCTATAATATACTTGTAATTTTTGTGTTTCTGATCGGATTTGAGGGGAAATCTGATTGGAAATAACAATTACAGTTTAAAGAGCCACCGCTAAATGGGCATTTAGCGGTGGTTTTCACGTTATATTCACCATTTTGGCGTTACAGAGTAGTTCTGTGAATTAAGGCAAGTTGCCTTGATACAGCCACAATGGTGTGAATTTTGGGATCATAGGCCATTCGATTAATTTCGATCACGCGAGTTTGATCAGCGCATGACCCAAATACTCTTGCTGATTGTGGGCAAAGGCTTTAAATTATCGATGCTGATTTAGGTCGGCATTTGTAACGGTACCGTCGTATACGACAATTGGTGAAGAGATGAAAAAACAGAATAAAAGTTCTAATAATGCTCAATCTCAACTGGCTCGCCGCGCTATTTTAAAGGGCGCAGCAGCAACAGGCTTGATTGCGGGTTTGACAGCACCTTCATTTGCACAGTCAACGATTGAACAGATTATCAACGCACCAGGTCGTGGCAATTGGGATGATCAGTTTGATGCACAAGCATCACGTACAGTCAGCGAAACAGTTGCAAACTTTCCAATTATTTCAGAACAAACGCTCCGCAATCTAGAAATCGCGCAAATTGAATATCAGAACATTGTTGCAAATGGTGGTTGGCCGGTTGTGCCAGCAAATAAACGTTTGCGTTTGGGTATGGTGTCTAGCGATGTGCGCAAATTGCGCGAACGCTTGATGATTTCCGGCGATTTACCGCGTTCAGCGGGTATTTCCGATAGCTTTGATACTTATGTGCAAGGCGCAGTGAAGCGTTTTCAAGCGCGCCACGGCATGCCGTCCGATGGTGTGTTGGGTAAGTTTAGCTATGCTGCGATCAATGTATCAGCGCAGGTTCGTTTAACCCAAATTGAAACAAATCTTGTGCGCTTGCGTTCAATGTCGGGCTTTCTTGGTGACCGTTATGTCATGGTCAATATTCCGGCAGCTCAGATTGAAGCGGTTGAAAATGGCCGTGTAGCGCTTCGCCACACTGCGATTGTGGGTAAGATTGACCGCCAGACACCAATCTTGAATTCTAAAATTCACGAAGTGATTTTAAATCCATATTGGACAGCACCACGTTCGATCATCGAAAAAGATATTATGCCGCTCATGCGCAAGGATCCAACTTATCTTGAGCGCAACGCCATCCGTTTGTTTGACGGAAAAGGTGAGGAAGTGGCGCCTGAAACCGTCGATTGGAATGCGCAAGAAGCGCCGAAGCTTATGTTCCGTCAGGATCCTGGCAAGATCAACGCGATGTCATCGACGAAGATCAATTTCCACAATCCGCATGCGGTTTATATGCATGATACGCCGCAACAATCAGTATTTGGCAAGCTGCTACGCTTTGAATCATCTGGTTGTGTGCGTGTACAGAACGTACGCGAATTGTCTGCTTGGTTGCTTAAAGACACACCTGGTTGGGATCGCCAAGCCATCGAATCTGGGATTGATTCTGGTGAAAGCATGCCAATTCAGGTTGAACAACCAGTCCCAGTTTACTTCACCTATTTCACGGCATGGTCATCAGCTGATGGTGTGGTGCAGTTCCGCGATGATGTCTATCGTCGCGACGGTGTGGATCTGTTGGCTTCGCGCGAACTTTAGGATAAACACACATATTCAATTCAAGACGGTCTTTCGGGGCCGTTTTTTGTTTCAAGCTGCAATATTGAGCAGCATTTTTGTCAATTTAGCCAATGCTGGTCTTGAGATAATCAATTGACTGGCTCTAGCCGCGACAATTAGGTGTGTTTATGTGCGCTTTAAGCGCTGTGCAGATGTTGCACTCGCTCACCGTTAACGGTAAATAGCCCCCATCTTATTCTGAATGTGCGAGAATGACTCGTGCAAATTTTGAAGGTAACCTCTAATGTCCAATGCATTTTTCACAGCCTCCCTCGCTGATCAAGATTCTGAAATTTTCAGCTCCATTGAGCAGGAATTGGGTCGTCAGCGCCATGAAATCGAATTGATTGCGTCAGAAAATATTGTCTCTCGCGCTGTGTTAGAAGCACAGGGCTCCGTTATGACCAACAAATATGCTGAAGGTTACCCAGGCAAGCGTTATTATGGTGGTTGCCACTTCGTCGATATCGCTGAAAATCTTGCAATTGATCGCGCTAAAGAACTCTTCGGCTGTGGCTTTGCCAATGTTCAGCCAAATTCAGGCTCGCAAGCCAACCAAGCTGTTTTGCTCGCATTGTCTAAGCCAGGCGACACAATTTTGGGCATGAGCCTTGATGCAGGGGGGCACTTAACCCATGGTGCAAAACCAAACCTATCCGGTAAATGGTTTAATGCGGTTCAATATGGTGTGGTCGCAGAAACAGGCTTGCTGGATTATGACCAAGTCGAAGCTCTTGCACTTGAGCATAAGCCACAGGTTATTGTCGCTGGTGGTTCTGCATATTCTCGCGAGATCGATTTCGCAAAATTCCGCGAAATTGCTGACAAAGTGGATGCAATCCTTTGGGTTGATATGGCCCACTTTGCAGGTCTTGTCGCAGCTGGCGTTCACCCAAGCCCATTCCCGCATGCACATGTGGCAACAACAACAACGCACAAAACTTTGCGTGGCCCACGTGGTGGTATGGTGTTGACCAATGACGAAGCAATTGCCAAGAAAATCAACTCAGCCGTCTTCCCGGGTCTTCAAGGTGGTCCACTAATGCATGTCATCGCAGCGAAAGCTGTGGCTTTTAAAGAAGCATTGTCAGACGACTACAAAACTTACATGGCAAATGTGAAAGAGAACGCGCAAGTGCTTGCAAAAACACTTGTTGATGGCGGTCTAAATATCATTTCAAGCGGCACAGATACGCATTTGATGTTGGTTGATCTTCAGCCGAAAAATGTAACAGGTAAGGCAACTGAAGCCTCTCTTGGTCGTGCATTTATCACTTGTAATAAAAATGGTGTGCCAAATGATCCACAATCGCCATTTGTGACGTCTGGTATTCGTTTGGGTACACCTGCTGCAACAACACGCGGCTTTGGTCCAGATGAGTTCCGTCAAGTGGGCGACATGATCCTGGAAGTGGTCAATGGCCTAAGCGAAGCAAATTCAGAAGATGGCAACACAGCTGTTGAAGAAGCTGTGAAAGCGAAAGTGATTGCACTAACGGATAAGTTCCCAGTTTATCAAAGCATCGGAGCTTAATATATGCGCTGTCCTTATTGCTCGTCTCATGACACCCAGGTGAAAGATTCGCGCCCGGCTGAAGATGGCAACACCATCCGTCGTCGCCGCGTCTGCCCCGATTGTGGTGGCCGTTTCACAACATTTGAACGGGTTCAGTTGCGAGACTTGCAAGTGCTCAAGAAAACGGGGCGTAAAGTCCCGTTTGATCGTGAAAAATTGCAAAAATCCTTCGATATTGCACTCAGAAAACGTCCTGTTGATCGTGACCGCATTGAGCGCGCGGTGTCTGGCATTGTCCGCCGCCTTGAAAGTTCGGGCGAAACAGAGATTGAAACAGATGCAATTGGTTTACTGGCACTCGAAGCGCTTAAAGCCATCGATGACGTTGGTTTTGTGCGTTATGCATCGGTTTATCAGGACTTCACAGCCGCGCAGGATTTTGAGAAAATCATCGAAACATTAAGTGCGCAAATTGCGCGCGATGCTGCTGATGACAGCTAACGGGAAACATAATCCCAAAGCTCATTCTCAGAATGAAAAAATCCATTCTGATCAGGAATATATCGATCAAAAATTCATGCAAGCTGCGATCCGCTATGCGCGTCGTCATGAAGGCCTAACGGCGGAAAATCCGTCCGTTGCAGCTTTTGTTATTCAATATATAGATGATCAACCTGTCATTATAGGCCGAGGTGTAACCGCGCTCGGCGGTCGACCGCATGCGGAAGTACAGGCGTTAGAGGAAGCAGGTGAGGCGGCAAAAGGTGCGGACGTTTATGTCACGCTCGAACCGTGTTCGCATTATGGTAAGACCCCGCCATGCGCTGATGCGCTGATTAGAGCTGGTGTGAAACGCGTCATCGTTGCGGCCGATGATCCAGATGAACGCGTGGCTGGGCAGGGTTTTGCAAAATTGCGTGCTGCAGGCATTGAAGTTGTCGAAAAAACCATAGCGTCAGCAGCTGAATATGGATTAGCTGGATACTTAAAACGCAAGCGCCAATCTCGTCCCTTCGTGACATTGAAAATGGCGATGACTAAGGACGGTTATATTGGCGCTCACAGCGGTGAACAGGTGAAGATTACCGGCGCTGTATCAAATGGACAAGTTCAGGTCTTACGGGCGATCAATGACGCGATATTGGTCGGGGCAGGTACGGTTGAAAACGACAACCCAACACTGACATGCAGACTAAACGGACTAGAATATCGCTCGCCAGCGCGTGTGATTTTAGATCGAAGACTAAAGACGCCCGTCAATTCCAATCTGGTTCAAACCGCAGACAAACATAAACTCATCATTGCAACAAAAGCAGATCTGACTGGTGCGGATGATTACTTAAAATGTGGTGTTGAGCTGTTGCACCTTTCCGCTGATGAAAATGAGGCGCAACTTAGCGAGCTGTTAAGCCATCTAGCCACTTTCGATATCTCAACATTACTGATTGAGGGAGGTGCAAAAATCGCGAAGAGCTTCCTTGCGGCCGGTTTTGTGGATCGAATAATCCTCTTTCAGTCAAACACGAACTTGGATGTGAAAGAAGATGCGACGAAAGTCAAAGCGCCGCTGACACCGGATAAAATGCCAGAAGGGTTTGCACTTAAAAACAAGCTGACATTTGGCACAGATCTCATGTATGAGTATGAAAAAGTAAATTAGGATCGCATCACGTGTTCACAGGCATTATCACAGATATCGGCGAAATTTCTGAGTTGGATGAGCTAAAATCCGGCATCAAACTCAAAATTAAGACCAGTTATGACCCCAAAACAATCGAAATTGGTGCCTCTATTGCCTGCGCTGGAACGTGTCTTACCGTAACTGAGCTTCCTGAAGAAGGATCGAATGACCGTTGGTTTGTCGTTGAAGCTTGGGAAGAGGCCTTGCGTTTAACCACCATTGGTTCGATCAAAGTCGGCGACCAGATAAATCTCGAGCGCGCGCTTAAAATGGGCGACGAGTTGGGTGGTCATATGGTGTCTGGCCATGTGGACGGACGCGCTGAGATTGTCGAGAAAATCATGGAAGGTGATGCAGTTCGTTTCAGGTTTAAAGCGCCGGAAGATCTTGCACTCTTTATTGCACCCAAAGGGTCTGTCACATTGGATGGAACATCGCTCACGATCAATGAGGTCGATGGGCCCGTCTTTGATGTGCTGTTAATCCGTCATACACAAGACGTCACAACCTGGGGGCAGCGCGATGTTGGCGATGAAGTAAACATTGAAATTGATCAAATCGCCCGCCATGTTGCCCGACTTGTTGAACATATGACAAAAAGAGACGGTGCATAGGCACCAAATTCCAGAATTTACTTGCGACTTCTTAAGAACCATGATTTGAGCGGGTTCTGAATTTTAAACAGTTCACTTGAGCTGAATTTGGAGTGATACCATGTCAAAAGCACCGCATTTGTTGATTGTCGAAGCTAGATTTTATGACGATATGTCAGACGCGATTTTAGATGGCGCAGTATCTGCGCTCAAAGATGCTGGCGCGACTTATGATGTGATCTCTGTTGATGGTGCGCTCGAAATTCCAGCCACAATCGCTATGGCGCTTGATGGTATGGATGAGGGCGGTACGCAATATGATGGCTTTATTGCCCTTGGCATTGTTATTCGCGGCGAGACATATCACTTCGATATTGTGTGTAATGAATCAGCACGTGGGTTAACACAATTATCCGTGAGTGAATCTATTGCACTTGGCAATGGTATTATGACGGTTGAAAATTCCGATCAGGCTTGGGCGCGGGTTAAAAAATCTGAATTGGATAAAGGTGGTTTTGCCGCGCGCGCCGCATTGAAAATGATCAAGATCAAAGCGCAGCTTTCAGCTTAGTGCTATAAAAAATAAAACACGAGAATAATATATGAGCGATGATGCTTCCCATACAGGTGAAAACCCTGAGATCAAACCAGCAAATAAACGTGGTGTCGCGCGTTTAGCCGCAGTCCAAGCGCTCTACCAGCTTGATATGTCAGGCGAACATGTCAGTGAAGTTATTGCGGACTTTAGAAGCAATCGCTTGGGCAGCGAAATGGATGGTGATCAATATCGTGACGCAGATGCAGATTGGTTTAACCTGATCGTCAAAGGCGTTGTTGCGCAGCAATTGGCGCTTGATCCTGAAATCCACGGCGTTCTGACCGATGACTGGCCGCTCTCACGCATTGATTCAACACTTCGTGCGATATTGCGCGCAGGTGCATTTGAACTAAACGACCGTAAAGATGTGCCGACAGCTGTGATCATCAATGAATATGTCGATATCGCGCGCGCGTTTTTCGAAGAAGATGATGAACCCAAATTGGTCAATGCGGTCTTAGATCGTTTGGCACGGAAATATCGCAACAGCTAATGCGTTCGAAAGTCTAGGTTTAAATGTCCGCCAACCCGTCCCAGCCCCAAGATGAACTTGCGCTTGCAAAATATAACGCAGCAATCTTAGGTGCGACGGTGGCATTTACCGGGTCCATGGCACCCGTTGCTGTGGCGACAGGTGGTTTGGCTGGACATTATCTCTTAGCTGAAGATAAATCCTGGGCGACCCTGCCAGTCATGGGCTTTAATTTAGGAACGGCTTTGGGCGCGTTTTTAGCGGCCTATCTGATGCGCCGCGTTGGGCGTAGAACTGGTTTTATAGCGGGCGCTTGCTTGGGAATGCTGGGTTGTGCGCTCGCAACATTGGCCTTGCTAAATGGGCTGTTTGTTATGTTGGCATTAGGCTTGGTTCTCATCGGAAATGGCATGGCCTTTTCAAACCAATATCGTTTTGCCGCCGCCGATGTTGCGCCAAAAGCGTTTAAGCCTCAGGCAATTTCATGGGTAGCAATGGGTGGGATATTTGCGGCCGTTATTGGACCGCAAGTCGCCATTCACATGAATACATTTTTTGATCCAATCCCCTTTGCAGGCAGCTTTATGGGTATCATACCGGTGCTGTTAATCGGAATTTTCATCCTCTGCTTTTTGCGCATTCCCCATGAAGACAAAAAACAGGAAAAGCAGGGTGAGGGGGACGATGAAAGACCGCTCAAAGAGATCATCACGCAGCCAAGATTTATGGTCGCAATGATGTGTGGCGTGGTCTCCTTTGCCATGATGACTTTCATGATGACAGGCACACCCATTGCGATGATGATTTGTGGCTTTAGTCCGGATCAATCGACGCTTGGCATTCAATGGCACGTATTGGCCATGTATGGCCCAAGCTTTTTCACCGGAAAACTAATCTCCCGTTATGGTGCGGACCGCGTGACTGCAACCGGTCTGATGATCATGATCATCTGTGCGTTTATCGGCTTTATGGGTATTGAGCTTTGGAATTTCTGGCTTGCGCTTGTGCTTTTGGGAATTGGCTGGAACTTTGGCTTTATCGGTGCAACATCCATGGTCTCTGTCAGTTACCGTCCCTCTGAGAAAAACAAGGTACAGGGCTTCCACGACGGGTTCTTATTCTCGCTCGTTGCGCTCTCATCATTGGCTGCTGGCCAGGTGCTCAACTTCTGGGGTTGGCAGGTTTTAACAGCCATATTGTGGCCAGTTTGCGGGCTGGCGCTTGTTATTTTACTGGTGCATTCAGCAAAAGAGCGCCGCATGGATGCGCACGCTTTTTAAGCACATAAGAATGAGCAGCTACTAATTGTTGTGGGATCATCCCCATATTTAGTGATTCTTTCTCAATTTTTGATGATTCGTCTTGACCTTTTCCCCGCGCTGGCATTCACTGCGCGCATCACTGGCACTTTGCGGAGGAGGCAAACGCCATTTGTTTGAAAAGGGAGGGTTCACTTAGAGCCTAAAATCGGAGGAGGAATTTCCAAAAATGGGAATGTTGTTATTAGTTATCTTATGCGGCGTGCTGTCGATCGTATATGCGATATGGGCGACGAGGTCCGTACTTGCGGCTGATCAAGGCAACGAGCGTATGCAAGAAATTGCGGGCTATATCCGCGAGGGTGCATCTGCTTATCTTAATCGCCAATATACAACAATTGCGATCGTGGGGGCCGTGGTATTTGTGTTGGTCTGGCTCCTATTGTCAGCAACAGCTGCGATCGGCTTTTTGATCGGTGCGATCTTGTCTGGTGTCGCAGGCTTTATCGGTATGCATGTTTCTGTTCGAGCTAATGTTCGTACGGCACAAGCATCTGCCAACAGCATTTCAGCTGGTCTTGATATTGCCTTCAAATCTGGCGCGATTACAGGCATGTTGGTAGCTGGTTTGGCGCTTCTTGGCGTTGCGGTTTATTACTATATTCTCATTGGTCCAATGGGGCTTGGTACTGCATCACGTGAAGTGATTGACGCTTTGGTAGCACTTGGTTTTGGTGCTTCGCTTATCTCTATTTTTGCCCGTCTTGGCGGTGGTATCTTTACCAAAGGTGCTGACGTTGGTGGTGACTTGGTTGGTAAAGTGGAAGCCGGTATCCCTGAGGATGATCCGCGCAACCCAGCAACGATTGCTGATAATGTGGGCGATAATGTTGGTGACTGTGCTGGCATGGCCGCTGACTTGTTTGAAACCTATGCGGTGACCGTTGTGGCGACCATGGTGTTGGCTGCGATTTTCTTTGCAGGTTCTGGCATCTTAGATAGCGTTATGCTCTACCCACTTGCCATTTGTGCAGGTTCAATTCTCACCTCGATCCTAGGCACATTCTTTGTCAAGCTTGGCCAAAATGGTTCCATTATGGGTGCGCTGTATAAAGGCCTTATCGTAACGGGCATCTTGTCCATCATTACACTTGGCGCAGCAACATCTCTGACCATTGGTTGGGGAGAAATCGGTGTTGTCGCTGGTAAATCTATTACCGGTACAAACCTGTTTATCTGCGGTATCCTAGGTCTTGTGGTTACTGGTCTTATCGTTGTGATCACTGAATATTATACTGGCACAGATAAGCGTCCAGTAAATTCAATCTCACAAGCATCAGTCACTGGTCACGGTACAAACGTAATTCAAGGTTTGGCTGTGTCTCTTGAATCAACAGCATTGCCAGCCATCGTGATTGTAGGCGGTATTATCGCAACATACCAATTCGGTGGTTTGTTCGGAACAGGTATTGCCGTAACAGCCATGCTTGGCATCGCAGGCATGATCGTTGCACTTGATGCATTTGGTCCAGTGACGGATAACGCCGGCGGTATTGCAGAAATGTCTGGCTTGCCATCTGAAGTTCGCCAGGCAACGGATGCTCTTGATGCCGTTGGTAACACGACAAAAGCTGTGACCAAGGGTTATGCGATCGGTTCAGCGGGTCTTGGCGCGCTTGTTCTGTTTGCTGCTTACTCCAACGATTTGGCGTATTTCGCATCCAATGCAGAGCAATATCCATATTTTGCAGATGTCGGTGAGATCTCATTTGATCTGTCCAACCCATATGTTGTGGCGGGTCTGATCTTTGGTGGTCTTATTCCATACCTGTTCGGTGGTATTGCCATGACATCTGTGGGTCGTGCCGGTGGCGCGGTTGTGGAAGAAGTTCGCGCTCAGTTCAAAGAAAAGCCGGGTATCATGGAAGGCACAGAAAAGCCCGACTATGGCCGTGCAGTGGACATGCTAACGCGTGCTGCGATTAAGGAAATGATTATTCCTTCGCTGCTTCCGGTTCTTGCACCATTGTTCGTGTATTTCGGTGTCTTGATTATCTCAGGATCAAAAGCATCTGCCTTTGCAGCGCTTGGTGCATCTCTACTGGGTGTGATCGTAAACGGCCTCTTTGTGGCGATTTCCATGACATCAGGCGGTGGCGCTTGGGATAATGCGAAAAAGTCATTTGAAGATGGCTTTACCGACAAAGATGGCGTGAAGCACGAAAAGGGTGGCGAAGCGCATAAAGCGTCTGTGACCGGTGATACGGTAGGTGATCCTTATAAAGATACAGCTGGTCCTGCTGTGAACCCAGCTATTAAGATCACCAATATTATGGCATTGCTATTGCTTGCTGTACTGGCACACTAGCCACAATAGTTTGGACAAAAATAATAACCCCGTTGATAGAAATATCAGCGGGGTTTTGTTTTATTCGATAAATTCAAGTCTTTAGAAAGAGGCTGGATTTCCTGCGGATGGGGAAGAGCCGCCTGTAAAGCCACCAAGGACACCAGCTAGGAAACCGCGTTCTCTGCCAGCTGTTGGGGTCGTGCGCGAAATCATGTCGAAGATTTTACCGTCTTGCAGTGTATAATTTGCAATGCGAGACACAGTTCCTTCATTATCTAAATAAACGGCAAGCACAGATTGTCCAACAAGCTTAGTTTTCTGGAATGCTAAACCGCGCTTACGTTGCTGTGAGATGTAATAAAAGACTTCGTTATTATCGACCACTTGTGTGGTTGATGGGGTTCCCAAAGACAAAAGCACCTGTTCTCTGCTGGAGCCGACAGGTGTTGCTTCAAGCGCTGTTTGATCGACGATATATCCCTGATTTAAGACTTGGGATGTGTTGCAAGCGGATAATGCTGTAGCAGCTGCCAGAAATGTCAGTCCGACAATGATGGATCGCGGGCGGATGAAATAGCGATTGGTATCCGCTTGTCCGATAACTCTGTTCAAAAACACTGCCTCCTTCAGGCAAAAACATTCGCGCTTAACAAATAACTGGCGCTTTTGGTAAACCAGCTTGCAATGTTATGCAAGATTTCTAAGCATGTATGCGCAATAAGTGATTATTTTATGGCAATTACTGCATTTTATAACTATGTATCCTAACGCAAGCTCAACCGCTATCTTATATCCATCTGATAGTTAATACGAATGGGCCCAACTACGCATTCATGTGAGTTTTTAAGGTTTACATATGATCCTAAGTCTGTTTCGCAAAAAAAGAGCAAATAGCGCCATAATCAAACGCCAATATGAAGAATTGACGGATGCGGCTCGCCAGCTTCCGTTTTATCGGGACATGAATGTGCCAGACACAGTTTTAGGGCGTTTTGAGATGTTATCCATCTTCATTATGTTATATATCCGTGCGACAAAGAATAAGGGTGAAGCTGTTGAGGGCTTGGCGCAGGATATTGTCGACGCGTTTTTTGAAGATATTGATCATTCGATCCGCGAGCTCGGTATCGGCGATGCCGGTGTGCCAAAACGTATGAAAAAACTTGCAGGCATGTTCTATGGACGTGCTGATTCATATGGAAAAGCAATTGATAAAGACGATCTGAACGAGCTCAATACGGCATTAGTTCGAAATTTATTTCCAGAAAATATCGAAGAAGCGCCGGATATGTCAGAATTAGGCCGTTATTTAATTGCAACAGATAACGCGCTCAAAAATTATGACATCGATCAGATGGCGCAAGGTAACTTGAAGATCGTAAGAGCTTAGAAAGCAAATTTGTATGATGACAGAACGGAAAAAAGAGTTTGATGAAAATGTTCCATTTTCATTTCCGGTCAAAGTAGGTCATGTCGCGTCGAATGCCGTAACCATTAAAATTGAAGCGGATGAAAAAGAGCGCGAAGGTTTGGCAAAATTGTGGAACATTGTAGGTGTTGATTCCCTAACAGCTGATGTTCGACTTAGCCGATGGAAACGCGATGGTATCCGTGTTTCGGGTCAATTCCGCGGTGAACTCAAGCAAATTTGCGTGGCGTCTCTTCAACCGATACCAACTGTGATTGAAGACGAATTTACCGCGCATTTTGTGCCCGAAACGTCAAAACTTGCCCGCCGCGATGACATTCAAGATGGAGAGATCATCATTGATGTTGATGGGCCAGATATCCCCGATACGTTTACCTCCAATACCATTGATATCGCTGAAGTGGTTGCAGAATATGCGGCACTCGTAATTGATCCTTATCCTCGAGACCCAGAGGCGCTTATTGATGAGAAGTATCAGGCTTCCGATATTGAGGACGATAAAGCCCCGTCACCATTTGCGGCACTTGCGTCAATTAAAGACGAATTGAGCTGAATAATGTTCGATTTTAGCAAGAATAAAGTTGTGCAGGCAGCAAAAATGGTTATTTTCGGCGTAATTTTTAAGGATTGTCAAATGCAAAGGATTGCGAGTTGACCACAATCTCAATTGATTTGATGGGCGGTGATCATGGACCTTCAGTGATTGTCGCAGGAGCTGCAATCGCGCTGGAACGCCATCCTTCAATCAAATTTCAAATGTTTGGCTTGGAAGAAGAATGCCTTCCGGTTTTGGATCAATATCCTGCGGTCAAAGCTGTTTCAGAATTTCACAATTGTGAACTTGCCGTCACCATGTCCGATAAACCCAGTCAGGCACTGCGAAAAGGTCGAAAGAGATCGACTATGTGGCAAGCCATTGAAGCAGTGAAGGTTGGTCAAGCAGACGTATGTATTTCTGCTGGTAACACTGGCGCGTTAATGGCCATGTCGAAATTTTGTCTGCGCACCATGGCCAATATTGAGCGCCCGGCAATTGCTGCGATCTGGCCAACCATTCGCGGTGAGAGCATCGTGTTGGATGTGGGTGCAACACTCGATGCGGACGCGCAACAGCTCTTAGACTTTGCTTTGATGGGTGCTGCCATGGCGCGGGCTTTATTTGGTGTTGAAAAGCCGACTGTTGGTCTGCTTAACATTGGCGTTGAAGAAATTAAGGGCCAGGAAGAAGTTAAAGAGGCAGGACATCTGCTCAAAGAATCTGAATTTTCAGGCCTCGATTATGCAGGCTTCGTGGAAGGTGATGATCTAGGCAAAGGCACCGTTGATGTTGTTGTCACGGAGGGTTTTGCTGGAAACATTGCGCTGAAAACTGCCGAAGGTACCGCGCGCCAGATTGGTGAATATTTGCGCGCCGCCATGTCGACAACTTTCATGGCAAAAATAGGCTATCTATTTGCCCGGCAGGCATTTGCTCGATTGAGACAAAAAATGGACCCAAGCCGTGTAAATGGCGGTGTGTTTTTAGGCCTCAATGGTGTGGTTGTGAAAAGCCATGGCGGAGCGAGCGCGCAAGGTTTTGCAGCCGCTGTTGAGATGGGTTTTGATATGGCTCGTAATGGGCTGCAAAATAAGATTGAAAACGATTTGGACCAATATTATACCCGTGGTCCGGGCGCAGCTTCGATAGAGGCTGAAACAGATACAAATGAGGGGCCAACAACTTCATGATTCGTTCAGTCATCACAGGATTCGGTCACGCGTTCCCAAAGCGCGTCGTTACTAACCAAGAGCTTGAAAAAACCGTTGATACCAATGATGCCTGGATTGTTCAAAGAACGGGTATTAAACAACGCTATATAGCGGGCGAAGGTGAAACCAGCGCAAGTTTAGGCGAAGCCGCAGGGCGCAAAGCTATGGAGCGTGCAGGAGTTACGGCTGATGATCTGGACATGATCATCGTTGCGACCACAACACCTGACAATACATTCCCCTCAACTGCGGTGAACATTCAAAGCCGATTGGGTATGACCCATGGCGCAGCATTTGATGTGCAAGCTGTTTGTTCGGGTTTCATTTTCGCGCTGACCAGCGCTGATATGTATCTTCGTAGTGGCCAAGCTAAGCGAATTTTGGTTATCGGTGCTGAAACCATGTCAAAACTGATTGACTGGGAAGACCGCACGACCTGTGTTTTGTTTGGTGATGGTGCAGGTTCAGTTGTTTTAGAAGCGCAAGAAGGCCGTGGTTTAACATCTGATCGCGGAATTTTATCAGCGCATTTGCGTTCAGATGGTTCGCACAAAGAAAAATTATATGTCGATGGTGGGCCGTCAACAACGCAAACTGTAGGCCATTTGCGCATGCAGGGCAGAGAAGTTTTCAAACACGCGGTTGGCATGATCACTGATGTGATTGAAGATGCGTTTGCTGCAACCCAAATGGATGCTGAAAGCATTGATTGGTTCATCCCACATCAAGCCAATAAACGAATTATTGATGCTTCTGCTAAGAAATTGAACATAGATCCATCTAAAGTTGTGATAAATGTTGATCAGACCGGAAATACCTCCGCTGCGTCTATCCCTATTGCGTTATCTCAAACCGCAGAATCAGGCAGGATCGAAGAGGGCCAAACCATTTTGCTGGAAGCTATGGGGGGTGGATTTACCTGGGGCGCTGTATTGCTTCGATGGTAAAATTGGACTTTGAGCTATAGCTTTTTAAAGTGTGAATGATATATTCTTCTAAATTCGGCAAGAATGTAGCATTATTATTTCATTAGTAAACTAATCCCGACAAATGCTTGACGATACAGGATAAATTGTCTTAAATCTGGTCTAGGGGATGTGTTTTTATCAGAACGGGTGGCACAAATGAGTGGTAAAACGGTTACAAGAGCGGATCTAGCAGAGGCAGTTTTTCGACGTGTTGGATTATCCCGGACAGAATCATCTGATCTTGTCGAAATGATTATTGATGAAATCTGCGATTCGATTGTACGCGGTGAAACTGTGAAGATGTCGTCATTTGCGACTTTCCAGGCGCGCGATAAAACTGAACGGATTGGTCGTAATCCGAAGACGGGTGAAGAAGTTCCAATTACCCCTCGAAAAGTTGTTTCTTTCAAAGCATCCAACGTTTTGAAACAGCGTGTGCTCAAATCACACCAAAAACGTAAAAGCTAGCTGTATATACTCTAATTGTTGTCTGGACGAACGCACAGTCATTGGCTAGTGTGTGATTTGTCGTATGCGTAATTTTCCTAGATATGAGGGTGCATATCTTAGAAAAGAGTTTGAGTATCATCAGTGCTTGGGGGTACAACTTCGTTAGTGCAAATAAACACAAAAAATGTGTGCGCTGGCGTTCCATCGCTTGGGAGAGTTTGAGTGGATAAGTCACCAGATGCCTTTCGAACCATTTCGGAAGTCGCAGAAGAATTGAGCTTGCCTCAACATGTATTGCGTTTTTGGGAAACACGTTTTTCACAGATAAAGCCTATGAAACGGGCAGGCGGCCGCAGATATTACCGGCCCGATGATTTTGTATTACTGCAAGGGATCCGTCATCTGCTTTATGATCAAGGCTATACGATTAAGGGCGTTCAAAAACTTTTAAAACAAAATGGCAACCGTTATGTGATTGCGATCGGAGCAGGGGACACGGCGACAGCTGAAGCCATTCTTGCTGCAAAAGAAGTTGAAGACGATGAGGCAATGGTTATGCAAGGCGCGCGCCCAGCAGCTGCCGTGCCAAATGTGGAAACGCCCGAGCCAAATCATATTTTAGGTAAGGCAAAAGCACCATCATCATTGCGTTTTCTTCAGCGCAACAAGGACGAACATATAAATGCGGATGCTCAGCCTTCTGCGACCAACAAAACATTGGTTGAAGAGGATAGAGCACTCTTACAAGAAGCGCTTTATGATTTGCTGGAATGTAAACGTCTTCTTGATCAAACGCGTTAGAACAATGTTTTTACGAATTGAAAATCCACTCAAAACGATCAAGTTTTGAGGTTGGAAGATGTGCTTTGAATTTTGGCTGTACAAAGCCTCCTTGAGCTTTAAATGATCTAAGGGATAAAAATCCCTTTATATCGCGATAGAGGATTTTTATCCTCTTTCAGGGTCAGCTAACTATCTGAATGCGTTTGAATTTTCCTACAACCAAGATGTTGATTTCGTAGCTTTTCTATTATTCGGTGTAATTCTTTGGGGTAACTTGAGGAATTTTACAATGGGTGAAATCACATTAGATAGACATTCTGACTTAGTCGTTTCAGCATCAATTATTTATACAGCTAAAGAAATATCGGACCTGGGCTACAAGATTGTCCAGTCGAGCGATTTTTCGAAATTCAAACAGATTTGCCAAATGCGCGACGGGCGCATGCTGACCGAACAATGCGATGAGATGCATTTTGACTTTACCAGCGGCAATAGTTTTTCCCTCATTCTCTTTGATGAACATGATCAACTCGTCGCAACCATTGCAGCTCGAAAAGATTGTTTAGGGCGCACCAGCTTGGCCCAGTTGCTCGAAAAACAATATCCGCGAATACTTGGCGGTGTGACGGGATCCCATCATGCCCCGCGTGCGCATGAGATATCAGGCGATGTGGTCTATCAAGGGGATTTCTGGATTGCTAAAAGGCACAAGGTGAGGGGACTGGGGCATCTTTTGCCAAGACTTTCACTCTTGGTATCTTTGAGCCGGTTTAAACCAGACTTTTGTTATGCCGTTGTCGCGCCACGCATGGCCGAAGCATGGCTTCCCACCAAATCTGGCTATGCTTGCTGTCAAACAAATTTAATAGACTGGTCGGTGGTGCCGGAAGGTACTAATGAAAATTTTGCTTTGGTTTATTCGAACCACAGCGATCTTCAACATCTAGCTTACCATGTTTATGCTCAATCTGAATTGGCAATGGCAACATTACAAAAAATGAAGGTTGCATAGCTAACTTGGCTCTAACAGGCACAATCAATCGACGATAGACACCCATCACTTTGTCGGTGTTAAATTCAACATGATCAAAGTTGAAGCCGTTTTGCAAAGCTTTGAAGTAACCTTCTGCAGAAGGTTGTTTGTGGTTTTTAATCGGTGATGCCTGAGATTTACGGATATTATCGGCCCATTGATGTCCAAACACGTCTCTGGCGGCAGATTTTTTGCCAATGAGATAAAAACTTGGCGGCTTATCGGTTTGAAGATCGGTATGTGTAAATGTCAAATAAGGTGACATTTGTACCAGCTCATCATCCATGACAGCGTGTTCACGCCGGGACCATTCAAAAAGCTTTATCATCAAGTCAGGTGTATCTGCCTTGAGTAGCTCTTTATCGCTCATGGGATGAATTTTGCTCATCTAGTGCTTTGTCTCCGGCTCGGGCGGCGTTTTGTTAAAAGCGGCAGCCTCAAGTAATTCTGTCAATTCGAATTTCTCCTCCTCTGTCAATAAATGATCAGCGACGAAGATATTCTGTGCATGGTCTTTAGGCTCATAACCGATATAGAGCAAGGCAATTGCCAAACATGAATGTAAATTACATTCTTCAATATAGGCTAGGATCCGGCGATAGCGTTCATCATCCTCAATTTTGGGCGATCTTGCGAGTATGGTTGATATGTAATCCACGGTTTTTGCCTTCTCCTATGGGTGAAATTACGCGAAACGCAAGCGTAGGTCTAGAATAATATCATTATCATGAAACCATGAATTGTAATTGTAAAGCAAATTAAACGCAAATGTATTAAGTCTTTGAACTATTTGGCAAGAGGGTCTTCTTCTGAACCAGGTAAAATTCGTACTTCCAACGGCGCAAGATTGTTCTGTTTTCGAAATATTTCTTCATAGTGAAACGCAATCATTTTGCATTCATCTTCTTTTGACGGCTTGGAATTTGTAAAAACGATCACCTTCATCGTTTGCTCCAAGGCTTCCTCCAAAATTTTCGGGTCAATGGTGAAATTGCGTTCAATTTCTTCTTCATCAACGTCTTCAATGCCAAATAAAATCCATTGTGCAGATTTGCCCAAAACCTTGGCCAGCTTTTCCGCACTCACGCTTCGCGGTTGCCGATGGGGATTCTTAGCAAGTTCTCGCAGGTATGACGGATCGAGATTCGCAAGTTTTGAAGCCGTTGTAGGCTTCATCCCCATCTCTTTTAGCCGATCAAATATGCGTTCGCATGGTGTTTTCATAGGATTATTATGAAGGATAATAATCCCTTTTACTAGGGATAAATATCCCTAGAAATCTGTCAGTTAATCCAGATTTATCGGAGTCACATAAATGAAATACACGTTAAAATAGTATGTTAGTAACTGTGCTATTGCAGGATGTATTTAATTGTTCTACACTTTTAGCGCTTATGGGGGCTAAGCGAAGAATTGTATCTCGAGTCTCATGGTTGCGGTCAAATTGGAAACGGGCTTTTGTTCATACCTTATTGTAAAAAACGCTTGCGCTTAATTGCCCTGTAATTTAGGGATCAGTTCAAGTCGGAGCGTAGCGCAGCCCGGTAGCGCACTACACTGGGGGTGTAGGGGTCGTGGGTTCGAATCCCGCCGCTCCGACCAATTT
>JAHDFS010000187.1 GCA_020628035.1 Rhizobiaceae bacterium
GGTGAATGTTCAGCACCGATCATCTCAACTGATGAACCGTCTTTGTTAAACATTTCAAGCCCCTCAGGCGCCATTCTTCCCACCTCAATCAAAGTGGCATAGGCAACGAGCGCATAATGCGCTGGCGCGATAAATAGGCGATCATAGTCGGGTTCAGCTGGGCCATTATAACCCGCCCCTGTATGATATTCTTTATTCTCAGCAGACGGCACGCCACCAAACGGTTTTGGGATCATCGGCAAGGTTGGCTCACCAAGATTAAGCTCTTCGTTATAGAGCCAGGCTAATTGTTCTGCAGCGGAGCACGCTTGCGATAAATATCCGCCATTATTGCGCATTGAATGCTCAAAAACACGTCGACGAATGCCAAATGCAACGTCTTCAGTAGATTTTCTGTTTTGCATTATTTTTCCAATTTTTAATTTGGTTTCAATGAGTTAATTATCAAAAACTACGCCCATTCTGAGTATGAAACAGCCAAATGGTCTCGCCTCTGAAGTTGCGATAACTCCATAGGCAGATTTGGCTTGCTCATAAAAACTTTGTCGCTCTATTGAGCCCAGTTGCGCTTCTTCCGGTTTATTAGCGCGCAGTATTTCAAACACCTCTTCATGGACATCATCCAATTGCTCAGGCGCACCATCAACTTGCATGCGCAGCGCTGCATAATCGCTAAAACCATCGAGCGGCATTAGATTTGTTATCAGATCAACAGCGGCCGGAGCTGAAAAACCCGGCAATCTGATTGGTTCTTTAATTTTGCAATAATCGGCGGTAGAAGAGCTTGGAAAATTCGCATCTGCAATTACAAGTTCATCCCCATGTCCCATCTCCATAAGACAGTTCATCAATTGCGGTGTTACATGTGGGTGAATATTTTTAAGCATCTATTCGTCTTTAAATTATCAAATATGAAAAGGAGCCGACACAAAGGCAGCTCCTTAAGTGTTATAAGTTTAGCGCGCCGGAAGCGGCATCCAACCTGTCATAGCAACATCTGCATGGGCAAATTGCGGCATGTTCGCAGAGAGATCTTCCATGTTTTTGATGTCTTTATCATTTAAGAATTGTTGCGTAATCAGTGTCGGCGGCACGACAACTTGCGCACCCGGATTTCCACCAGTAAGCATAATCGCAAGCGATCTCACTGACACCTCACCAACCACCGCAGGATTAGTCGCAACAGTTGCTTTCCAAGCACTACCAGCTTCACGCATTGCAGAAATATCAGCTGTTGAAACATCTGCTGAGTAGATGCTTACATCGCTTGAGAGACCGGCTTCATCCACAGCAATTTTTACACCTTTTGCAAATTCATCGTAAGGCGCAAAGAAAACAGAGATCGTTTGGTTAGCTTGCAAAACAGAACGTGCCTGGTTCGCATTTGAGTTGGCAATCGGGTTGTCCAGTGTGCCCATTTGCGCAACTTCTTTAATACCAGGGTTAGCAGCTTTGACTTCCTCCCAAGCAACATGACGACGATCAAGTGGTGCAATGCCAGGCACATAAACATAGCCCGCATCCCATGTGTCACCATTGTCCTTAATCGCTTGTTCTAGCGCTAATTTACCCAAAAGATAATCAGACTGTTCAATCTGCGGAATAGCTTCATTTTCAACATTTACATCAAAAGCAACAACCTTGATGCCCGCATCAACGGCACGTTGAGCAGCTTCTTTCATGGATTCAGTCAAACCGTGTTGAATGATAATTCCATTAACACCCAATGCGATGGCTTGATCGACCATATCAGCTTGAAGCGCGGCGTCTTGACGGCTGTCGAACACTCTTAAATCAACGCCAAGCGCCTCAGCTTGTTTTTCCACCCCGGAGAGATAGGCTTGGAAAAAGTCACCTGTTGAAAGATATCGTACCAAAGCAATTTTTACATCACCTGGATTATCCAACGGCGCTGGCATCGATTCAGCAAAGCTTGATCCGACAAAAGAGGCTGACGCGGTTATGCCCGCAATGAGTCCTAATGCTAGTCTACGTGTAATTTTCATGCGTAGTTCCTCCCTGTGCATGGTCTTTAGTGGCTTCCGGAACGTTTTGCCGAAAGCGAGAATGTGAAAACAAGCGCGATAACCAAAACAGCGCCCTTCACGAAATCCTGGGTGTAATAAGGAGCATTCATCATCGTTAATCCTTGCAACAAGATCCCAACAAACAATGCACCAATTGCTGTTCCAAACGCATTTGGTTTAGCAGCTCCTAAAACAGCAAAACCAATCAATGCAGCAGCAACAGCGTCAAGTAGTAAATTTGTACCGGAGGCGATATCCCCGCGACCAAGGCGTGCGGCAAGTAGCAATCCACCGACAGATGCCAGCATGCCAGAAATCATATAAGCCGCGACTTTGTATTTATTCACATTGGTTCCCGTAAGAGCCGCTGCACGTTCATTTGAACCAATGGCATACATCAAGCGACCATGACGGGTCAGTTCCAAAACAATCCAAACCAAAATGCCGATCACAATCAAAAATACGACCGAGATCGGGATCAGATTATCAAGGAAAAAATCAAACCTATGTCGCCCCATAGCGAGAAAAATTGGTGAAAATGTTCCGTCAGCAGTCTCACCACTTGGCAATGTCATGCCCGTTGAGATGGAACGTCCTTCGGTTGGAATACGCTGTAGACCAACCAGCAGAAACATCATACCCAATGTGGCAAGAAGATCAGGTACTTTGAACCTAACAATCAAAATGCCGTTTACTAGACCAATCACAGCGCCCATGATGAGACAAGCGATGATGGCGACCGCAGCATTCTGCTCCATAACCACCATCACATAGGCCGATAGCATCATAGAAGAGGTTGCAACTGAACCAATCGATAAATCAAAACCGCCGACAACCAAAGTGAAGGTCACACCCAGCGCTAAAATCCCTGTGATCGCAACAGATTGGAACACAAAGACGGCTGATCTAGGTCCTGCAAACCCAGGTGCAAATGCTGAGAAAAATACAACAAGTCCCAACAACAACGCTAAGAACCCATATCGGATCGCAGCATCAATCATTGAAAAACTTGATTGAGGGCCAGAATTCACCACAGTTTCATTTTCTTTTTTATGCTCAACGTCGGCTTTCATTTATGCACTTTCACTTAAAACAGATTGGCTACCCGTAACGGCAGCCAGAATTTGATTGATGTCGACATTTTCATTTTTAAAACCAGCAACGATGGACGCATCGTGCATAACCACAATACGGTCAGCGATCTCCAACGCCTCATCCAATTCCGCAACAAAAACGATTGTTGCCCGTTGCGTTGCTGTTTGCCGAACTTTACGTCCAATATCTCGACGCGATTTAATATCAACGCCTTGAAAAGGTTCATCCAGCAAAAGTAGACGACAATCTTGCGCAAGCCATCTAGCAAGCATGACCTTTTGTTGATTGCCACCAGACAAAGTGTTGATCCCATCGCTCTCAGACTGACACACGATATCGAGCGCATTGATCGCATCTCGTGATTGCTGGCGTTCCTTTCCACGTTGCAGGAAATGCATAACGGAAATGGACTTTAAAAATGGGACACTCATGTTACCGGCAATATCAAAATCGGCAATCACACTATTGCTTGCCCGGTCCTTGGAAGACATGAATACACCGGACTGAATAGCTTGTGATGGGCTTTGAGGCGCATAGCGTTCACCGCATAGTTTAACGTCGCCATCAAATGCCTGGAGCATCCCAAACAGAATTTGTGCAAGCGCTGTTTTACCACTACCGAGCAGGCCACTTATTGCTACCACTTCATTGGCACCCACACTTAAATCAAAAGGTTTGGATGCTTCCGTCACCTTTAAAGCCTTGATCTCAACAATGTTGCCTTTGCTTGCTTGGACGTTGATATCAACATCGGTCATAGTGTGACCAAGCATTGCATTAACAGCGCCTTCATAATCTAGATTTTCACCCTCAAAGACGCCGGAAATTTCACCGTCGCGCATTGATACGATTGTATCGGCAATTCGGCGAATATCTGACATGCGATGTGAAATATATAATATCGCTACACCACGTTCTTTTAGAGTTTCAATAAGCTGAAATAGTCTCTCAGCTTCCGATGCCGACAATGAGGATGTGGGTTCATCCAAGATCATTAAAGAAGGTTCATGAGACATCGCACGTGCAATTGCGATCAATTGTCGATCTGCAACGCCGAGCTCAGAAACCGGCCGACGGACATCAATCTTTAGATCCATCTTATCAGCAATTTTTTGTGCTTCTTTAAACAGATGATCACGTTTAAGCATGAACCCGTACTGACTTTCCGCCAGACGATCGATCATCAGATTAGAAGCGACATCTAAGTCTGCAATGACACCATCATTTATGGATTGGTGTACGGTTACAACACCACCTTTGATCGCCTCAGCAGGCGTTGAGGGTGTAAAAATATTTCCGTTAAGTTCAATCGAACCAGAATCACGTTGGTAAACCCCCGACAAGATTTTAACCAGCGTAGATTTTCCTGCACCATTTGCGCCCATCAATACAGTCACTGTGCCTTTTTCAAGGTTCAGACTCAATCGACGAAGCACCTGGTTTTCACCAAATGCTTTCGTAATATCTCTGATTTTGCACAATGTGTGAGCCATTAATGGCGTCCTCCTGATTTAATAACATCAGCACACACGACAAATGTCAATAGTGATTGACAAATGCAATGTGCGGTTCTTATTGTAGGCAAGACTGATGTCAAAATGCGATGCGAAACATCGGGCAGAACATTGGATCGGGAGGAAACTTTGACTGAGTATGAAGCGCTAACACCG
>JAHDFS010000030.1:0-25844 GCA_020628035.1 Rhizobiaceae bacterium
GCAGGACTTTCATAAATGTACGTTTCAGCATTATTTCCTCCATAGTTGCTGATAAATTTTCTTACTTTTTGACAGCGCCTTTGCGTCTTTGTGCATAGCCGGCAATGCCGATCGCAACGAGCAAAGTCGCGCCGTTAAACATTGGTTCAACCCAGAATGAACCGCCGAATTGTTGAATTCCTGAAATGCCAACTGCGAGAATGGAAACACCGATAATTGTGCCCCAGACATTCACGCGGCCAGGCTTAATTGTTGTCGATCCCAAAAAGGCACCCACGAGCGCTGGCAGAAGATATTCAAGGCCAACACTTGCCTGACCAATGCGAAGCTTGGATGCTAAGATCACACCAGCAAGGGCTGTCATGACGCCAGATGAAATGAAGGCGCCGACAACAAATTTGCGTGTTGGAATACCGTTGAGTTCTGCTGCTTTTTGGTTTGCGCCAATGGCATAAAGATAGCGGCCAATTGGCGTATATTCGAGGATCAGCCAAAGCAATACTGTGATCGCGAATACATAATAAGCTGTGATCGGCAGACCGAATACAAAAGTGCTGCTTAGCGCGTAAAATCCGTCAGGTAATGCACCAACCACTTGGCGACCACCTGTGTGCCAAAGTGCGAGCGCGTATAAAACAGTACCGGTGCCAAGCGTTGCAATAAAGGAGTCGATTTTTGCAACTTCCACCAGGATACCGTTTAAGAAACCAACGAATGCGCCAAGCAGCAAAACGATGATGACTGTTACTGGCCATGGAAAGCCATAAAGCGTTTGCAGTGATATTGCTAAGATATGCCAAATCACAATGCCGTAACCCACGGTGAGATCAATGCGACCTGCCGCCATGGGGATCATCGCCGCTAAACTTAATATGGCAATGATGGCTTTGTCGGACAAAATCGCTCGCAGGTTCAACATTGTTGGGAACGTATCCGGCAACATGATTGAAAAGAGTATGATCAGAAACGCCGTGAGAATGAGTAGCCCGTAGACAGGGATAAACCGGACGAGTTTTTCGCCGAAGGTTAGGCCTTTTAATTCAGCTTTTGTTGGCTCGAGAGCGCTGGATTCAATGGACTGCATATTTAACTCCTGCCCGCTTCTATGGCGGGTGAATTTTGATTGGCTTCCCCAGCGGAAGCTGCTTGGATAAGTGTTTCTGTCGATAGGCTGACACCGGATAATTCATCGACGACCTGACCGCGGCTAAAGACGATGGCTCTGTGGCAGATGGCTGCGACTTCCTCAAAATCAGTTGAGACCACAATCACGCCCATTCCGGTCGCCAATGCATCAAATAAAAGCGCGTAAATTTCAGCTTTTGCGCCAACATCTACGCCGGCCGTTGGATCTTCGGCGATCAAAAGCTTGCGGCCTGTTGCGAGCCAACGACCAACAACCACCTTTTGCTGATTGCCACCTGAAAGTGCTTCAATCGCAAGGGTTGGATCATTGGGGCTTAAGCCGAGTTCTTTACCAAGATCATAAGAATTTTTATCTTCCTGGCGCGGTGACATGAACGATAATAGTTTTCTGCCAACGGCTTCAGGATTGATATATGAATTTTCGCGAATGGTCAGGCTTGGCGCAATGGATTCAACAACACGATCTCTTGCGACCAAGCCAACCCCCGATTTCATCGCTGCGCGTGGACTTGAAAGATCCGGCGTTTGCCCATTGAGCAAGATGTCGCCTGTAAAGGGGCTTGAGCCATAAAAGCTACGGCCAATTTCTTCGTGGCCTGCGCCGCGCAGTCCAACGAGACCAACGACTTCGCCCTGATTGATTTTCAGATCAATCGGTCCGGCGATGCCGGATCGTAAGGCTTTTGTTTGAATAACTGGTGCGCCAAGATCTACCTCGGGACGATCAATTTCGCGGGTCTTTTTGCCAACGATTAAATTCACAAGCTCCGGTGGATTGGTGTGCGCAATGTCGCGCATGCCCACCATCATTCCATCACGCAGAACGGCAACACGGTCTGCGATCTTAAAGACTTCATCTAATCGGTGGGAGACATAGATCATGCCCACACCGGCCTCTTTTAGCGGACGAAGCGCGTTAAATAGGCGTTCCACTTCGTCCGCAGGGAGGCTCGCCGTTGGTTCGTCCAACACGAGAAAATCGCAATCAACGGCAAGAGCACGTGCGATGGCAACGAGAGATTTTTCAGTTCGGCTGAGATCGGAGATCCGTGTCGTTGGATCGAAATCACAATCGACTTTTTGAAGTGCTAGCCTTGCGTTTTCTTCAGCCGATTTCCAATCGATGAAACCCATTTTTTTGGCATAGCCTTGGGAGAGCGCCATGTTTTCGGCAATTGTCATCCATTCAACCAGGCCTAAATCCTGGTGAATGAAAGCCACCGCCTGGCGCTCATCAAGCCGCGAAGGAGAATGCGTGTAATTGGTGCCATCAATTGAAACACGGCCCGAATCCGGTTGGTGAATGCCACCCAGCACTTTAATCAGCGTGGATTTTCCAGCACCATTTTCACCCAATAGCGCAACAATTTCACCACGTGCGATGTGGAGCGACACACCGCGAAGCGCAAGTGTTCCTCCAAAGGATTTGACAATATCGTCAAAAAACAAGCCGTCCTGTGTCGACTTCGGCATAAAACTTCCTCCCTTACACCGATAAAACATCATAGAAATGTCAAGTTACCGGTAACGTTACTCTATAATGTCTTGCATATGTTTCGAAAGTCAAGCAAAATGTTATCGATCACTTAAATTTGTAGTAAGAAGCGGCAATGGCAAAAAAATCTAGCAGAAAAGGTGGCGCGACGCTGAGCGAAGTTGCGGAGGCAGCAGGCGTGTCAAAAATGACTGCGTCCCGGGTTTTGCGAAATGCCAGCGGCTTTACAGAAGAGACAAAAGCCAAGGTGATGTTGCAAGTTGAACGATTGGGCTATGTACCAAATCGGATCGCCGCAGCTTTCGGATCTGTTGATACATCCACGTTAATTGGTGTTTCGGTTCCCAGTTTAACAAGCGGGCTTTATGGCCCTGTTTTGGATTCCATTGACCGGACTTTCTTAAAGTATGGCTATCAGACCATGATCGGTGCGCATGAGCGTTCACCTGAAACAGAAGAGGAATGGTTGCGGGCTATTCTTGCATGGAGACCCGCAGGTGTGATCTTAAGTGGGCGAAAGCATACGCCTGCCACCATCGAGATATTAAAAGCGCAAGCAATCCCTATCGTCGAGATGTGGAATTTAAACACCAGCCCTTTGGATATATCCGTTGGGTTTAATCATTATGATTGTGGTTATGAGATGGGTCGGTTTATGCTCTCTAAAGGCTATCGCAAGATTGCTTATATCGGTGCAAACCGCAATGAAGGCAGCACCAACCTTATCCGGCTTGATGGGTTTGAAGCTGCGCTGAATGACAGTTCACTGCAATTGGTGTCGAAAGAAATTCTGGTTGATCACGCAGGATTTTACCCTGGCTATTATGGTACCGAAAATGTGCTCAATAGAACCAGCGACATAGACGCGATTTATTATCAAGATGACACAATGGCGGTTGGCGGCATGTTCTATTGCCAAAAGTATGGCATTGAGATCCCAAACGATATCGCAATTGCCGGCTGGGGCGGCATGGAAGTGACATCCGTTTTGCCGCGCAAATTAACAACGACCACGGTCGCGACAGAGACGCTGGGTAAATCTGCAGCTGAGGCACTTGTGGCGCGCATCCGCAATGAGCCTACCAAGGATGTCAACGTGGTGGAAACACGTTTGATCCCTGGCGAAACTGTTTAATTGCGAAACTGTTTAATTGTGAAATTTTTTAGGGTTTTTGAACACCGCTGCGATTGAGTTTGATCGCGTAAAGACTTGTTGTTGCGGTGATGAACAATTGATGCTTTGCGCGTCCACCGAAGCAAATATTAGACACTGTTTCAGGAACGAGAATTTTACCTAAAAACTTGCCTTCGGGGCTAATGCAGTGAACGCCATCACCGGCTGATGTCCATATATTGCCGTCTTCATCAAGGCGGAAGCCGTCAGCGCAGCCTGATGAAACTGTGTGGAAGTCTTTGCCGCCGGAAACTGTTTGATGATCAACATCATATGATCGGATGAGACGATTGGCATTTTCATCAAAGATCTTACCCGTGTCAGCCACATAAAGTGTTTTCTCATCTTTTGAAAAGGCCAAACCATTTGGGCAATCAAGATCAGTGACAACCGCTTTCATCTCATATGTTTCTGGATCCACGCGATAGACCTGACAGGGAAGTTCCTGTTCAGATTTATGCCCTTCATAGTTGGTCATAATGCCGTAATGCGGATCAGAGAACCAAATTGAACCATCGGATTTGACCACAACATCATTGGGCGAATTAAGGCGTTTGCCCTCATAGCGATCTGCAATCACAGTGAGGGTGCCGTCGTGTTCGGTGCGCGTTACGCGACGCGTGCCATGTTCGCAGGAGATCAATCGTCCTTGCAAATCACGTGTGTGACCATTGGTGAAATTAGCCGGTTCACGATAAATGCTGATGCCAGTATCTGGGCTCCAACGCATGATGCGGTTGTTTGGGATATCGGAGAATAGCAAACAATTTGCGTCGCCAAACCAGACAGGGCCTTCCACCCAATCAAATCCAGTGGCGAGCTGTTTTAATGGCGCATTTCCCAATACATAAGTGGAAAAGACAGGATCTGCTGCTTCAAAGAAAGACATCTATTTATCTCCGCATGTTTTTTTGATATCGATAACATATATTACGTAAACAGCAAGTGGAATTCCCACATGAATTTTCAAACAAGCCTTTTATTAACGCACGCTGCAAGCTTATCGATGTTACAAGCTGCAGTAAACAAAGCGGAAGAAATTAACCAGCCGCAATGTATTGTCATTGTCGATGCCAGTGGCGAACTTCTCGCAGAAATTCGCATGACAGGTGCTAAATTTTTGAGCCGCAAGAGCGCTATGTCGAAAGCCTTAACGGCGGCCTCTATCCGCGCACCGTGTTCAAATATTCCTGAAGCTGTCCGCCCAGCCATTGGTGCCGCAACCGGGGGGAATGTGACAGGTCTGGGTGGTGGCCTGCCAATTATCAAGGATGGTATTTGCGTAGGCGGTATCGGTGTTGGATCAGGTTCTGCGGAACAAGACATCGAAGTGGCGATAGCCGCGCTGAGTGCTGTGGGAGCTGATGTCGAATTCTAAATTCGACTGGGCTTCACGAAAACTCTATCTGCGCTTTCATCGCTTGCTTACGGTCGCCTGCAATTTCAAAGCCGGAGATCGCATCATCCAATTTCACTGTGTGTGAAATAAGTGGTTTGACGTTGATCTGACCTTGCTGCATGAGTTTGACCGACATGGCAAATTCTTCATGGAAGCGGAAGGAGCCGCGTAGGTCCAATTCTTTGGCCGTGAGCGCTTGCATAGGGATCGACATATCACCACCTAGGCCCAATTGCATGACGATGCCGCGCGGGCGCATCACCGAAATGCCTGCTGCAAGTGCGGGTGCAGCACCTGAACATTCAAATAAGACATCAAAATAACCTTTGCCTTCCTTATAAACATCAAGCTCACTCGCCTGCGTGATCATGTTGATGGTTTTATTTGCACCGACTTTAGTTGCAAATGACAGTGCCTGATCTTCTAGGTCCGTCACAACAATTTCTGCAGCGCCTGCCGCACGAGCTGCGAGCACACTTAATGTGCCAATCGGACCAGATCCAGTGATCAAAACCTTTTTGCCTAGCATATCACCAGCACGGCGTGTTGCATGCAAGCAAACCGATAATGGTTCTGCCATGGCAGCCTCGCCCGAAGTTAAACCATCCGCTTTCACGCATTGAGATGCATCAGCAACGATCATTTCGCGGAACGCGCCTTGAATATGTGGGAAGGGCATGGCTGAGCCATAAAATCTCATATTCTCACAATGGTTTTGTTTGCCTTCCAGACAATATTGGCACTTGTTGCAAGGGCGAGAGGGTGAAAGCGCGATGAGATCACCAACGGCAAGCCCATCGACATCAGGGCCGATCTCTTCGATATAGCCCGATACTTCATGACCTAAGATCATGGGTTCTTTGACTTTAATCGTGCCAAAGCCACCGTGATTGTAATAGTGTAAATCCGAGCCGCAGATACCGCCCGTTGCGATGCGCACGAGCACTTCCCCAGCCTTGGGTGCCTGTACATCTGTCTCTTCAATTCGAAGATCTTTGGCTTTGTGAATAACGATTGAACGCATAATATTTCCTATAATTTACACAACGGGTGTTGGGAGTTCTTTGCCATCAAAATGGGCTTTGAGATTTTCAAAAACGAGATCGCCCATGGCTTCGCGTGTCTCAACTGTGCCTGAGCCATGATGCGGCTGTAAGAGCACATTATCAAGGTTTAGAAAGCGCGGATTGATATCAGGCTCACCATCAAACACATCTAGTGCCGCTGAGCCAAGCGTCTTTGCTTCAAGGGCATCTAAAAGCGCGATTTCATCGATGTTGGATGCGCGTGAGATGTTGATCACCATGCCGTCGGGGCCGAGCGCGTCCATCACGTCCTTATTGACGATATGATGCGTTTCTTTGGAAGCTGCGAGTGAGACGAATAGCACATCGCTGTTTTTTGCAAGCTCCACTGGATCTGCAATAAAACCCCAATTTTCTTCAAGCTCATGCGGTGCGCGCGCGCTATAGCTGATTTCCATGTCAAAGCCTTGCAGGCGTCTTGCAATTTCATAACCGATGCGCCCAAGGCCAAGTATACCGGCACGTTTTCCGTGCACGCGTCTTGTCAGTGGGAACATGCCTTTTGTTGCCCAGTCACCTCTTGACCAATCGGCTGCTTCATTCACGCGGCGGCCAAGCGCTAACATCATTGCAACAGCGAGATCCGCAACATCCTTGGTTAAAACATCTGGCGTATTGGTTACACGAACGCCGCGCTCTTTGGCAGCATCAATATCAACGGCATCATAGCCAACGCCATAAATGCTGATAACTTCAAGATTGGGTAGGGCATCAATCAGTGCTTTATCTGCACCTAAATCGCCGCGTGTTGCGATCGCTTTGATTGAATCCGCATGGTCTTTTAAGAAGCTAGCCTTATCTTTTTGGTCAAAATATCGGTGAACGGTAAATGCACCTTCAAGCATCTTTTCATCCCGTTCTGAATAGGGGCCCATCTGTAAAATTTCTACTTTTGACATTCAATAATCCTAAATTGGCTTGCTTTTGATATCGATAACATTTATACACCGAACCAATACCTGTCCAGTTAAAAATTGAAAGTGAATAAATGACACACGCCCTCTTTGATCTAAATGGAAAAACAGCTTTGATCACCGGCTCATCGCAGGGGATCGGCTTTGCACTTGCCAAAGGTTTGGCTGAATCTGGCGCGGCGATTGTGTTAAATGGCCGAGATAAATCAAAGCTTTCTAAGGCGGCAGAAGAGCTTAAAGCAATGGGCGCAACTGTTCACGAATTGGCCTTTGATGCGACGGATCACATTGCAGTTCAAACAGCGGTAGATCAGTTTGAAGCACATGTCGGCCCGATTGATATTTTAGTCAATAATGCGGGCATGCAACATCGCACGCCGCTTGAAGATTTCCCAGCTGATATGTTTGAAAAGCTATTATCAACCAATATTGCGTCGGTATTTAGCGTCGGGCAAGCAGTTGCGCGTCACATGATCAAACGTAAGGCTGGTAAGATTATTAACATCGCATCGGTGCAAACTGCATTGGCGCGACCAGGTATTGCACCTTACACAGCAACAAAGGGTGCAGTGGGCAATTTAACAAAAGGCATGGCGACAGACTGGGCCAAATATGGCTTGCAGTGTAACGCGATTGCGCCTGGATATTTCGATACACCTCTCAACGCGGCGCTGGTGGCTGATCCGGAATTCAGTGCTTGGCTTGAGAAACGAACTCCTGCAGGGCGATGGGGAAATGTTGAAGAATTGGTTGGCGCCTGTGTTTTCCTTAGCTCTGCAGGGTCCAGTTTTGTGAACGGCCATACGCTCTATGTGGATGGCGGCATCACAGCCAGCCTGTAATTTGTTCGATATGTCAGCTCCTAATAACAGACTTTTTATTGTGATGGGTGTTGCCGGATGCGGTAAATCCACAATTGGCAATGCGCTCGCTGACCAGCTTGGTGGCACCTATCTTGAAGGGGACAGTTTTCACCCTGACAGCAATATCGCAAAGATGAGCGAAGGCACGCCTTTGACCGATGAGGATCGTTGGCCCTGGCTAAAAATCATTGGGCAGGAAATGGCCAAGGCGGATGGTATAATCTTCGCTGGGTGTTCTGCATTAAAACTTGCCTATCGTGATTTGATTGAACAAGAGGCTGGTGAACGGGTGACATTTATTCATTTGTCCGGTTCGCAAGAACTTATCGCAGATCGCATGGCCAAACGTGGTGGGCATTTCATGCCACTGAGTTTGCTGAAAAGTCAGTTTGCAACTTTGGAACCTTTGATCGAACGCGAACAGTCTATTGTCGTCGATATCAGTGGTTCAAGCGATGAAATTGTTGCCGACATTATGTCGAAAATTAGAGCTCAAACATAAAGGTGTCTGACAGTGTTTAAAGTAGGATTAATCGGCGCAGGTGCCATGGGTGGCGCGATCGGAGCACGTCTTTTAGAAGTTGGCTGCACGCTTGCTGTGTTTGATTTGGACAAGGCGCGTGTTCAAGAGCTTGTTGATAAGGGTGGACGTGCAGCGTCATCAGCCAGCGATGCAGCATCAGAAGCTGATTTCGTGATTTTCAGTTTAAACGCGTCGCGCATTGTCGATATTGCAGCCTTTGGTGAGGGTGGTGCGGCTTCTGGTGCAAACTCGGATACAATCTTTATTGATATGTCATCTGTTGGACCTGAGGAAACAAAAGAACTTGCCGCGAAAGCTTTAAAGCACAATATCGGTTGGGTTGATGCACCTTTATCAGGTGGCGCGCCTAAAGCTCTGATCGGTGAATTAACTTTAATGATTGGTGGCGAAGACGCACATGTGTCTCGCGCGATGGAATGTTTAAAGCTGCTTGCATCTAATATGACCCATATGGGGCCAAGCGGTGCTGGGCAAACCACGAAAATCATCAACCAGGTTCTGTGTGGATTAAACTTTGTGGCCGTAGCAGAAGCAACGCAATTGGCGCTGGATGCTGGCGTCGATGCCTCCAAAATTCCTGACGCTTTGGCGGGCGGTCGTGCTGATAGTGCGATTTTGCAGGAATTTATGCCGCGTTATGCAAATAAGGACTACACACGCCAAGGCAGACTTGCCAATATGATTAAAGATTTGAAATTTGCGCAGGATTTATCTCTTTCAACCAACACATCTATGCCGATCACCGCAGCCTGTATGGAAATATATAAAATGCTGACAGCGGCCGGTTTGGGTGAAGAAGATTTGCCAGTCTTGATGGAATATTTTAAAGGACCAGACAGAAACGTCGTCAATGCGAATTAGATTTCGCGCAACGAAGATGGAGTTTTAAATTGAGAAACAAAACCAAGCTGCCCACAATGGCGGATGTGGCCAATCTCGCTGGCGTTTCCAGCATGACTGTTTCTCGTGCTTTAAAACCTGACACTTCGGTGAGTAAATCCACGCGAGAGAAAATTCAAAAGGCGGCGGACGAATTAGGCTATGTGCTTGATACCAGAGCATCGGAATTCTCTTCCGGTAAATCCGGCTTTGTTGCGATCACTATTCCATCCATTAACAATGGCAATTTTGCTGATACGGTTAAAGCGTTTTCAGATGGCTTGGCTGAGCAGGATCTGCAGGTTCTTTTGGGTTATACAAATTACCATGTGGACCGCGAGGAACAATTGGTTGAACAGCTGTTGAAAAAGCGTCCGGAGGCGATTGTTGTCACCGGCGGTATGCATACAGATCGCTGTCGGCTATTGCTTGAAAATTCAGGCATTCCCGTGATTGAAACATGGGACGTTCCGGAACAACCAATTGATCACGTTGTTGGGTTTTCAAACTTGCAAGCTTCTGAATTGATGTTTGAGCATTTCATTGCGCAGGGGCATAAAAAGATCGGCTTTATTGGTGGTGATAATTCGCGCGATAGCCGTGGCCGTGATCGTTATCTTGGTTTTTGCAACACGATGGAGAAGCATGGGCTTTCCAATGAGCGCGTGTCATTTCAAGAGTTGGCTCCTTTTTCTATGGAACCGGGTGCGAGTGGCATTCGCTCGATCATGAAAGAATGGCCAGACACAGAAGCTGTGATGTGCGTTTCAGATCTAATCGCATTTGGCGCAATTACTGAATGCCAACGCATGGGTATGAATGTGCCAAACGACGTTAAGATTGGTGGGTTTGGAGCCTATGAGCTTGGTCAGTTCTTGAACCCATCCATAACAACGATTGATGTGGGTGCCGCGCAGATTGGCAAATTCGCAGCTGAAAAAATCATCGAATTATTATCCGATGATGGGAACACTAAATCAGCTAAAATTGTTAAAACGGAACCGACACTGATTAAGCGCCAAAGTGCGTAACTTTAAAGCGCTTAACTTACTTCCTCATTTATCAGATGATATTAGCCGCGTCCGATAAATGGCATTGTGGTTGCCATTACGGTCATAAACTGCACATTGGCACTTAATGGTAGATTGGCCATGTGTAGAACAGAATCGGCCACATGCTGAACATCCATCACAGGCTCTGGTTTAATGGACAAATCAGCTTGCGGCACGCCCCCGCTCATTTTTGCTGTCATGTCAGATGCTGCATTACCAATATCAATTTGGCCGCAGGCGATATTATAGGGACGTCCATCGAGTGAGATGGAGCGCGTGAGCCCAGTGATTGCATGTTTGGATGATGTGTAAGGCGCAGAACCAGGGCGCGGTAAAGATGCGGAGATTGAACCATTATTGATGATGCGGCCACCTTGCGGGTCTTGTTTGCGCATGAGATTAAATGCGCCGCGTGCCATGGTGAAGGCACCGATCAAGTTGACATTGATCACTTTGATGAAATCTTCAACTGGCACATCGCCAATGGGTGCTGCGGTGACATTGTTACCTGCATTATTAAACAACACATCTAATCGACCATAATCCTGCTCGATCTTTTCATAAAGCGCATCAACGTCTTTTGGAGATGTCACATCACATGCAATGGCCGAGCTTTGTTTGCCAATGGCTTTGCAAGCATCTTCAAGCGCTGATAAGCGACGGCCTGTCAAAATTGTTTGGTAGCCGTTCTCAGCCAAAGTTTTTGCGCATGCTAGACCGATGCCAGACCCACCGCCGGTGATAAGTGCAATTTTGCTCATTTCATTCTCCCTAATTCACTTCAGTCTCATGACTAAACTTCTTGATTTCTTATAAATAGTTATCGATAACAAATATAGTCTATTATGAAAAAATATTCATGAAATCTCTAAAAAAATACCCGTTCAATGGTCCAATATATCCCAACAGCGGCAATGAGAACCGATGCGGGTATCGCAATATAGGAGCGGTACCATGGTTTTTTGCCAAAGGTCAGTCCAAGTAAGACATATGCAATGGCGATAATGCTAAGTTGGCCAATCTCCACCCCGATGTTAAAGGCAATCAGACTTGAAACAAATTGCGATGGTTGGAGACCTACATCTCCCAAGACATAGGCAAAGCCAAGACCGTGCAATAAGCCAAACGCAAATATAATTGCGGTCCGCCGGATTCCGATCTTCCCGCCTTTCACATTTTCAAGCGCTACAAAGGCAATGGATAACGCAATCAGCGGTTCAACAACGGAGGCTGGAACCGACACCAAACCTAGTGTTGCCATGGCAAGTGTTACTGTGTGCGCGAGCGTGAAGGCCGTGACTTGCAAGATGAGCGGTTTCATTTTGAGTGAGAAGAAGAACAGTCCCAAAACAAACAGGATATGATCGAGCCCTTTTGGAATAATGTGTTCAAAACCTATCACAATATAATTGAGAAAATTATCAAGCCAGTTGACGTCTACTATGCCGGATCGTGGCATAGCATCAGATGTGCTTCCAGATGCCAGAAGTTTGGCATAGCCAACTTCGCCATCATCATTGATTTGCCGAACAATAATTTCACCCAATTCTGCACTCCAGCCAAAGGTGATGTTCGACCCATCATCTGGCAAGGCAGCGGATATGTTCAGTGTTGATGTGCGGCTTAATTCAATGTCGCCGACCTCGGGCACAATGATTTTATCAATTATAATATCAAGAGGCATAGCGCCTGCATTGAGTTGAAACTTTGATTTGATATTTGGCCAAACCTCATCAAATCTCGCTTGGAGCTCTTGTGGTGATAAAGCACGTAATGCGTCATATTGTGCAGCTTCGGGCGCATCATCTGTATTCTCAAGCGCGCTTAGATCCATCCCGGAAATCACGGGCTCCAAAGATAATTCAAGCGTACCGTTTAAAGTCTTTTCCGAGATTGTGAAATTGATAATGGCGGGCTGTAGTTCATGCGAGACTGCTGGTTTGGTCCAAGCTGTGCAGACAGCAAGAAGAGTTGACAGTATCAAGAGGTGCGCAGTAGTGATTATACTGGCCTTGGTATCGGAGAAGTTCATGATTTATGCTCGGTTTTTAAGTCTCTTAGTGTTTTTGAGCGCCACGTCTGTGACAGCGCATGAATTTTGGATCGAGCCAAAAGATTATACGATCAATGCATCGGATAACATCGTTGCAGATCTTCGCAATGGCCAAAATTTTAAAGGAAGTTCCTATTCTTATATTCGTGATCGTTATGAGAAGTTTGACATGTTTGTTGGACAATCTCAACTGATGATTGATGGAGATTTAGGACAGCGCCCGGCAATATCGACCAAAGTTACGCAAGAAGGCCTTGTGATTTTGGTCGTTGAATCAAAATCAAATTCGCTGTCCTATTCGGAATGGGAGAAGTTTCAGAAGTTCATCAATCACAAAGATTTTGACCTTGATAAAGAGAAGCATATAGCGCTCGGTCATCCTGAAACTGGTTTTAAGGAAATATATCGCCGGTTTGCCAAGTCATTGCTGGGTGTTGGAAATGCGCAGGGCGATGATCGTAGGGTAGGACTTGAAATTGAATTGGTTGCGCTTGCCAATCCCTATCACGATGACACATCAAACGGCATGCCTGTCAAAGCCTATTATCAAGGAGAAGCGCTTGTTGATGTTCAGATCGAACTCTTTGATAAGCCGCCTTCAGGAGACGTTGAAGTGACATTGCACCGAACAAATGATCAAGGTGTGGCGCTTTTACCGATTGAAAGTGGTCACTCTTATCTGGTTGATACTGTGCAAATAAGACAGGCAGAAAAGGGCAATCAACAGGGCGCTGTATGGGAAACGCTTTGGGCCTCTTTGACCTATGCGAAAGACTAGCGAAAATCGCTAGCCAACTTTCCAAAGAATTTCGGCTGGCAGGCAAATATTGATTTGTTCACCGATGGAGAGGCCTTGTGCTTCGCGCGGGTTCACAATCGCATCAATTTCAACATCAGATAGTTTGAGTTTTAGTCGCGTTTGGGTGCCGAGATAGATGATATTGTCCACAGATGCTGTGAATGTGTTTTCTTTTGAACCGTCTTGCTGGATCTGAACATTTTCAGGCCGAAAGGTTAAGGCACCTTGTCCGGCTTTGATGTTCTTGGGAATTGAGATTTTGCCGAGCGAGCTTTCAAAGATTCCATCTTTGGCGCTTCCGTGGATGAAGTTTTGCGATCCAAAAAACCGAGCCGTTGCTTCGTCGATTGGCGCATCGTAAAAGGCCTGTGGCGTGTCATATTGCTTCATCTTGCCATCAAGAATGAGCGCAATTTTATCCGCCAAAACCACAGCCTCTTCCTGATCATGGGTAACAAAGATCGTGGTGATTTTCATCTCCTGCTGCAGGGAGCGAATGAGGTCACGCATCTCCAATCTTAAATGTGCATCCAAATTTGATAGCGGTTCGTCAAGCAGCAATACATCTGGCTGAATGATCAAAGCACGTGCGAGTGCAACGCGCTGTTGCTGACCACCTGATAACTCGCTTGGTTTGCGATTTCCAAGATCAGGCAGTTTGACCATGTCCAGCATTTCGCCAACGCGCTTTTTGATTTGGTTCGGGTCAGCTTTGCGCATCTTTAAACCAAATCCAATATTCTCAGCAACACTCATATAGGGGAATAAGAGATAGTTTTGAAAGACCATGACCGCGCCGCGATCTTCGGGCTTTTCATCCAAGACTGACTTGCCATCAAATGTGATGTCGCCAGATGAGGGTTCTAAAAGCCCGGCAATCATCTTCATGGTTGTCGTCTTACCACAACCTGATGGCCCCAATAGTGCGGTCAGTTCACCTGTGGGTATTTCAAGAGACAGATTATCCAGCGCAGGCGTTTGGGTGCCGGGATAAATTTTCGACAGGTTTTTTAATGAAACATGGGTCAAATTTGGCCAAAGCCTCCAACAGCGCCGCTGCGTCCGGACAAGTGCTTAGCGGTCAGCAATAATATGATGATTCCCGGCAGAATATAGATCATGCCGATGGCGCCTGTTATGTCATTGCGGCCAGATGTTGCAAAGTTAAACAGCAGCAATGGCAATGTGATCACGCGTCCGCCTCCGATGAGCAAAGTCAGAATATACTGGCTCCAGGATACAAGGAAAGCGAATAATCCGCCGACAATGATACCGGGCATGATCGCTGGCAAAGTGACATGCCAAAATGTTTTAAGAGGCGAGGCACCCAAGCTGCGTGCCTGATCTTCAAAGGCCGCATCATAATTGGCAAATATTCCGGACATCACCAAGGTCATATAGGGCAAAGTCGGAATGAGATGGACAAGAATGACACCCGTCACTGTATTGGTGAGCCCCATAAACAAAAAGACTGAGTGGATGCCTAAGACGACCGCAATACCTGGCACGATGACCGGGGCAAGGATCAATAATTCGATGAGTTCTTTGCCTTTGAACTTATACATGCCAAGCGCACGTCCCGCAGGCACACCGATAAGAATAGATAAAAATGTTGCCGCGAGTGAAATCCAAATCGTGATCCATAGACTATCGATGACGCCAGCCGTATCTGAGAAAGTATATTCCCATGCATTGAGCGTCCATCTTTTTGGCAAGATATCTGGGAAAAACCATCCCTTGGCAAAAGACCAGATTGCCAATGGGACAAGCGGTAAGACCAGCCAGGAGATCAAGACTATGCCGGATAAAACACGCAGGCTTTGAAGCGGAGTATTTTTGCGTGTGCTCATACATGCCCCCTAATGCGTGTACGGCAATAGCGCACATAAATCCAAATCAGAATTGCGCATAAAATGGCGATGATAACTGCCATGGCCATAGCTTCCGGGCGCGCTGCCAGATCAACATTTGTGTATTTCTGATAGGCCAAAACAGGTAAGGCAGCCGGATAATTTGCGCCGAGTAATGCTGGGATCTCATATGCGCCAAAGGTGAAGGCAAAGACGATGATCGATGCCGATAAAACGCCTGGGAAAATCATCGGCATAAGTACATGGCGAAAGGATTGCCATTTGCTCGCACCCAGTGATCGCGCTACGCTTTCATAATCTTCCCCAATTGCCTGCATATTGGCGAGCACAATGACACCTATAAAAGGGACTTCCTTCCAGACATATTGCATGATGATGCCAATAGCATAGGGATCAAAAACGAGCGCAGGGAAATCGCTTGGGCGGGCGATTAATTGCCATTCAGCGGCCAAACGCGCGAAGCTGCCCGATTGCGAGAATAAATAGAGCATGCCAATTGCACCGACCAGATGTGGGATGGTGAGATTGAGCTGGAAGAGAAAATTGACAATAAATTTTCCGGCAAAGCTGCGCCGCAATAAAAGTGCCGCACCAATTGCAAGGATTGACGAAATCACTGTTGATGTGAAGGCAATATGAAATGTCAGCAAGAAGGAATGATAAAACTCGATGTCTGAAAATATCGAAATATAGGCCTGGAAGTTTGGTTCTGTCAGGCCAATGATCGGCATATAATTGAAGCTGCGCATGAGCCCAATGGTGAGCCCGCCAAAAAACAGAACCACAATGACCAGCATGGCTGGTAAAAGCAGGAGGGCTATTTTCTTGCGATCTGACATGAGGGAAATGCTACTCCAGAAATCTCAGAGTTCATAGATAGCTTCTTAGATATTTGGAGTATGATCCCGCAACACTAAAAGCTGCGGGATTTGAATGATTATTAACGACCGACGTTTTCGATCCAGCCTTTTTCAATAGCTGAAATCCATGATGCTTGTAGTTCTGGCAATGCGTATTTAGCAAGCTCTTCAGCAGGTGCGACTTTCGGATGTTTTTTGATCTTAGCAAAATCAGCTTTCACATCATCTGCTGTTCTATCAACTTCAATCGCTGGCGCTGCGCCCCAAACATCAGGTTGCGCTTTTTCAAGCTGCGCTTTGCCGGACAAAAGAACATTTTGCAGAACGAGTGCCGCCGCTTTATTCGGTGAGTTGAACGGAATGATGGTATAATTGGTGTTGCCAATTGTACCGTCTGTTAGCCCATAACCTTGGCTGGTTGGTGGGAAGGTTCCATTTTCAATTTTAATCCCAACACCAGCTGGCTCATAGTTAAATGTGAGCGCAATTTCTGAATTGGCATAAAGCTGCTCATGGGCGGCAATCGTGGTCGGGTAGGTCTTACCCTCACGCCACAAATAAGGCTCAAGGTCATTGAGGATTTCCCAAGTCTTGGCAGATACCTCGTCATATTTTGCCTGATCAAATTCGCCCAGCAGATTTTCAACACCACCGGCTGCATGATAAAAGACGTGGCGCACAAATACCGCACCGTTAAAATCCGGTGGTGCAGGATAGGTGAACTGGCCAGGATTTGCTTTTACCCACTCAATCAATTCTGGAATGGAACGCGGTGGGTTTTCAGTTGTTGCTGTATTATGCGTGAACGAGAATTGCGTTTTTGACCACGGTACTTCACAGCCATCAACAGGTACGCCAAAATCATTGGCGATCGATGGATTGTCCCAATTCACCAGTGCATTATTTGGCAACAGGTCTGTGTAACCACAATAAGCCAAACCACCTTGCTTCATTGTGCGGAAGTTTTCACCATTGATCCAAATCATGTCCACAGTGCCCTTGTCGGTCACACCGGCTTCTTTTTCACCCAAGACAATGTTGACAACTTCAGCTGTGTCACTGATGCCAACGCGATTTAATGTGATGTCGTATTCATTCTTTAAGATGCCACCAATATATTCGGACACATATTGGTTTATGCTGTCAGAGCCGCCCCACATGAACCAATTGACCTCGCCACCTTTGGCGATGGTTTTAATCTCATCCCATGATTTGTTTAAAAGCGCTTGTCCATCTGCAGTATCAGCGTAAGCGTTCACTGATGCAATCGACAATGCGGTTGCAAACAAAGTTGTTTTAATTGTTTTATTCATGGTTCCTCTCAATTTATATCCACTTAGGCGGCTATTTTAATCACAGTCGCCCAAAAGCCCGAATGATAGAAATACGTGGTAACGAATAGTGGGGTTTTCGTCTATTCATTTAAACATCACAATATGTTGAATGCGAAATTAGAAATCGATTACAGCCAGATTGAGCATAGTATCTTTGCTATTTGGGGTAAATTGGAATGCTAGTCGGCAGTTTTCGTGACTTTATCCACTGGACCCTACGCGTCATGAATATCTGAGTTTGAGCAGGGCGACAGAAGTCGCCCATACTCGTGCCTTAACCAGTGAGACCTCATTAATTGTTGTGATTATGCCCGCTGCGTTCAACTTTTTTGACGGGCAAATCCAATTCGATGGAGCCAGCTTTTTCAAACTGATAGGTGACCTTGTGTGTGTCACCTTCCTTCATCTGTTCTTTGAGTTTCATAAACATGATGTGAAGGCCGCCGGTTTTTAAAGTTACTTCTCCCCCGGCTGGAATTTCAAGGCCTCCTTCGATCTCGCGCATGCGCATAATCTCGCCATCTATCTTCATTTCGTGAACTTCAACAATCTCAGCAAAATTTGTTGTCCCGCCAATAAGACGATCTGCTTCAGATCCAGTGTTTTTGATGGTCAGATAGCCAGCGGCGACCTTTGCATTTGGCGGTGTCGCGCGAATGATCGGAGACATGATTTCTAGATCACCGATTTTGATCACATCCATGGTTTTGGTGTGTTGATGATGGCCGTCGGCTGATGCCTTGATCATAATACCAGGCGCTGGTCGTTTTAAGTCATGTGGATCCTGACCATCAGTTGGGATTTCACTCCATGATAGTTTACCTTCCGGGCAGTTCTGCACGATGGGGATGAAGAGTTTCTCACCTTTGGTAAGTTGATCGGTAAAGCGGGTGCGGAAGATAAACTCATCATAATGCGCGTCCTTGAGCTCTCCGCCGGACCATGTGATTTTTGTGACACCTGATGTGATGGCGCGACCGTGCAATTGATATTCAAATGCATAATCGCCTGTGGTGGTTTCTAACTGCCAGCCTGGCTTTGGCATTGGCTTGACCGATATCAGGCCTTCAGGAATTGTAACGCTGACCTTTTCGGTGGATTGACCATCGCAGCCATGGCCAATGCGTATGGCCAATCTTTGATATGAATTGACTTCAGCTTCTTTCACATCAAAAGTCGCATGGGCATGCGCTGATGTGGCAAAGATTGCGCTTTGAAGGGTTGAAACGAGTGCTGCGGCGGTGAGTTTAAACATAAGATTTGTCATTAGGTTCTCCATAGACCAATGATCGATAGGGATCGATTTCTGGTCTTGATAAATATTTTAAATGTGGATTTTGGCGCGTTCTCGAAACTTAGAACCAAGTTCTAGCGCGAGTATGGCGCAAATATTTATGAGGAGAAATTCGGTGGGCCGGTTGGCGGTGCGCCGGCCAATTGAATGGTGTTTGAAAGGGCAAATTGTCGATGTGGCCCAAGATTGAAGTTGATTTCGATGATTGAAATCGCACCGATCTCGGCGCGTTCTGGGACGATGATTGAATTTGCAATTGTACAATCTGGACAGCTTTGAAGTGATGTGTGATCACGCTTGCCATCGTCCGCTAAACAAATAACCGGAATGGAACCATCTGGTAAAGTGTAAGCTGCAAGATCAATATTACTGGCTGCAGTTGGATTGATAACTGGACGATGCGCAAAGCCAATCCAGATCATTGCAAAAATGCTTATGATCGAGATGGCATGACAAATTATGCGCCGTCTGCTCATCGAATTCTTCGCCCGTTGGTTACACAATGAGCAATAAAGCCTGTGACAGTGGCTGACAACAAGCCGATTTGTCGCAGCGTTAGAATTACGGTGTTTTATCTAACGCGGTTCAGACCCGTCATAGGTCTCGCCAAGTGCATAAGGCGCATGTAATTTCAGACGCGCACCATTGGAGGATATCACCGCTAAAACAATGATGGTGACGATAAATGGCATGGCTGACAATAATTGCGATGGAATGCCAATGCCCAAAGATTGCGCCACAAGTTCGCCGAGTGACACCATGCCAAAGAGATAAGCACCAAGGAAAATCCGACCTGTTTTCCAGGTGCCAAAGACCACAAGTGCCACGGCGATCCAGCCGCGTCCTGCGATCATGCCATCGGCCCATAAAGGTGTATAAATCGTTGATGCATAAGCGCCGGCAAAACCAGCCAACAATCCGCCGAAAGCTACACTGCCATAGCGGATCATTTTCACCCGATAACTTAATGCTTCAGCCGCTTTTGGATTTTCACCCGCTGCGCGAATGGCAAGACCAAGGCGTGTTTTGTTGAGGCAAAAGCTGATCGCGATCGCTAACAGGATCGTGAGATATACGACGATATTTTGCTGGAAGAAGACCGGACCAATAAATGGAATATCGCTCAGGATGGGTATGTTTAAAGTGCCAGGTGGTGTGATGGTTAGGCTTTCATGCTGCTTACCAATAAGCGCAGATAAACCCAGACCCAAAATGCCAACTGCTAGCCCGGTCGCGACCTGATTGGCCAAAAAGGTGATGGAAACGACCGCAAAAACCAATGATACCAATATGCCCGCGATACCTGCAATCGCAAAGCCTAGGAAATGATTGCCCGTTTGATAGGTGACCACAAAACCAACCGCGGCGGCAACAGCCATCATACCTTCAACACCCAAATTGAGCATGCCGGATTTTTCCGCGACCAATTCTCCTAAGGCAGCTAAAAGAAAGACGGTGGCAGCACTCATTGTGCCGGCAAGGAAAAACTCGATTGGCGTCATGATCGAGCTCCTTCCATCTGTTCTTGGTTCGCCCTGTTTGGCTTGAGACGATAGTTGACGAATGTGTAACTCGCCAAATAAGTCACCAGCAAAAGGCCTTGGAAGATGTGCACCGAGCTGATGGGTAGATCAGCTGAAACAAGCGCGATATCACCTCCAATGTGAATAACGGCCAAGAAGAAGGCTGCAAAGATAATGCCAATTGGGTGAAGCGCTCCGAGATAAGCGACAATGATGGCTGAATATCCGTAGCCGGATGTCACGGACCGCTGCAATTGTCCGATGGGGCCTGCGACTTCACTCATGCCCGCAAGTCCTGCTGCCATGCCAGCAATCAGCAGACTTTTCCAGACAGCACCTTTTGAACTGAACCCTGCATAGGTGGCCGCTTGTGGTGCCAATCCGCCGACAACAAGCTGAAAACCGCCAAAGCGTTTTTCCATATATATCCATGCGAAAATCGTAAACAGGATCGGTATGACCAGCGAATAATTGAGGCGAAAGCCAAAGATAATCGGTGGAAAGAGCGCAGCATCTTGGAACATGACGGTCTGTGGGAAATTGAATCCCATCGGGTCTTTCCATGGCCCAAGAAGCAAATAATAAAGGATCTGCAAGGCAATCGATGTCAGCATCAATGTGACCAAGATTTCATTGGCGTTATATTGCGTTTTCAAAAAGGCTGCGATGGCCGCCCAAGCCATGCCGCCCAATGCGCCCAAAACGATCATCGCTGGGAGCATGAATATCGAGCTGGAATCGGTGAAATAAACCGGCACGGAACCTGCTAAAATCGCGCCCATGATCATTTGGCCTTCAGCGCCAATATTCCAGATCTTCGCGCGGAAACCAATTGCAAGCGCTTGGGCGATTAACAGCAAAGGTCCGAATTTGAGAAAGATTTCTGAAATGGAATAGGCGCTTTCAAATGGTTCGATGAAGAAAGCGTAGAAGGTCAATCCGACAGATTTACCTTGGATGAGCAGCATAATGCCTGACAGAATAACTGTGATGGCGATGGTGATAAATGGAACTGCCAGCATAACGCGCCTGGACGGTGTGACGCGCCGTTCAAATTCAAACTGCATGCGCTATCTCCTCCCGCGTTTCGCCAATCATATATTCGCCTATTTCATCGGGTGTTACATCGCTCGTTTTTAGGGATGGCGATAAGCGTCCGCTGCGCAAAACATAGATCCGATCGGTGATTTCAAAGAGTTCTTCTAGCTCTTCGGAGATCACCAATATGGCAACGCCACTTTCTCGCAAGCCAATAAGTTTTTGCCTGATCTCGTTCGCTGCGCCGACATCAACGCCCCAAGTGGGTTGGGACATGAACAAAAATTTCGGTGCGAGCATCAGTTCGCGACCGACAAGGAATTTTTGCAAATTGCCACCCGATAGCGAGTTTGCCGTCGCAGATGTGCCAGAACATTTCACCTTAAAATCATCAATGCATTTTTTGGTGAACCTGCTAACCGCATTGTTTTGGATGAAGCCGTTTTTTAACATGCCATCCTTAAAGGCGGTGAGCAGCGCGTTTTGATTAAGGCTCATGGGCGGAACGGCACCACGCCCAAGACGCTCTTCTGGAACAAATGAAAAGCCCAGATCGCGGCGGCTCGTGACATCTTTGTCCGTCACGGATTGTCCCAAGATCTCAATGGCAGATTTTGGCAGGTCTTTGCGCAAATCTTCGCCTGAAATGATGCGGCCCAGTTCCTGTTGTCCATTTCCTGAAACACCAGCAATTCCCACTATCTCGCCCCCATAGACGGAGAGGTTGATATCTTTAAGTTCAGGGCCAAAGGGGTCCGGATTGGTCACGGATAAATTGGTAATGTTAAGAACAGCCGCTTCACTTTTATTGGCGCTTTGACGTTGTTCGATCTTCGGAATATCGCGACCAATCATCAATGTTGCCAATTCGTGGGCCGTTTTTTTGTTTGGATCGATAATGCCGGTGACTTTGCCATTGCGAAGAATGGTTGCTGTGTCACATAATTCGCGAATTTCTTCCAGTTTGTGTGAGATATATAAAATCGCAACGCCATTGTCTTGCAATTTGCGCAAAGCATCAAACAGCGCGCGCACATGCTGAGGCGGGAGAACCGATGTCGGTTCATCCAAAATGAGGAGTTTTAAATCTTGTAATAAGCAGCGGATGATTTCAACGCGCTGTCTTTGGCCAACAGAAAGAGAGCTCACCATTGCATCGGGCTCGATCTCAAGTTGGTATTCTGCACTGACGTCGTTAATGCGCTCGATGAGTTCTTTGCGTGTGCCCTTAATGGTGAGCGCAATATTTTCAACGACGGATAATGTTTCAAACAGTGAAAAATGTTGAAACACCATGCCGATGCCCAATTCTCGGGCAATCGATGTATTCCAATGATCTACCTTTTCGCCTTCCCAATAAATTTCGCCGGCATCGGGGGGTACGACGCCATAGGCAAGTTTCATTAATGTTGATTTGCCAGCACCGTTTTCCCCCAAAACTGCATGAATGGATCCTGGGGAAACGTTCAGATCAACCGCATCATTGGCGATCAATGAACCATAGATTTTTGTCAGGCCTCTTAACGAGAGAAGCGAAGATTGATCTTCATTCATCAGGCTAAACTTTCTTCAACATTAGGCGAAAAGATGCCCCGGTGCGTGTGCGCCGGGGCAGTTTTGCTTATTTTGGTAGTGGTGAGTTGATGCCTTGAACATGCCAGTCAATGCCAAGGATCGCACCGTCTTCTAAACGAGAACCGGCAGCGACAACTTCTTCACCAGCCTGGTTGAAGATCGGACCGTCGTAAACGTGACGCGCGCCAGACGCGATTTCAGCTTCAACGGCTTTAATTTTTGCCATCATCTCAGGGCTGATATCCGAGTTCCAGTCTTCGCTCACGACAACATTTTCTTTCATGCCAAGCCACTCGTTCTTGCCATCAAAATTACCAGCCATATGTGCTTCAACAGATGCTGTGAAGAATGGTGCCCAATCGGTTTTTACAACACCGAGATATTTCGTTGGCGCATATTCTTTCATTGAGCTGTTGAGGTTAAACACGTAAGCGCCTTCCTCTTCACCAACGGAAACCACAGATGGTGTATCTTGTGCATTTGAGAACAAGATGTCAGCACCTTGTGCAATCAGTGCTTTTGCAGATGCTTGTGCTTTTGCTGGGTCGAACCATGAGTTGATCCAGATAACGTCAACAGTGATTTCAGGATCGATTGAGCGTGCACCCAATGTAAAGCCATTGATGGTTGAAATCAGCTCAGGGATCGCAAATGCAGACACAACACCAAGCTTCTTTGTCTTGGTGAGTTCAGCTGCTGCCATGCCCATAAGGTAGGCGCCTTCGAAATATTTCGCAGTGAAAGGCGAGAAATTTTTCGCTGTTTTATATCCAGACGCGTGGATGAATGAGAGATCCGGATTGCGTTGTGCAAGTTTTAGACCACCATTCATATAACCAAATGAACCAAGCAGAAGGAACTTGTTACCATCACCAACCATTTTGTTCATGATGCGATCGGCATCTGGGCCTTCTTGAATGTTTTCAACCACGTTGAAATTGACTTTGTCACCGTATTTTTCTTTGACCGTGTTAAAGCCTTCCACAAGCGCATGTGACCAACCCACATCCGCAATTGGTGATGGGAGTAGGACACCAATATCAAGTGTTTCTGCTTTGGCAGTGGCGCCAAATGCTGCAACTGACAACGCAGCAGCCAGAGCCATTTTCTTCAAGCTATTTAGTTTCATGTTAGGTTTCTCCTGTTTGGGTTCTTATTATTAATTATAAATGACGCGTTCGACATGTGCCGATGCTTGTGAGACCAATTTGGCTTCGTCAAGGCCGATCAACTCACCATGACGCCATACGATTTTGCCATTAATTATGGTGAGATCAACACTGGTCCCGATCCCTAATTTTGCAATTAAACTTGCCGGGTCATGTCTTGCCCCGACATATTCTAACTTGTTGATATTTATCGCAAACAGATCTGCCGCCATGCCAACTTTTAACATTCCGATATCAGAACGACCCAGGCAATCGGCTCCACCTTTTGTGGCAAAGTTTAAAAACTCTTTGGGCTGAGGCACGACGAATTCATGGTGATCCGCCACCAGTGCTTGGAGCATGTAGGAGCTATGGATACAGTGCATTAAATTGGAATTATCATTGGACGCTGCGCCATCCACACCCAAGCTCACCCGCACGCCTTTTGAGGCCATTTCTGCAATGGGGGTGACTTCTGCACCGACGAGATAAACCGGTTCTGGACAATGGGATACACCTGTCTGTGTGGCCGCCAGTTTGTCGATCTCAGCTGCATTTAATTCCCAGCAATGTGCAAGCCAGACATCGCGGCCCAAGAAGCCAATATCTTCACACCAGTCGACCGTGCGCATACCGGTGCGTTCTTTGATAACCTCGCTTTCGCCTTCACCCAAATGTGTGTGCAAAAGAACGTTTTTGTCGCGTGCTAGTTTGATGGATTCAACAAATGTTTCCTTGTAAGAATTAACAGGTTGGCAGGGTGCAATTGCGACCTGGCGCATCGAGAATTGGTTAGCATCGTGATAGGTGTCGATCAGGCGCTCGCAATCTTTGATGAATTCGTCTGTTGTTTCAAGCATCTCATCAGGAATAGTGCTGCCTTCAGATTTCGGCAAGGAATTGCCACCGCGACCTGCGTGGAACCGCATTCCTAATAATTCAGCTGCTTCAAACTGACGATCTACGATATTTTTACCGGCATGGCGCGGGAAATTATATTGATGATCAAAGGCTGTGGTGCAGCCGTGTTTAATCAGTTCTGCCATGGCCACGATCGAAGAATGATAAAAGCATTCTTCATCTAATCGCGCGAAAATCGGATAGATGAGATCCAGCCACTCAATGACGGAATATTTTGTCCAATCAAGATGGGCGTTATTGCGCACAAAGCATTGGAAAAAATGATGGTGTGTGTTGACCAAACCAGGATAGATAAAATGCCCTGTGGCATCGATGATTTCGACACTTTCGGCCAAATCGCTGACGTCAATATTCTCAGCGATTTTTTTGATTTGATTATCCTTGATGAGAAGATCGCAATCTTTATAGATTTGCCCTTCGTCATCACAGGTGACAATGGCTTCGCAGGATTTCAGCAATAGGTAACTCATTTGCCCGCTCCTGCTTTGGCAGACTTCTGCGCCCCATAATCAATTTCATGATCTTTTAGCTCATGCATGGCATATATGCCGGGCATGGGGATAAATCCGTCGAGCGATTTCATGGCGTAGATCCAATTGCGGATCGCGGGATAATCATCGTGGTCAAAACCGATATTGGCACCAACATCAGGGCTTAAAGCGACATAGGGAAAACAAGCGATATCTGCGATGGTTGGTTTGTCACCGGTGAGGAATGAACAACCATCAAAGGATTGTTCGGATAGATGTGCTTCAATCTTACGAAGTGCTGCGCGTCCACCCTTGATCATCTTGTCTTTATCAATCGGTGTTTGAAACAAAGCATGAAGCCGGCCTTGACCAATTGTGGCCGTCAAGTCTGACGAAAAGCCCATCCA
>JAHDFS010000030.1:25944-28066 GCA_020628035.1 Rhizobiaceae bacterium
TGATTTTCCAAGATTGATCTATCCTGTAGGAAAATCAGCTGTTGGAATTCGATCATATCCGCCATAGTGCTGTCATCATCATAAAGCGCCATCCATGGCCAGACGTCGCAGGTTTCTTCATCAATCGGTTGCACGAAAATGGCGATGACATCCTGAACATCATCTCGGGTCGGGCAAGTTTTGTACAAGATTGCATTCATCGGAGATGGCACGCGATAAACATAATCTGTAATGATACCGTCACTGGCAGATTTTGCAGCTTGCGGCTGGAAGAATTTCACTTTCGTTGCGATCACTTCGTCTTTGTCAGCATCAATATCAACGGAATAAGGTTCAACCTCTGTGTGTGGTTCAGACCCCAATATATCTGTGTGAACAAAAGGAAAATGCGCGATGTCTAAAAAGTTTTCCACGGCTCTTAGTGGTGAACACCTGACGCGCACCACACCACATGGCACAAATCGGCGATCTTTCTCATTTGCTTCAGGAATGTCAAAGATTTGTTCTGGTGCCTCAGATGGGCTGGTCCAAAGGTGATCATAAATCTCCTGAACCTGCCATTGTTCATTGTCATGTGTTACAGTGATATTGCCATCAGCTTGGCGTGTGATCGTAACATCCATTCCTAGAACGCGGGTGGTTTTTACATTCGGGAATGCAGGGATGCTATCAAGCATGCTGACCGGGTACCAATATTGCTTTGCGTGATCTAAGGCGCTCATTATGCTGACACCTCGTTATTGGATTCCGCAACGCGCCGCCATTTTTCCAAGGAGCGCGAGATCTGCTTCTTTGTCTCAGCTGAACAATCTTTATCCAAGAGCGCGTGAATTTTGCAGGCATTGTTGGGGAGTTCCTGGAAAAAGAGATGAAGGTTAAGTCCTTTTTTCTCTGAGAACAGTACCCAATGTTGATAGCCTGCCTTTTCCGTTGCGAAACTGAAAAAGTCTTTTTCACCTGCCAGTTTCAAGGTTTCTGCAATGACTTCTTGAACAGCTTTACTCGCGCATTGGAAGTTTATGGATCTGAGGGGTGTCAGGTTCTCATCAACTAAAGGTTCTTCTAAAGATCCGTCCACGCTGACCCAGATGAGGCCGCCTTTCTCAACGGAGCTGAATTCTTGCGCCTTGATAGTCTCTGGTGGCTCGAGTTCTGGGTGGGCTGGTATATAGCGGCAAGTGGCCGATTTATCGTAGTGCCAGCCATGATAGACACAGGCGAGTGCTTCTCCGCGTACAAAGCCGTGAGACAGGCGCATGCCGCGATGCGGACATCTGTTTTCCCAAGCGGACAATATGCCGGATTTGCTGCGCCAGACGACCAGATCTTGATCGGCGATCAGGGCCCGCATGACACGTCCATTTGGCAGATCTTTACTCAAGGCAACAGCAACACTAGCCATTTGATATCCTTGAGGTAAATGCAAAAATTTTCTTGATAAATATCACTACTTTATCCAGCCCTACCTAAATACCGGCTGAAACTTACTCACAGTTTGTTGCCTCTGTCCAGAGTAGAGTGCAAAAAAAATCATCACAATGAATAGTGCGCAAATTTTAGGCAAGATGGCAAATTATCTGAATTTTCACCAACTAATTTATTTGAATACTCTCAACGGTTGATTCCAGTGGACCGAGGCTGCAAGCGATTTCTAAGGCTTCTACGAGAATAGGATGCCCTGAAGCGCTCAGTTCTACCAGCGAAGAATTTGCCGTTTTGATTTTCACGTCGAGGTCAAGAATTTTTGCGCGATGCATCACCCAGTTTCGGAAACTGTCTTCCTGAAACTGTCCAACTATTTTCATATGTTGTGTAATTAATTGTTGCATTATGGACCTTATCAATTCGACGAAATTATCATGATAGGTCAAAATGGCAATATCGAACGGATTTTGATTGTCTCTTAGGCAAGAAAATAACGAGGTGGGTTACTCTATTTGTTTAGGATCGACGCCAAGCTTTGTTTTGTCTGTGGGCTGCTTTTTAAATCAAGTCCGGAATGAAGATCGACAATATGACTTTTCATAATCTCTTCAGCTGCCTGCACATCATTTTTGGCAAACGCATCTATGAGTGCGTGATGGGAATGGCTTTCGCAAGTGGTGTCCAAGCGTTTCCAATA
>JAHDFS010000188.1 GCA_020628035.1 Rhizobiaceae bacterium
GTGTCCGTTAAAACCACAGTTTAGTCGAGACCGCAACCGATCTTACCAACTAATCGTGCGGCATTTTTGCGCGCTATCCACAAATTCTACTACATTTGGACAAAGATCGGCAGGAATTGTTGCATTCTTGGGATGAGATGGGGATAAAATCTTTGCAAAAAGCTACTGATGAAAAGGTTGAAAACTCGTCTTTGCTAGGCCTATTCGTAAAAATCCGTGAAATTCCACATTTTTGCCGATTTTACTCCCCCTTATGCGGCAAGGCTGGCATAAGGGGTGATATTTTAACTTATAACGGCTAGATATGGACGTAAGTGATTCGTCAGCATTGGTGGGCGGCCAATAAAAAATATGGTGGTGAGAGCCGAATGAAATTTTCTAAAATCGTAGTTTTCATGTTCATTTTTGCAGGGTTTGTTTTACCGGGACTTGCATCAGCGCAAACCGCTGAGACGGATCCAGGGCGCCAGGTTATTCCTAATCCCAATGGCAAAAGCAGCCAACCGCCCGGCTTTATCAAACAAAAATTTGGTGAGTGGCATATTGTGTGCGATCAGCCTGCAGGCGCACCAGGTGATCAATGTGTTTTGATGCAAAATGTAGTTGCGGACGACCGCGACGATGTTGGACTTTCTGTCATTGTAATCAAAACAGCTGATAAAAAAGCTCGTATCCTTCGCATTTTAGCGCCATTGGGCGTTCTTTTGCCCAATGGTCTTGGTCTCATTATTGACGGCAAAGACTTGGGACGCGCATATTTCACACGATGCTTCTCAGATGGCTGTTTTGTACAAGTGATCATGGATGATGCCATGCTAAATGCACTTAAAGCCGGCAACACGGCGATTTTCTTTATTTTCCAAAGTGAAGAGGAAGGCATTGGTCTGCCAGTTGATTTAACCGGTTTTTCTGACGGATTTGCGGCGCTGGAATAGCCCTGAACCTTAACAACACAAATTAACTCACTGTATTGTGAGAATTTGGCATTGTGAATTGTGTTTGAATTCATCAAACTCAATGCTTAGATGTGTTTAACTGAAACTGACGCCCTTTTGGAGAACATTTATGTCCAGCAACCTCATCGAAAAATTTGATATTGATGCCAGCAGATTGCAATCCATCGTGTCAGATAGCTTGTCAAATGCTGATGATGGTGAGCTTTTTCTCGAATATACTGAATCTGAATCTTTGATGTTCGATGATGGACGACTTAAGTCTGGATCCTATAACACCGACCAAGGATTTGGATTGCGTTCTGTGGCGGGTGAAGCCACTGGTTATGCCCATTCAGGCGAATTTAGTGAAAGTGCTTTAAAGCGTGCGGTTGATGCTGTTGGTGCCGTTACACGCGGATATCAAGGCACCTATAGTGACGCTCCGCAAGGTACCAACAAGAAACTCTATTCCGAAGAGAACCCGTTGCATTCTCCAAATTTTGAGACAAAAGTCTCATTGCTTAAAGAGATCGATGCATATTTGCGCAATAAGGACGACAAGGTGCGTCAGGTTTCTGCGTCGTTGAGCGCAAGCTGGCAAGTCGTCAATATTTTGCGTGCCGATGGACACATCGTGCGCGATGTACGTCCCCTCACCCGCATGAATATCTCAGTTGTTGTTGGACAAGGTGACAGGCAGGAAACAGGCTCGTATGGGATTGGCGGACGCCAGGAATTTGGCGACTTCATTTTAACCGAAAGCTGGCAACAAGGGGCAGATAAAGCGCTCAAACAGGCATTGGTAAATTTAGAAGCAATCCCAGCGCCAGCAGGCACAATGGATGTTGTGCTTGGCGCCGGTTGGCCAGGGGTCATGCTGCACGAAGCTGTGGGCCATGGTCTTGAAGGAGATTTTAACCGCAAGAAAACTTCCGCATTTGCAGAATTGATGGGTCAGCAGGTTGCCGCTAAAGGTGTGACCGTTGTTGATGACGGCACGATAGAAGACCGCAGAGGATCCATCTCTGTCGATGATGAAGGCACGCCTTCAGGCTATAATGTTCTCATCGATGACGGCAAGCTGGTTGGGTATATGCAAGATCGCCAAAATGCACGCCTTATGGGTGTGAAGGCAACAGGTAATGGACGCCGCCAAAGCTATGCGCATCAGCCGATGCCTCGTATGACCAATACCTATATGTTGGGTGGCGATAAAGAACCTGAAGAGATTATTGCATCCGTTAAAAATGGTATTTACGCCGTTTCTTTTGGAGGTGGCCAAGTTGATATTACCTCTGGGAAATTCGTCTTTGGCTGCACCGAAGCTTATATGATTGAAGATGGCAAACTTGGTGCTCCGGTGAAAGGCGCCATGATGATCGGTAATGGGCCTGAAGCCATGCACCGGATCTCGATGGTCGGCAATGACATGGAGCTGGATACAGGTGTTGGCATGTGTGGTAAGCAAGGTCAAAGCCTGCCAGTTGGTGTGGGGCAGCCGCATTTGCGGATGGATCAAATGACAATCGGCGGCACACAAACTTAAGCGACACTTCCCCATAAGCGGCGATAAATTTAAGTCCTATTAACCACGTGATCGGTCTTTCATTAAACCGTATCGTCGAGAATGCATTTCTTTATTCTACTTTAACGTTACGCTGGTATTGCTTGGTCAAACACCGAGACATATGACGATGAACAATCCTGGGCTATTTGCCGCGAAACGAACCATAAAGAAAACTGCGATCCAAACTGGATTGGAGTTGTTTTCGGCAGCGTCCGCTTCGGGAATATTTCCCAGCGCGCGGGGTTTAGGCTCGGTTTTTACGCTTCATCGCGTTGAGCCATATCAATATTCTCGCTTTGATCCGAATGCGCATTTAAGCGTGACACCGGACTTTCTTGAAAAAGCCATTATTGAGCTCAAATCAAAGAACTACAAAGCTATCGCTCTTGATGAATTGCCGAGCCATTTGAATGATCCTGACCCCAAACAGCCGGTGATGGTTTTTACGCTTGATGATGGATATCGCAATAACTGTGAATATGCTCTGCCAGTGTTTAAAAAACACAATATTCCATTTACGGTTTTTGCCTGTAGTGGCTTTGTCACGCGTCAACATTCAATTTGGTGGGAAACCATCACTGAACTTGCAATCAAAATCAATCATCTAAAGTTTGATCTTGGGAATGGTCCACGCTCCATAGAAGCAGGTAATCTTGCCGAGAAGTACAGCCTATTTTGCTGGCTTGCCCATGACGTAATGATGCTGGATCAAGATGAAGTTATTGGGCGCCTTGATGAATTGGCACGGGAAAATGGAGTTCAGCCAATCGACATCACCGATCAGCTCATCATGAATGATGATGAGTTAAAACAGTTGTCTTCAGAGCCATTGGCGCAAATTGGTGCACATACCGTATCTCATCCAAACCTTGCTCTTTTAACCGACAAACAAGTGACGTTTGAACTTGACCAATCCAGACGTGACATCGAGACGATGACATCCGTCCGACCAACAAATATTGCCTTCCCATATGGTAAGTTAGAAAACGCTAACCAGCGTGAATATCAAGCTGCTAAGGCTTTGGGATTTGAATTGGCTGTGTCAACAGAACCTGATGTTCTGCAGGCTTCAGCAAAAAACAATCTACATTCAATACAACGGATATCGCTAAATGGTTATTATCAAAGCAATCGCTATGTTGGCGCCTTGGCTTCGGGCTTACCGTTTAAATTTTTCCCTCGGATAGCGAATAAGTTTCAGAGTTTGCTGCGTTAAAACAAAATCAATCGTGCTTGTTTTGGATTGTTCAAAGATAGTAAATAAAAACTTACCTCAATAAATTATGACCACAACATATCGTTGAAAACGGGCAATTAAACCGGACTTTCCCGGTTTAATATAGTTAATACTGCTCAGTGTTAAGGTGCGCTCATATCGCAAATAAGTGGTTCAGATTGGCGCATAAACGCCTCTATACCAGTACTTATGACGAATAATTTCATCCTGGTCACATATTGTTAACCCTACCTGCGGCATAATGCTTTCTAATAGCTTAATAGTTTTATGCAGTTTTTAGGTATTTTGATTTCAATCATGACGAAGATTATCAATTCATCTTTTGGAAATGCGTCACGCCTTGCCAGCAAAGTAGCTTTGCTTTTAAGCGCTATGTCACTTGCCGGTTGCATGAGCTCTGTAACGACGACTATGCAAGCGTCAAATGATATCGCTGCTTATTCAATAGCGTCATATGACAAGATCCAACTCAGCGATGCGGTTTTGGCCGATGCTTTAACCATTCAGCGGGTTGTTTCAAAATCTGGACCTGAATTTTTGGCTGCAGTTGAAAGTTTAGATAGTGCCAATCCACAAACGCCCACAGGTTTGGCGTGGTCAAACGACGTCACCGGTAGCCAAGGTGAAATCACCTATATTTCAGAACGAACTGCTGGCAATACGCTTTGTCGAGATTTCAAAACATCCTTGCTTAGCTTTGAAGGTGTTAGCCTTTATCAAGGCCTAAGCTGCAAATCTTCCTCAGGTGGTTGGACGCTAAAGAAATTCTCAGAAATTTCTTAATCTGATCTATATTCAATTTTTTAATCATATACTTATGCAATTTATTGGCCTCATTTGAATGCGGTTAAGAGCGGCCATTATCTGCAAATTTCTTCGAGCGTTGTATACCTGCGGTTAACCACTACTTGGTAGTTTAGGTTAGTATTGAGTTAAAGGGATTTGTAATGCGTAGCCCCTATGCGGT
>JAHDFS010000189.1 GCA_020628035.1 Rhizobiaceae bacterium
GCGAGCGCCTGAGCAATGATCTTTTCAGAATGGCCACCGCCGTAAGAATTGGCCGTATCGATAATCCGAACTCCCATATCAAATGCTGTATGAAGGGTTTTTAAGCTTTCCTGATCATCAACTCCAACCCAGCCCGTTGGCTTGCCATCCCAATATTGTTCGCCACCCATAACCCAAGTGCCGATGCCGATGCGCGGGGCTGATTTGCCATTCCATGTTGTAATGTTTTTCATGAGTGCAGATCTCCCTTTTTCTGATAAATACCCAATTTAAAGCTCACCATTGCCTCACATTTTTCAAGCTCCTGGCGTTTTTCAGCCAGTCTCTCTTGGTGGGATTTTAAGATCTCAATGCGCTCTGCAATCGTGTTTTCTTCGCTGTGGACCAATTGCGCATAGCGTGACATATCTCGCATGGGCATTCCGGTTTGACGCAGGCATTGCAAAAGCCCCATCCAATTAAGATTATCCTTAGAAAACGACCTCTGACCGGTCTCGTCGCGCGCGATTGTGGGCAGAATGCCCTCTTTTTCATAATATCGAATGGTGTCTGGTGATAATCCACTCACTTCCGACGCTTGCTTTATTCGCATAAATTCACCCTAAAAATTTCTGTATGGAGGAAAGGTAGCAGCTTGGAGTTACTCCAAGTCAAGCGGCGATGCGTAATTCATTCACAAAAGTTTTGAACGGATCAAAACAAATGATTACTGCTTGCTATAAAACCTGATATTGCTGGTATATTCTTTTTATGGGCGCGCGATGGTATCCGATACAATAAAACCAGTCTTGATCATGATCACAGGGATGATGTTTATCCCTTTGGGTGATGCAGCAGGCAAACTGCTCATTGTCAATTATGGTGCCGCGCCGCAATTTGTAGGTTGGTCGCGATTTTTCTTAGGCATTATTTTTATCATGGCTGTTTATTTGTTCCGCGGCTTTGATTTGTCGATCTTGAAAAACTGGCGTGTATGGGTCCGCGGGGTGTTGGTGACAGGTGCGATCTCAAATATCTTGATTGCGCTTGAAACTGAGACCCTTGCTAACACATTTGCAGCCTTTTTTATCGGTCCGATTGTGGCCTATTTCGTCTCAGCGCTCCTGCTCAAAGAAGAAATATCAACATCACGCACGGTGCTCTTATTTATAGGATTTGTCGGTATGCTGTTGGTGATTAAGCCGGGTATTTCCTTTACAATCGGCACGGCGCATGCCTTGTTGTCCGGTGTTTTTTACGGTTGCTTCTTGGTTTCAACCAAATGGCTCGCAGGTGTCGCCAATGCGCGCAGTTTGTTGGTCTCTCATCTTATGATTGGCTCCATCTTCATGGCACCAATCGGCCTTTCAAACATACCCGACTTAAGTAATCCGATGCTGATCTTCCTCGTACTCTTGTCAGCAATAGCATCCGCGATCGGCAATCTTTTATTGGTTATGTCCAACAAAATGGCGGATGCATCCATGTTAGCGCCACTTGTCTATACACAGCTGATTTCAGCAACTGTGCTAGGCATTTTGGTCTTTGGTGATGTGCCCGATTGGGTCAGCATGGTGGGACTTTCTATGCTGTTATTTTCAGGGCTTTACGGATTTTATCAAAAAGCTAAAACGCTATGATTGCCGCCATCTCTCATGCCGTTTGCTTGGATTTCCCTAAATAAAGGCAAATAAGTGCGATCATCGATGGCACTGTTTGCACAAACAAAATCTTGATGGAAACCGTCGCTGCGCCAAACAAACCAGCAGCTGCAACAAACAATAAGAAACACGCGGCGACATTTCGGTGCCAAACCTGATCTTTGATGAACAGTGACCAGACAAGACCTGTCGCCAAAAACGCATTGTAAATGCCTTGATTGGCGGCCATGGCTTGGGTTGGTTCAAAGAGCTCAGCCGGGAAAGATGCAAACATTTTAGGCCCGATCGTTGTCCATGCGAACATTTCCACATAGGCAATGACGAAGTGTAAAAGCGCAATCGCTGCTATGAGTATATCGGCTATTTTGTTCATCTCGCTCTCCTTTGGGCTACGATACCACACAACTGTAAGGGGAGACTAACAGAAACGAATACAATTTACATACTTTAGTGAGTTGCGCGTTAAAAAAGGCAATCTACCCCTTAAGCCTCGCATCCGTGTTTTCAACGAAAGTTCGGTCGGCCTTCTTAGCAAAGGATCGTCGCCAGGCTTCTGATAATAATGGATTTTCGGATAATTCTTGCGCGATAACTGGATCTATTTTGGGACCAAATCGTGCTTGTATGAGCCGCGCCAAAGACCATTCAGGCATAGAACGCTCCACCAAGCGCATATCATCACCCGATTTGACCTGACCTGTTTCAACGACCCTGTAATACCATCCCGTACGGCCTGAGCGTTGAAAGGACGGCGCCATCTTATCGATGCCGGTATGCGCATTGAGCTTCCAACACGGCTGCCGACCCTGACAGACCTGCACTTTTGCGCTTCCCATGGTCAGCACATCACCCAGACATAGATTTTGTTCAGTGAGTCCCAAGGTTGAGATATTCTCACCGAAACATCCCGGGACAAAGAAATCCACTTTATCAGCAAACTCAGATTTCCAATGTTCCATATGGTCAGCCGCATAATGATGGATGGCTTTCTCGGGCCCGCCATGCACTTTTTTGTCGGCTTGATTGTCGGCTGTAAAACCATGCTCCTTCAGCTCGAGAACCGCATCTGTTGCATGTTTTCGAATTGCGGAAGGTGCTTTATCCGGCCAGCGGTCTTCAACCTTGCCAATGAAAACCGAGATAATTTCAGCAGACAAATCGGGGATGGAGCTCATTTAAGATGCCTTTGCATATTCGTGACATATTTGGTCGGCTTCTTCGCTGCGCAATTGTTCGTTTAGCAGTGTGCAGAAATGGCCATTTTCATCATAACGATGATGGCGACAAGCTTTGCAAATGCCAAAAGCGCGCATATCTCGTTCGATCAGAAGATTATGAACAACGGCTTCAAGGCCTGAAAGAAGTGCATCTTTTTGACCATCATCAATACGCGCCAGCGCATTGTCGATGCCTTGCTTTGTGCGCAACAGCTCATCACCCTCACCTGTAACGGAATAAGAAATGGATCTTTTATCACTTTCAGATCGCACTTCTTCGATTAGACCCTTACGCGCCAGGGCTTTGAGCGTTTGAGACACTGTCCCCCGCGTTGCGGACATAAAATCAGCAACTTGCGAAGGCGAACGCGATAACCGGTTTGCGCGCGCCAGATAATAGAGCGCTGTCCATTGCGAGGGATTGATGTCGTTGATCCACTCGTCAGCTGCAATGATCCGCCCCAGTCGGTCGATTAATTCTTTTATGCGTGTGTTATGTGATTCATTCATACACATTTAATAGCGAGTCAAAACTATTATTGCAAATCATTTCTTTCATGCTATTAATAGCGAGTCGCTATTATATAAGTTGGAGAAAGATATGACACAAAACACGATGCAGATTTTATTAGCCGCTGGCTCAATTGCCCTGCTTACGGGTCCGGCTATCGCGGATGGCAATCACAATCATGCAATCCATCAAAAAGGTGCGGTTTTATCCGATGCGGACAGCACAAAAACCGCTTCCTTTGATATTTTGGCCGCCTATGTGCACCGCAAAGGCAATCAAGTGACCTTTCACATGACCACAAACGGCCAGGCGGGCGCAGATAAGCCAGAAGCTAAAGGCGCAGTGGGTGGCGCGCCCGTATGGTCTTACGTCTGGCCAACGTCACTTGACCCATCTGTGGTGGGATTTGACGAAGGTGCCGGTATATTAGCCATGGCCGCAACCAGCCATCCAGATTTTGATGACACGCCGCTTTTTGATGAAAATCTCAATGGCAATACAGGTGATGATGGCGGCGTATGGCACAGCCATTGGGTTGTTCTTGCCCCAACAGAAGCTTGCGGCGAAGGGGCTTTGGCGGTCAAAGATATCCCTGAAGGCGCAACACCGAAATTGCCTGCCACATGGCCGGGATTTCCAATCCTTTTGGATAGCCCGGTCTTTACTCCCGTGTTTGACGGACCTGAAATCACCATTAATGCCGCTGTACTCGGCGGTGCAGAAGGTGCGTCCTTTGATGGGGTGACATCTGCCTTGCGCGTGAATGAAAGCGTGCATGCGCCCCTACTTTGCGTAACAGACGTCTTTGACGTTGCCTCCGGCGATCTCAGCTTGCCGGGTAAAGTCGAGTAAAAAGATCGAATAGTTACGTAAAGATCAGCGGGGCACCCCCTCGCCCCGCTGATTATTTGCGAATATATTTTGATGCTGCAATAACTAGGGCCCCTGCGATCAAGCCCCATACGGCAGCGCCCAAACCAAAAACGGTGATCCCTGACGCTGTGACCAAAAATGTCACCGCGGCCGCTTCGCGCGTGTCAGGTTCGCTTAAGGCAGCAGAAGCTGAATTTGCAAACACGCCCAAAAGCGCAACGCCGGTCAATGTCTCAAGCAGCATGGGCGGCGCGATGATTGCAACGCTTGTGATAACCGCGGCAAACAAGCCAAACACACAATAAATCCCGCCCGATATCACCGCCGTCCAATAGCGCTGGCTTGGGTCTTTATGGGAATCTTCATTGGCGCACATGGCCGCTGTGATCGCAGCCAAACAGGTTGCAGGTGCACCAAA
>JAHDFS010000190.1 GCA_020628035.1 Rhizobiaceae bacterium
AGGTTCTAGCTTGGGGCATGGCTGATAATTTTGACATTCCAATTGCAGCAGACGACCAGCCTCGTCCTCGCTTCATCGTCAAAAACTAATCTTTGAAATCCTGAACGGGGCGTTGATCGCCCCGTTTATTTTTTCAATCGCAACAGCGGCCTTTTCGGACGCAATAAAGATTTCGCATGTTTGCATTTATCGCACGTCGTTTAGCACAATCCATTCTCGTTATGGCGGTCGTTTCTGCGGTCGCTTTTTCTCTATTCAATTTTGTAGGTGACCCCGTTAACAATATGGTGGGGCAAGACGCAACGCGCGAACGCCGCGCTGAGATCCGCCTGCAACTCGGATTGGACGATCCTATCCCTGTTCAATATGTCCGCTTTGTCAGCAACATGCTGCAAGGTGACTTTGGTATTTCCTATCGCATCAAACAACCCGTTGATAAATTGATCATGGAACGCCTGCCAGCCACGCTTGAGCTGGTATTTGTGTCTGCCATCATCTCGCTCATTGTGGGCATTGTGGCGGGTGTTTATACCGGTATTCACCGAAACTCATGGATATCGCGAAGTATATTATCATCCTCGCTGATCGGTGTTTCGCTACCAACCTTTATCATCGGCATTGCGCTGATTTACATTTTCGCTGTGCACTTAAGATGGCTCCCCTCTTCCGGGCGCGCTGGCACGATTGATTTTGGCTGGTGGAAAACATCGCTTCTTTCAATTGAAGGATGGCGCTCGATCTTGCTGCCTGCCATTACACTCAGCCTTTTCCAACTCACCATGATTTTGCGATTGGTACGGGCTGAAATGATGGAAGTCATGCAAACTGATTTCATTAAATTTGCCCGAGCACGCGGGCTATCAGAACGTGCAATTAATTATGGCCACGCTTTGCGCAACACGCTTGTGCCGGTCATCACGATTATCGGTTTGAATATCGGTGGTTTGATTGCGTTCTCGGTTATTACCGAAACTGTGTTTCAATGGCCGGGCACAGGATTGATGTTCATTCAAGCCGTGGATTTCGTAGATGTTCCCATCATGTCGGCATATTTGGTCTTCGTGGCAATCTTGTTTGTGATCATCAACTTGGTTGTTGATCTTTTATATGCGGCGGTTGATCCGCGTATTCGCATTGGCAATAGTTAGACGATGGGTAATGGATAGATCATGACAAATTTAAGCTCATCAGAAACCCCTTCGCGATTTGCGCGTTTTATGGACAGTGATGTCCTACATTCATTCCTGAGATCGCCATCTGCGATGATTGCGGCCTTTATAACGCTGATCTTTATTTTAGCTGCGTTATTTGCACCGCTCATTGCGCCATATAATCCGTTTGACCCAGCACAGATTTCGCTCTGGGATGGAAAGCTTCCCCCAAGTTTTGCCGGCGGTGATGATCGCTATTTGCTTGGCACTGATAATCAGGGCCGCGACATGCTCTCGACCATCCTCTATGGTGGGCGACTTTCTATTATTGTTGGATTAGCCGCGGTATTTTTGGGCATGCTTATGGGCGTTACGCTCGGCATTATCTCCGGTTATTTAGGCGGGACATTTGATGCGATCATCATGCGGATTGCCGATGTTCAATTGACTATTCCTGGCATTTTGCTCGCGATCTTAATCAATGGTATTGGCCGCGCATTCTTGCCGGTTGATGTGCGCGATGAATTTGCCATCTATGTGGTGATCATCGCGATTGGCCTTTCGGATTGGCCGCAATTTGCACGGATCACCCGCGGTGCAACGCTGGTGGAAGCCAATAAAGAATATGTTGCTTCAGCCCGCGTGATTGGTTTGCCGTCATGGCTGATTATGGTGCGCCATTTGCTGCCAAATGTTTTGCGTCCTGTATTGGTGCTGGCAACGCTTGGTTTGGCCACAGCGATCATCTCAGAGGCTACGCTGAGCTTTTTGGGTCAAGGCATTCCACCCACAACACCATCGCTTGGCACATTGATCCGCGTGGGGAATGAATTCTTATTCTCCGGTCTTTGGTGGATCACCCTCTTCCCCGCCATTGCTTTGGTAATCTTGGTCTTCTCCGTCAATCTATTTGGCGACTGGTTGCGCGATGCGCTCAACCCGAAATTACGGTGATCTATGTCTGAGTTGTTAAAAATCACTGACCTAAATGTGGAATTTGTGACCCGCAGAGGCACAATTAAAGCCGCGCAGGACATTAATCTCACCGTCGCTCCGGGCGAAGTCTTGGGTCTAGTGGGTGAATCTGGCGCCGGTAAATCAACGATCGGCAATGCAATTGTCGATTTGCTAGAGCATCCTGGCCGTGTTGCAGGTGGTTCGATCATGTTCCAGGGCGAAGAAATTCGTGGCCGGACAGAGGCTGAGATGCGCTCCATCCGTGGTGACCGGATTGGAATGATCTTCCAAGATCCTCAAACTGCGCTTAATCCTTTAATGACAATTGGCGACCAGTTGGTTGAGACTATTATCAAGACCCGTGGTTATGACCAAAAGCGTGCCGTTGAATGCGCCATTGAGCTTTTAGAGGGTGTTGGCATCGATAATGCTGATTTGCGCCTTAAAGCCTATCCGCACCAATTTTCAGGCGGTATGCGTCAACGCGTTGTCATTGCGCTCGCACTTGCTGGCAAGCCAGATCTTGTGATTGCCGATGAACCAACAACAGCGCTTGATGTTTCGATCCAGGCGCAAATTCTGGATCTGATCAAGCAACTTTGCGAAGAGCGCCAATTGGGTGTGATTATTGTGACCCATGATATTGGCGTTATCGCGTCAATCGCCACCCGTGTTGCTGTGATGTATCGCGGTAAGATCGTAGAAACTGGTAAAGTTGCTCAAATATTGGGTGACCCGCAACATGAATATACCAAAGCACTGATTTCAGCAGTCCCTCGGGCTGATAAGAAATATCATCGTTTTGAGGCGGTGGACTATATTGAAGGAGGTGCAAGCCGCAAGCCGATCGATATCGCCACTCATTGGCTGGGTAAAGCACGCCATCAGTCGGAAGATGAAACCCCGGCTGTGTCGGTTAAAAATCTTGATCTCTCATTCACATTGCAAAACGCGCTTTTAAAGAAAAACCGCAAAATGCTGCGCGCCGTTAATGATGTGAATTTTGACATCAAACCTGGCGAAACATTCGGCATTGTGGGTGAAAGTGGCTCTGGCAAATCTACAATCGCCCGGCTAATTTCTGGACTTTACACCCCAGATCACGGCGAAATCTCGATCCAGGGTCAAAGTGTTCTTGGCAATCAGCGCGACCCGCAGGTCAAGCAAGCGCGACGCAAATTGCAAATGATCTTCCAAGACCCCTACTCATCATTAAATTCCCGGATGAATGTGATGAACATTGTGGCAGAACCAATCCGTTTTTATAAGCTGACAAGTTCTGAAGCTGAAACACGGCAAATCGTTGGTGATCTGCTCGATCATGTTGGATTAGGGGCAGCCGTTGCCAATCGTTATCCGCATGAATTCTCAGGCGGTCAAAGGCAGCGTATTTCTATTGCCCGTGCATTGGCCACACGTCCGCAAATATTGATTTGCGATGAACCGACATCTGCGCTTGATGTGTCTATTCAAGCGCAAATTCTCAATCTTTTGAAGGATTTGCAGGAAGATTTGGGGCTCACTATGCTGTTTATCAGTCATGATCTGCCAGTTATTCGCCAAACCTGCGATCGCATTGCAGTGATGCGTTCGGGGCAGATTTGCGAACTTGCTGAGACCGAAGAGCTCTTTAACAATCCGCAACACGAATATAGCAAACATCTTTTGGGATTGATGCCAAAACTCGACCTTTTGGGATAAACGCGCAATGGGTGTGGTACAAGAATGCCACACCTTTTCAGTTATTTTTCAATCAACACTGCATTCAATAAACGCTGCGCTTGCCTCTGCGCACAGCTTATCTTAATGCTAACGCAAACAGGAGTGCTCTGCCGATGAACAAATAAGTCTTATTCATATTCGATCGCGTGATCCACGCGAATAAAGACTTATTTTCAAAGGAGCATTTCATGCATCCCCTTATTTATGACGTCGCCGTGTCAATTGACGGCTTTATATCTGGCCCATTAGAAGATGTGTCGCGTTTTGCGCAGTCTGGAGCCATTGTTGATGATTATCAAAGACGATTACATAGCTATAAAACCTGTTTGATGGGCCGAAGAACTTACGAGGTTGGCTATCGATATGGGCTTGAACCTGGACAAAACCCCTATCCGCATATGCGGTCCATTGTTTTATCGGAAAGCATTACATTGCCGCAAAGTTCAGACGTGGAATTGTTATCTTGCGTGAGCAAAGACGCGATCGAAGAAATTAAGCACGATAGCGATGGCGACATCTATCTTTGTGGTGGCGGCGAATTGGCCAATTGGATGTTGGCCAACAAGCTGATTGATATACTTCGGATTAAGCGTGCGCCAATCATTTTGGGTTCAGGTATCAAGTTGTTTGGCGAAGGTGATCACCTTGTTGATTTAACGCTTGTCGCTTCAACGGATTATCCAAATGGTGCGTTGTTTCAAGAGTTTAAACTCAATTATTGAGAATTTGATTCCGGAACAATCGTCTCAGTTAAGACCCATTAAACCTTTGGCATCTGCTGTGTAGCGCAGTGGATGCCACCGCCGAT
>JAHDFS010000191.1 GCA_020628035.1 Rhizobiaceae bacterium
GCTGAATGGCAGCATTTGAAAGATACTGATCTGAAACTGCCAGATGCTGATATTGAAGCGATCACTAAATATTTCGAAAAACCAAATCTTCCAGATCGCGCTGAAGGTTGGGGGCAATTGGCTCAGTGGAAAAAAGCAGATGCTGCTTTTGCTACTTGGATCCAGCAAAATGTTGGCCCCCACCAGCACCCTGATTATGGCACGGTGACAATTTCACTCAAACCAATTGGTGGTGTGCCAGGTGATGCAACGGACGCGCAAATGGATCTTGTGGCTGATTTGGCTGAAGAATTTGGTCACGATGAAATTCGAGTAACGCACGAGCAAAATCTTGTGTTCCCGCATGTGGCTTTGGCAGATCTTGAACCGCTTTATCGCGTTCTTGCCGCCAATGGCTTGGCAACGGGTAATGCTGGCCTGGTCACTGACATTATCGCATGTCCTGGACTTGATTATTGTGCGCTTGCCAATGCGCGTTCAATTCCGGTTGCTCAAGAGATTTCAAATCGTTTTGGAGATGCTGAACGTCAAAAGACAATCGGTGAGCTGAAGATCAAGATTTCTGGTTGTATCAATGCCTGTGGTCACCACCATGTCGGTCACATTGGTATTCTTGGCGTTGAGAAAAAAGGTGCCGAGCTTTACCAGATCACATTAGGTGGTTCAGCTGATGAAAATACATCTGTTGGACAAATCATGGGACCGGGCTTTGAGCCAGATGCCATTACCGATGCGATCGAAAAAGTGGTCGATACTTATCTCGAACTGCGTTCATCAGATGATGAAACCTTTATTGAGACCTATCGTCGATTGGGCATGAAACCATTTAAAACTGCGCTTTACGGCGAAAAGACAGCCGCATAGGAGCCTTTGATATGTCAAAAATTTGGACAAAGAACGGCTTTTTAAGCGAGAACACTTGGGGATATCTTTCCGAAGGTGCTGAATATCTCTCTGTTGCGGATGCAGTCACAGCAAGCGAAAGTGACTTGGCAGTTTTTGTCGAACCTGCCGATGATGTGATGGAATTGTCTGACAAGCTCGGTGATATTTCAATTATTGCAGTCAACTTTCCTGCCTTTGCCGATGGGCGTGCTTTTTCGCATGCTGCATTATTGCGCGATCGCCTTGGTTTTAAAGGGGAAATCAGAGCTTATGGTCAGGTTCTTCTTGATCAGGTGCCGCTGATGCTTCGTTGCGGAATTGATAGTTTTGAAGTAAGTGACGAGCCTACAATTAAGCATCTTGAAGCAGGTCATGTGCCAGCAATTGAGCACCATTATCAGCCGTCAATGAATGAGCCAGCCAAGGCAAATTCATATTCTTGGCGCTATATGGCCAATTCCGGCTGATCATTCTGCCAGTTCTAATTTGTTTTAAGCGGCGACTTGCGTAAAGCGGGTCGCCGCTTGCATATTATGCTTGTCTCATATTATGAGACTAGACTTGTTTTGAGGCGAGACTTGGCGCGGGGTCAGCTTGGGAGTGTTGAATGATTGATAAACTGGAATTTTTTATTGCGCTTGCAAAGCATCAGCATTTTGGTCGCGCCGCTGATGCTTGCGGGATCACGCAACCCACACTTTCATCTGCCATCCGACAATTGGAAGACCAGCTGGGTGTTGTACTGGTTCAACGCGGATCACGCTTTAAAGGTCTCACACAAGAAGGCCAACGTGTTTTGGAATGGTCGCGGCGTATTGTTGATGATACGCGTTCCATGCGTGAAGAAATGCGCACGGCGCGCAACGGCCTTTCCGGACACGTTCGCATTGCAACCATCCCAACAGCGTCTGCTATGCTGCATGAGCTGACAGCGCCCTTTATCAAGAAGCATCCCAAAGTCACCTTGTCAGTAACGGCCTGCACATCAATAGAGGTGCTCGCAAAGCTCGAAAACTTTGATATCGATATCGGCATAACATATCTTAATGATGAACCGCTCACCGGGCGGACTGTTTCCTTGCCATTATATGCTGAGCGATTTCAGCTGATTGTGAAAGCCGATAGTAAATACAGTGATCGCGATAGCGTTACATGGGCTGAACTTGGCGATATTCCGTTGTGTTTGCTCACGCCAGACATGCAAAACAGGCGCATTGTGAACAAACATTTAGAAGATGCAGGCGTGAATATAAAACCCGCGCTTGAATCCAATTCTATGTTGGTTTTGTTCTCTCACATCATGAATGGCGAATGGGCGAGTATTATTCCGGTCAATATCGCTGATCTGATGGGTTTTGGTGAAAATATCCGTGCAATTCCGATCAAAAATCCGGATGCAAAGCACATTGTGGGTGTTGTTGCAGCAAAACGTGAACCTAATACACCCAATGTATCGGCGCTTTTGCAAGAAGCACATGTTTTAGCCAAAAAGAACCTAATCGTGTAAGAAAAACCTTATTGTATGAACAAAGAGAACGATTGAATATTTCAATCGTTCAACGGTATTGGATTATTGATTTCCACCTTTAAAAGAGCGATCATCCTAGGCATATAAATATGCTTGAGGGTAGATGCATATGTCTGTTGAGGCGAATGTGGAAGAGATCACATCGGTCACTTCTGAAATTATACAAGAATTACAATCACTTGAAGGGCCAATGTTGCCCATTCTAAACGAAATACAAGACCATTTTGGTTTTGTGCCGCAAGATTCGTTACCTGTGATTGCCGATAAATTAAATCTATCAAAAGCAGAAGTGCATGGCGTGGTGAGCTTTTATCATGACTATCGCAGCGAGCCTGCAGGGGATCATGTCGTCAAAATTTGCCGTGCAGAAGCCTGCCAATCCATGGGCGTAAATGAACTTTCTGAGAAATTATTATCACTTTTAGGCATTGGCTGGGGCGAAACCTCAGAGAATGGCAAAGTGACTGTTGAAGCAACCTATTGCCTCGGACTATGCGCTTGTGCACCGGCTGCCATGGTTGATGGCAAATTGGTCGCCCGTCTTGATGACGCTAAAATCGAAGCGCTTGCAAAAGAGGTGAGCCAATGACCACGAAGATCTTTATCTCACTAGATAGCGCAGCGGTAGCCCTTGGCGCTGATGATGTAGCGTCAGCCATTGCAAATACAAATTCAGACGTTCAAATAATCCGGATCGGTTCCCGCGGCATGATCTGGCTTGAGCCAATGGTTGAAGTTGAGACTGATCAAGGCCGTGTGGCCTATGGCCCGGTCAACGTCGATGATGTTGCGTCACTGATCGATGCTGGCATGTTCGAAGGCAAACAAGACCATGCTTTAAGCCTTGGTTTGACAGAAGAAATCCCGTTTTTCAAAAAGCAAACGCGTTTGGTGTTCCAGCGTTGTGGTGTCACTGATCCGCTGTCTATTGAAGATTACAAAGCCAATGATGGCTTGAAAGGCCTGCAAAACGCGCTTGCGAAAACCCCAAGCGATGTCGTGGCCCAGATTACAGAATCTGGTCTTCGTGGTCGCGGTGGTGCAGGTTTCCCAACCGGCATTAAATGGAAAACGGTCCTCGAAGCGCAAAGCGATCAAAAATATATCGTTTGTAATGCCGATGAGGGCGATAGCGGCACCTTTGCTGATCGCATGATCATGGAAGGCGATCCATTTGTGTTGATCGAAGGCATGATCATTGCTGGCCATGCTGTAGGCGCGACAAAAGGTTATATCTATCTTCGTTCTGAATATCCGGATGCGGGTATTATTCTAAACAAAGCGATCCAAATCGCCAAAGATGAAGGCATTTTGGGTCTTTCTGTGCTGGGTTCAGGATATCCATTTGATATTGAAGTGCGCATTGGGGCAGGGGCATATGTGTGTGGTGAAGAAACATCATTGCTCGAAAGCTTAGAAGGTAAACGCGGCATTGTACGCGCAAAACCACCTCTTCCTGCGCATAAAGGCTTCATGGGCAAGCCCACGGTGGTCAATAACGTCATTTCACTCGCATCCGTGCCGATCGTTATGGATAAAGGTGCGAAATTCTATGCTGATTTCGGCATGGGACGTTCGCGCGGCACAATGCCAATTCAAATTGCCGGTAATGTGAAACATGGTGGATTGTTCGAAGCAGCCTTCGGTATGTCACTTGGAGAAATCGTCGATGAAATCGGTGGCGGTACATATTCGGGTCGTCCTGTTCGCGCTGTTCAAGTTGGAGGCCCATTGGGCGCCTATTTCCCCCGTGATCTGTTTGACACGCCATTTGATTATGAGGAATTTGCAGCCAAAGACGGTTTGATCGGTCATGCCGGTATTGTCGTCTTTGACGATACGGTTGATATGCTCGCGCAAGCGCGGTTCGCCATGGAATTCTGCGCAATTGAATCATGCGGTAAATGCACCCCGTGCCGCATTGGTTCAACACGCGGTGTCGAAGTTGCAGATAACATTAAAAACGGTGTAGATGCCGAAGAGCAAATCGAAATTCTCACCGATCTTTGCAACACTATGAAATTCGGCTCGCTTTGCGCATTGGGTGGTTTCACACCTTATCCAGTGATGAGCGCGCTCACCCATTTCCCTGAAGATTTCTTTCCTGAACAGCAAGTTCAAGCGGCGGAGT
>JAHDFS010000031.1 GCA_020628035.1 Rhizobiaceae bacterium
GCTTGCAGATAATGGCATAATTTCGGCAGAAGATCGCGACAAAATCACTCACGGGTTGAACACAATTTTGTCAGAGATTGAAAGTGGTGATTTCAAATATTCCAGAGCGCTTGAAGATATTCATATGAATATTGAATCTCGCCTGCGCGAATTGATCGGCCCGACAGCTGGCCGCCTGCACACTGCCCGCTCGCGCAATGACCAGGTTGCACTTGATTTCCGCCTTTGGGTGAAAGCTGAATTGGGCAAAACCGCGAAACTGATCGAGCAGCTTATTTCAGCCTTCGTCAAACGCGCCGAAGAACATGCAGACACGGTTATGCCGGGTTTCACGCATTTGCAGACAGCGCAACCGGTAACATTCGGTCATCATTGCTTGGCCTATGTAGAAATGTTCTATCGCGATTTATCACGCGTATTGGATTGCATTGATCGTTTGGACGAATGTCCATTGGGTGCAGCAGCGCTTGCAGGAACAGGCTTTCCGATTGATCGTCATCAAACAGCTGAAAAGCTTGGTTTTAGGGAACCAACGCGTAACTCATTGGACAGTGTTTCTGATCGAGATTTTGCGATGGAATATTTATCTGTGGCAACGATCTGCGCCACGCATTTGTCGCGCCTTGCTGAAGAGATCGTCGTTTGGTCAACACCGCAATTTAATTTTGTGAAACTGTCAGATTCATTCTCAACAGGCTCATCCATCATGCCACAAAAGAAAAACCCAGACGCAGCTGAATTGGTGCGCGCAAAAACTGGGCGGATTAATGGCGCAATGGTTGGTCTTTTGACGGTCATGAAAGGGCTTCCGCTAGCCTATTCAAAAGACATGCAGGAAGACAAAGAACAGGTTTTTGATGCGGCAAATAGTTTGGAACTTGCATTAGCTGCTATGGCAGGCATGGTTTCAGATATGCATGTGAACAAGGATGCCATGCACAAAGCTGCAGGTTCCGGTTTCTCAACCGCAACCGATTTAGCAGATTGGCTCGTACGTGAAGCTGGACTTCCATTCCGCGACGCCCATCATGCAACAGGTGCAGCTGTCGCCCTTGCCGAGCAACAAAATATCGAATTGCATGAGATCAAGCTATCTGACCTGCAAGAGATCAACAGTGCAATTACAGAAGATATTTATTCTGTATTGACCGTTGAAGCATCTGTCGCCTCCCGCAAAAGCTTTGGTGGAACGGCTCCTGACAATGTGCGTGAACAGATAAAATATTGGAAATCAAAAAGCTGGTTAACCAGCTAAGCGTCAACGTAACCTCCTTTTTTGAAATCACCTTTCAGAAAAGGGGTGCGCTACCTCAATTTTTTCGCTAAAAGATTGCCCAACCACAAAGCCAAACAAAGGACATGGCTCATGAAGCTTTCAAGACTAACAATCGTGCTAGCCGCTCTTATGGGCGTATTGTCCGCATGTGGCAGCAAAACTGATCTGATAGCACCGGCATCCGTTGAAGAACCAGTGGTGGAACCTACGAATGTCAATGAGCCTAAAAAACCTGGCATTCTCTTAGACTAGTTTTCGAGCATATTATGAACCATTTTGACTATATCGATGGCGTATTGCATGCTGAGGGTGTTTCTATTCAAGAAATCGCCCGTGAAGTTGGCACACCATTTTATTGCTATTCCACGGCCACGTTTGCACGACATTTTAATGTTTATAAAGACGCGTTTTCAGGCTTAGATTCGCTTGTTTGCTACGCCATGAAGGCCAACTCCAATCAGGCAATATTGGCAACACTGGCCGATCTGGGTTCAGGCGTTGATATCGTTTCAGAAGGCGAACTACGCCGCGCGCTGCAGGCAGGAATTGACGCGAAAAAGATTGTGTTCTCAGGCGTTGGCAAAAAAGCCTATGAGATGGATGCAGCGCTACAAGCTGGTATTTTATGTTTTAACGTTGAGTCAGAACCTGAATTAGAGCTGCTCAATGAACGCGCGTTAAAAATGGGTGTCAAAGCCCCGGTCTCGTTCAGAATAAACCCTGATGTTGACGCAAAGACCCATGCCAAAATCTCAACGGGTAAAAAAGAGAACAAATTTGGCATTTCCTATAAGCGCGCACCTGAAGTTTTCGCCCGCGCCAGCAAAATGGAAGGGATCAATGCGCACGGCATCGATATGCATATCGGCAGCCAAATCACGGATCTGCAGCCCTTTGATGATGCCTTTGTGCTCGTTGTGGATCTCGTGGAAGAACTAAGATCAAAGGGCCATACAATCGATCATGTCGATATTGGTGGTGGCCTGGGTATTCCTTATAAAAATGATAATTCTCCACCGCCTGATCCAACAGCCTATGCCAAGGTTGCCGAAGAAAGACTGAAGGATCTCGGCTGTAAAGTTCTTATGGAACCCGGTCGTTTAATTGCCGGCAACGCTGGGATTTTGGTCACCGAAGTTATTTATGTCAAAGATGGTGGCGAGAAAAATTTTGTTATTGTTGATGGCGCGATGAATGATCTTATTCGCCCGACACTATATGATGCATTTCATGAGATTTTGCCGGTTGAAATTTCAGCGGTGAATTCCCCGGCGATGACAGCGGATATTGTCGGCCCTGTTTGCGAAACAGGTGATTATCTTGCGCTTGATCGACAAATGTCCGAACCCAATCCAGGCGATCTGATTGCGATCAGCAGCGCAGGTGCTTATGGCGCGGTGCAATCGAGCACCTATAACACACGCGCGCTTGTACCTGAGGTTCTCGTCAATGGCAGCGAATATCACGTTATTCGGCCACGCCTGGAAATTCAGGACATTATAGCAATGGATTCCATGCCTGACTGGTTAAAATAGGCTGAGTAATCGCAAATGCTGGTATTTACTTTTATACTCTTAACATTTGCGATATCACTGATTGGCTTTCTTGGTGTCAAACGACTACCCGGCGCACAATCACCCGAAACAGCAATTGGACTGCCGTGTTGGCTCATCATGGTTTGGGGCCCAAGCCTCGCTGCCATTTTGTTAACTGCATATCATGGCAATTTGTCTGCATTGATGTCTCGCAGTTTTAATCTTTCAAATGTGCCGTTTGAAATTTGGATATTGACGCCCGCTCCGCTTGTTCTTTTGGTGATTTTATTGCCATTTGGCAAAGGGAAACGCGAGACGATCAGTTTAAAAATGTTTGCCGCAATGTTCGCGCTTAATCTCGTTCTAGGCCCGCTGGGAGAAGAACTTGGTTGGCGTGGATTTATGCAATTCGAATTAAGCCCAACATTTGGTTGGCTCATTTCAAGCATTATCATAGGTGTCGTATGGTTTATCTGGCACACCCCCATGTGGATGGTTGAAAGCCCAATTTCAGAAATTTCACCTAAATATTTTGGGCTACATTGTATGGCCTATTCGATTATTATCGGCGCCAGCTTTGAATTGTCCCAAGGCTCTATCATCCCTGCAATTCTCTTACATCTAACGATAAATCTTGCATCGAATTTGGCGAGCTTTGCAGGTTTTACCAATCCAAACGATTGGTTTCGTGTCAGTTTAATACCCTATTTCGTTCTCGCATTTTTGATTGGTTTTTACACATTGAACTAGCTTGGGACCGCGGTTTTGATCAACAAGACTTAATCGTTTCTGATACCACACAAATTATTGAATAATATCTATCTCGTTTTTGACACAAGACCGTGCTAGGCTCCTTGCAAATCAGAGCGAAAACGACGTGAGGATCCATGAGCGAACGCCCCTTTGATATCAAAGGCAGACTAGCGAGACATCGCTGGGTCACGCGCACAATCATGATTTTTGAACGTTTATGGTCTGCCGCATTCGTGCCCATATCCATTATTGGCGCGTTTGTTGCGCTCTCATGGTTTGGCGTGTTTCGCACCATCCCCTATTGGCTTGGTTATATTCTTGCTGCAATATTAGCCATCGCATTCTTAGTCTCCCTCCGAAACTTCATGAAGTTTCGCCTTCCAAGTGATGATGAAGTCAATTCGCGATTAGAACATGACAACCAGATTGACCATGAAGGCATTGCCGTTCAACTTCAATCAATCAGCCAAGCAGGTGATCAATCAGCATCAGCACTCTGGAAAGAGCATCAGGCGCGCATGTGGGCCAAACTTTCAGATGTCGAACGTGGGAAATATAAATCTGACATTCCCGACCGTGATCCTTATGCCTTGCGTGTATTGGTATTGTTATTGCTGGTTTCAGGCTTTGCTTATTCATTCTCTGGCCAGTCTGGACGCTTGACTGATGTGGTGAATTTGCGGCCACCTGCTGCACAAAGCGCAGATCTCATGCGTATTGATGCTTGGGTGACACCTCCCGCTTATACCAATCGCGCACCGATATTTTTAAATCAGATGGATGCTCGCGACACCGCAATTTCAATTCCAGAGCAAAGTAAGGTGACCATTCGGATCGTCGGATTAGCACGTGATGAAACTGCGCCACAAATGGATGTCAATTTCACCGCAACTGACGGCACCATTCTTCCGCTCACAGAAGGTGAAGAAAGCACAATTTCATCCAGCAGTTTTGAATATATTCCGGATGAGGACGGCACGCTCAATGTGTTGGACCGCCATTCATGGCAACTCGCCGTGGTGAAAGATAATCCGCCGGAGATTGAATTTCACGAGGAGCCAACGCAAGCCCAAAATGGCGCGTTACAACTCGCCTATAAAACAAAGGACGATTATGGTGTTGTAAGTGCACGCGCGGAAATCACATCCATTTATGATCCAGATGACCATGCACTCCAGCTCTACGAAGACCCTATCGTTGATTTACAATTGCCGCGACGCTCCAGTGAAGATGGTTTGGCAAATACCAGTTATGACTTAACCGATCATCCACTTGCTGGCGAAGAGGTTTACATCACCCTTGTTGCCATTGATGGCGCAGGCCAAGAAACGCGCACAGAGCCTTTGCAAACAATTTTGCCAGCGAAAAATTTCGTATCTCTGCTGGCCCAATCAATCATTGAGCAGCGCCAGATTATCGCCTTTGACGCCTATGAACGGTTCCGCGCAATTGAGCTCAACGATGCGCTAACAATTATTCCAGAAGTGACTATTCCAAGCATTCGCGATTTCCTTTTGGTAAAGACTGCACGCGAGGGGTTAGCGCTTGCTTATAGCGATGAGGCCTTGCTGCGTTCAATTGATGAGCTGTGGGAAATTGCACTTCTGTTGGAAGATGGCAATCTATCTCTTGCCGAACAACGGCTACGAGATGCGCAACGCGAATTATCGGAAGCATTGGAAAATGGCGCATCTGATGAAGAAATAGCGCAGTTGATGGAAGAGTTGCGCGAAGCCATGCAAGAATTTTTAGAAGCGCTTGCCCAGCAAAACAATAACAATAATCAGCCACCTCAAAATCAGCAATCCAATGCGCAGGAACTTGAGCAACAAGATTTGCAGGATATGCTAGATCAGATTGAAGATATGGCGAGATCTGGCAATCGCGAACAAGCCCAGCAAATGCTGCAGGACTTGCAAAATATGATGAACAATCTGCAAGCCAATAGACAGCAACAACAGCAGCAAAACGGTGAGCAAAGCCCGATTGAACAACAAATGGAAGAGCTTGGGCAGATTCTGCGCCAGCAACAACAATTGATGGATCAAACGTTCGATCTGCAACAACAACAATCTGACGCTGAACGCCAACGTTCACAAAACCAGCAAAACAATCAGCAAAACCAACAAAACAGCCAAAATGGTCAACAGGAACCAATGACACCGGAAGAGTTGGCTGACGCACTTGAACAACTCCGCCAACAGCAACAAGCCCTTCAAGAGCAATTAGAGCAGCTCATGGAACAGATGGAACAGGAAGGTTTGGAGCCTACTGAAGGTTTAGGTGAAGCGGGCGAAGCCATGGGCGAAGCCGAAGGTGAACTTGGTGAAGGCAATACCGGTGAAGCTGGCACCCAACAAGGACGCGCGTTACAGGCTTTGCGCGATGGTGCGCAGCAGATGCTCAATCAATTACAGCAACAAATGCAGGCACAAGGTCAAGGCCAAGGACAGGGTCAAGGCAATCAGCAGGGCCAGCAAGGTCAACAGGGACAAGGTGCACAACGTGACCCATTAGGACGCCGACAAGGTGGCGAACGTGAAGGAATTTACGGTCACAGCGACAACGGCAATTTCGATGATGCCGATAATGTCCAACGCGCACGCGAGATATTGGAAATTATCCGCAGACGACTAGGCGAAAACTTCAGGCTTGAATTTGAAAAAGAATATCTCGAGCGGCTATTAAAGCCGACAGAGTAATCCTAAATAAATCAGTCCATATTCGAAAGAGAATTAAGCAGCCAAAGCCTGTGCTACAGCTGTACGAATATCCGGCAATGAAAATGGTTTTGGAACCACATCGACAATGATTTTCTCAAGATTATCAGCACGTTCACGCTGTTCAGCATAACCTGTCATAAGCAGAATTTTGGTGTTCGGATAAAGTTTTGCAGCTTCTTCTGCAAGCGCGATACCATCCATCACCGGCATACGAATATCAGACAACAAAAGGTCAAAATCGTCTTCACCCAATTTTTCAAGGCCGTCTGAGCCATCCTCTGCTTCTGTTGTTTCATGTCCATCCATACGCAATGCGCGCGCAACAAATGAACGTAAAGCAGTTTCATCTTCGGTGATTAGAATTTTGGCCATTGAACACATCCCTAAATCCGCATCTTATGGTGATGCCAAGTCGAATTCATTCGAGCTTTTCGATAATTTTATTAAAACACGAATTTCTTTTCGGGGCGTAAAGACTGTTGGTAAACAATCTCTCAATTTTTACCGGATGGGTGGCTTGGTCAGCGAATGTCTATTCGGCGTCGCCAGTCACAATCCCAACATAAGGTAATTCACGGAATGCATAGGCAACGTCCATGCCATAGCCAACAACGAAATAGTCAGGACAAACGAAACCAACATGATCGGCAACAAGTTCACCCTTGCGCTTGGATTCCTTGTCCAAAAGCACCGCAAGGCCCACATCTTTTGCCCCGCGTTCATACATAAGATCGCGGGCAAAACGAAGTGTATTGCCAGATTCTAAAATATCATCGATCAACAGAACATCGCGCCCTGTCACATCGCTATCGATATCTTTGATAATTTTAACTTCCTTACCGGTCGTACCGGTACCATAGCTCGACAGCGTAATGAATTCGACCTCCGGCGCCAAACCTGCACGGTAGAGTGCACGCACCAAATCAGCGGCAAAAATGAAGGAACCTTTTAAGATGGCAACAACCAAAAGATCATTCTTTGGACTTGCCGCAATTTCATTGGCAATTCGTTCGATCTTCTCTTCGATTTCTTTATCTGAAAAAAGAACATCAATGTTCTTGCCGCGCACTACTTCCATGATTTCACTCTCGATCTGATATTAACGCCTTAGCGGCTTTTATCAGTCCTGTGAGCTGAAATAAATAACAGAACTGTCGTCAGACCCTTTAATCACAGAACCTTGACCCACCGCATATAAAGATGAACCTTTATCATGGCTGATCACATTTGGCTTGTTCAAATTGGTCGAACCCAGCGCATCTTGTTCTATTATCTGTGGAATATTGGTGTTGGGAACAATGCTGCCTGTGGCTATGGACGCATCTGGTGAAAGGTTTTTAATCCCTTTCGCAATCTGATCGACATTTTCTGACGAATTTAACATCCACACAATGGGCAGTACGATTGCAATGGTAAATGCGCAAACTGCCAATGATAAAACAATCTGGCTTGCAAAAGGTTTTCGCTCTTGTCTTGAAGATCGTTTTGAAAAGATCTGCAAACCCGATTGCAGATCCATATCATCAGCACTTTCGTTTCTATTTAATTTGCCAAAACTTGGCTTTCGCTCATGATAGGTTTCCTGCTTCGTAGAACGATGCATTTTTTCATCAATAATTGTCTCAAAAATTGCATCTTCAATATCCCGCTCAAAGGATGCAAAAATTTCCGACCCAATTGCTGATGTTGCTTGCTTTAACGAATGCGGTTGAGCGTGAGCTGACATAAAATCTTCTCTATGTAGAATTATACGTGACAAGGCGCGCACTAAAGCGCTTAAAAATTGGTAAAGGAATATGGTTAACAGATCGGTAATTTCTTCTGTGATAGGGGTAAATTTAGGCAAGCACGCTGCTAACAATGGGTGTAAACACTTGGCTGGCATCTGCAAATAAAGCTATAAGCTCCTTATAGCAATTAGGGATTCTCAAATTGATTCGATTGGAAAATGTTGGTGTAAGATACGGTATGGGTCCGGAAATTTTGCGGGACCTGACCTTCGACATACCAAAACACTCATTCCAATTTTTAACAGGACCTTCAGGCGCTGGCAAAACCACGCTTATGCGCTTGTTGTTCATGTCTCTGCGCCCAACGCGCGGTAATATTTCCATGTTTGGACGCGATGTGGTTGATATCCCCAGAGATGAGTTACCTCTTTTGCGCCGCCGCATAGGCATTGTGTTTCAGGATTTCAGGCTGCTTAATCACCTGACAACTTACGAAAATGTGGCATTGCCTTTGCGCGTTCGCGGCAAGGATGAAAGCTCTTATCGTGCCGATGTCATTGAGCTGCTTGAATGGGTGGGCTTGGGTGAGCGCATTCATGTACGTCCGCAAGTTTTATCAGGTGGTGAAAAACAGCGTATTGCCATTGCGCGGGCTCTGATCGACCGTCCTGAAATTTTGTTAGCCGATGAGCCAACCGGTAACGTTGATCCGCCGATGGCTTTGCGACTTTTATCGCTGTTTAAAGAGCTTAATCGCTTAGGAACAGCGGTGCTGATCGCCACCCACGATCTCAATCTTATGGAGCAAGTAAACGCACGGCATATGATTTTATCCGAAGGGCATATCGACATCTATGATAGATAAAGCCAAAAAAAGTGTCGCCAAGGTCAAAAAGGTTGCCAAACAACAGTTCAGGGCACCAGCGCCTATTGTGCCCCCTGCCAATCTTTCAAGCAAAGCGCTGATTGTCGTAGTTATCATCATGTCCTTTTTAGCGTGTCTCACACTTGGCTTTGTGACGCTTATTCAGGAAACATCAAAAACCTGGCAGAACCAAATTTCTGAAGAAATCACTATCCAAATCAAACCCGCAGATGACCAAGATATGGAAAGAGCCCTGCTGGACGCGAAAAGTCTGGCGCTCGAATTTTCAGGTACATTAAGCGCCGAAATCGTTGATAAAACTGACACAGCTCGACTTTTGGAACCTTGGTTAGGTGAAGGCTTTGACATGGATGAGCTGCCCGTTCCAAGATTGCTGATCATCACCATTGATAAAGATAATCCGCCCGATTTCACCAGCATGAGAAAGACACTCACTGAAACCATTCCAAACGCATATCTTGATGATCATAGAACGTGGGCAGGCCGCCTGGTCAGCATGGCCCAAAACACGGTTTTCATCGGTGTTGGTTTATTATCACTGGTTTTAGTCGCCACCACATTAACCGTTGTATTTGCAACACGCGGCGCCATGTCGGTCAACCACGAAATTATTGAAGTCCTGCATTTCGTCGGCGCGGAATCATCCTTTGTCGCCAACGAATTTCAAAAGCACTTTCTCCTCACCGGATTTTACGGCGGGGCAATTGGCGGTGGCTTGGCAGCCTTTGTCTTTTTCATCACTGACATCTGGCAGGATGCAAGCATGGCAACGGCACTCAATGATCAAGCCAGCGCATTATTTGGTAGTTTTTCAATGGGAGCTTCGGGTTATCTCGGGATCGCAATTATCATCGTAACCGTCGCAATTCTAACGGCCCTCACCACCCGAATTACGGTGATTAGAACCATTCGCGAAATCGACTTGGTAAGATCCGATCCTGCTCGTTCTGATCTGACCTAATCATCCATTAATTTTGCCAGGTTACACCTGCACACAATTACCCCAAAACCAGCATAAAAAGGTCTGGTCTTTGCCATATTTCAATTGTACAAAGAAGTATGGAAAATACTGACGAAGTTGTTGAAAAAGATATCGAACAACACGATCAATCAAGCGCAACAACGAATGCGCCTGACGAATCACCAGCGCCAGAAGCCAATAAATCTCGCTGGGTGGGTTGGATCTGGACACCGATTGCACTTCTCTTACTGTTAGCCATCGGAACAAGCATTGGTGGATTTGTGCGTTTTGCCGAAGATGTCGCCAATTTAAAAGCACCAGAAATTTCTGATAAATCAGATGCTATTGTTGTTTTAACCGGCGGCAAAAGCAGGATCACTGAAGCAGTTAGCTTGCTCAAAGAAGGCAAAGCAAACCGTCTGTTCATTTCAGGCGTAAACCCAGATATTTCAGATGATGAAATCCTGCGTGTGTCCGGCGCTGATAAAGCACTATTTAATTGCTGTATCGACATCGGCAAAGACGCGAAAGACACGATCGGCAATGGCAAAGAAATCGCGCAATGGGCAACAGAGCAAGATTTCAAATCACTCATTGTTGTGACAAATAATTATCATATGCGACGCAGTCTATTAGAGCTTTACTCAGCCACATCAGGTATAGAGCTTATCGCTTATCCAGTTATGAATTCAGAAGTTAAAACCGAAAACTGGTATAAGGATACACCCACTTTACGCACCCTTATCAATGAATTTGCCAAACTTAATCTGGCCTATTTCAGACAATATGTGGGTGTCGAGATGGCAGGAAACTTGTATTCAGAACAAGTGGTTACAAAACAAGCTGGCGTCTAATTTGCGCTTTAAAAACAGCTCCTGACTTTTATTCCATGGTTAATGAGGTATTAACCCCCTACGGGTAACATGACGCGAACGCCCTTTTTGGGGCTTAAACACAGGCATTGATTTGCCTTTAAGTTTAACCAGCGTATTTGGACCTGTTCTGACCATGCAAACGACAGCACATTCGGCCTCAAACCGTAACTATGATCGAAATTCAAGCCAGAGAATTATGCCGTATTATCTCAAACGGCAATTTCAAATTGCGTGCGCCTTTGCAATCTTTCTTGGCTTAGTCTTTGCGAGTTTTTCCTTGGCAACATGGAATGTCTTAGATCCAAGTTTTTCCCACAAAACAGCCAATGTTGCGACAAATGTCTTTGGCTTTGTCGGTGCTTCCTTTGCTGATTTAATGATGCAATTCTTTGGTTTGGCATCGGTGATTGCGCTGCTTCCCTCTGTTGCTTGGGGCATTGCACTCCTACGGGGTAAGTTATTTGATCGCATCAGCTCACGTTTAACAGCCTGGTTCTTTGGTGTGATTTTGACAGCAGCCATATTTGGTTTGATCCCCACGACAGAAACTTGGCCCCTTCCAACAGGGCTAGGTGGTGCATTAGGTGATATGTTCTTAAAACTCCCTGCCACCATTATCGGTGATTTCCCAAGCGGTATCTTAGCATTTTTGCTGGCTGTAATGCTGTCTGCACCTGCTTTATGGCTCCTATTAAAGGCCTCTGGTCTTGTACAAAGAAAAGTTCAACTACCGGATGAAGTTGAACCCGAAGAGCTTCCATGGGATGACGCTGACGCTCAAGACGATGAAGAGCGCGAAGGGTCGCTATGGCTAGGCGTTTTGGCGCATACAATGTTCACAATGCGCGCCAGACTACGTCGATTATTTGGCTTTAAGTCCAAAGCTGCTGACGATTGGGAATATGAAGCTCCATACGACATGCATGATGGTGATGCTCAAATTGCGCAAGGCGGATATGGGCAAAATACTAACCAACATGTTGAACCAACTTTCCGTCAAGAACCTGAATTTAATGCGCCACCAATGGAAGCGCCTTATATGGATGAAGCAGTTAATACGAGCCAGCCGCTATATCAGCCTGTAGAACGCGTTTCCCAACGCGCGCAAGTTCAAGAACCCGTTGCCCCAAGCCCGCGTGTGGCGCAAGCTGCCCCTCCTCCACGCCCCGGCAAGCGCGTTGTTCGCGAAGCTCAGGCATCATTGTTAGATTCAGGCGATTTCGAGCTTCCATCCATCCATTTGTTAGCGGAACCGAAAAACGTGGTTCGCGACCAAACCTTATCGCCCGAAGCACTGGAACAAAATGCGCGCATGCTTGAGGGCGTTTTGGAAGACTTTGGCGTGAAAGGTGAAATCATTCATGTTCGCCCAGGCCCTGTGGTCACACTCTATGAGCTTGAACCAGCGCCGGGCATTAAGTCATCCCGTGTGATTGGGCTTGCCGATGATATTGCGCGTTCTATGAGCGCCATCGCAGCGCGTGTTGCCGTTGTTCCTGGCCGCAACGCAATCGGCATTGAGCTACCCAATCAATCACGCGAAACAGTCTATTTCCGTGAAATGATCGCAAGCCGTGATTTTGAAGCCAATAAAGGAAAGTTGCCGCTCTCCTTGGGTAAGACAATTGGCGGTGAACCGGTCTTTGCTGATCTGGCGAAAATGCCTCACGTTCTGGTCGCAGGTACCACAGGTTCTGGTAAATCTGTTGCGATTAACACAATGATCTTGTCGATCCTTTATCGCTTTAATCCAGCGCAGTGCCGCTTGATAATGATCGATCCAAAGATGCTTGAATTGTCCGTTTATGATGGCATCCCACATCTTCTAACGCCTGTTGTGACAGATCCGAAAAAAGCGGTTGTTGCGCTTAAATGGACGGTGCGCGAGATGGAAGACCGTTACAAGAAAATGTCGAAACTTGGCGTTCGAAATATCGACGGTTTCAACCAACGCGCTGAAGAAGCACGACGCAAAGGTGAAGCGATTACCCGCACAGTTCAAACAGGTTTTGACAAAGAAACTGGCGAAGCCGTTTACGAAACCGAAGAGTTTGATCTCGAGCCGCTACCATATATCGTCATCATCATTGATGAGATGGCCGATCTTATGATGGTTGCCGGTAAGGACATTGAGGGCGCCGTGCAGCGCTTGGCGCAGATGGCGCGTGCTGCGGGCATCCATGTGATCATGGCAACACAGCGTCCATCCGTGGATGTGATCACAGGTACAATTAAAGCCAACTTCCCAACCCGTATCTCTTTCCAAGTGACATCAAAAATTGATTCGCGTACGATCCTTGGCGAACAAGGTGCCGAACAATTGCTTGGCATGGGTGATATGCTCTTTATGGCAGGCGGAGGCCGCATCCAGCGTGTTCACGGCCCATTTGTGTCTGACCGCGAAGTTGAGGGTGTTGTAGACCACCTTAAAACTCAGGGCGTTCCGCAATATCTTGATGCAATTACGGCTGATGAAGAAGAAGAGGAAGACGGTGCCGGAGGCGGACCAAAAGGAACGGGCAATCTGGCAGATTCTGATGATCCATATGATCAGGCGGTTGCAGTCGTGCTCCGCGATGGCAAAGCTTCAACATCTTATATCCAACGCCGTCTGGGTATCGGTTATAACCGTGCAGCATCTTTGATTGAGCGCATGGAAGAAGAAGGTGTCATCGGACCTGCCAACCATGCAGGTAAGCGAGAAATTCTCGTGCCGACTGAAAAAGACATTATGGGTGAATAAACTTAAACCAGGCATCTGCACAATCAGATGCCTCGTCGTAATCATGCCTCAGTTTTCTAGTATTTCGTATTTCTGATGTATCATTTAACCACACTGGAATGAACGTTTATGAGAAATGCAATTAATCCGATCATCGGCTTAGCGCACAAAATTAAAAAACTGACGCAGCTATCCGTGTTAGCAACAAGTTTGCTCGTCGTAGGCTCTATTGGGGCAAGCGCTGAAAACGAAACAGCTCAGAAAATTGCTGACCACTTTGCATCTGTAAAAACAATGATGGGTGAATTTGTACAGCTCAGCCCTGATGGCAACCAAGTCGCTGGTAAGTTTTTCATTTCTCGTCCGGGTAAGCTTCGTTTTAACTACGAAAAACCGTCTGCCGTCAGAGTGATCTCGGATGGCAAAAATCTAGCAGTTGGTAACCAAAAGCTCAAAACATGGAGCCTTTATCCACTTCGCACAACACCTTTAAAGTTGTTGCTCTCTGATAAAATTGATCTTTCTGCAAAAACTGTCAAATCAGTTACCGAAGACGAAAATCTGACAACAATTGTCATGGGGAATAAATCTGTTTTTGGAAAATCGACCATTACCATGATGTTTGACCCAGAAACCTATGAATTGCGTCAATGGACGATCAAAGACGCGCAAGGCAAAGACACAACAGTGATGATTTTCAACATTGAAACCGGTGTCGACTTTGCACGTAGTGTTTTCCGCGTTCCATATGAAAGCGCTAAAAAAAATAAAAACGGTTAAGCTTTAAAAGCCGATCAAAATACTTTAGATCTCCTTGGGCTGTCACATGCAGATCAAGGAGTTTTATTTTGGCATTTACAATCGCAACCTGGAATATCAATTCCGTCCGCCTACGCATGCCTATCGTTGAGGCATTTTTGGAAGAACATCAGCCAGATGTTTTGTGCTTGCAAGAAATTAAATGCGAAAATGATTCGTTTCCATCAGGTGGATTTCGCAAATTAGGTTATCAGCATTTCGCCATCCACGGCCAAAAAGGCTATCACGGTGTAGCAACGGTTTCCAAAACGCCCGTCAAAGACATTCAACGTCAAGATTTTTGCGGCATGGGCGATGCACGTCATGTCTCAGCCATCGTCGAAGCAGGGTCAAAAAATCTGCGCGTGCATAATTTCTACGTTCCTGCAGGTGGTGATGAACCAGATCGCGATAAAAATCCAAAATTTGCCCATAAACTTGATTTTCTTGAAGAAATGAAAGCCATTCATTCAGAAGCTGAACACAAAAATAATGTTTCATCTGTCTTGGTCGGCGATCTCAATATCGCGCCCGCTGAAACCGACGTTTGGTCTCATAAACAGCTTCTAAAAGTCGTTAGCCACACACCGATTGAAGTCGATGAGCTTAACGATGTGCAAAGCAAAGGCTCATGGCACGATCTTGTGCGGGCACACATACCCGTTGAAGAAAAGCTGTTTAGCTGGTGGAGCTATCGCTCAAAGGATTGGAGTAAAGCTGATAAAGGTCGCCGCCTAGACCATATCTGGTCATCAAATGACCTTGCAGGCAATTTGGAAAAGGTAGATGTTTTGCGCCACATGCGTGGTGTGGAAAAACCGTCTGATCACGTTCCGATCATTGCGCATTTAAATCTCTAGATCAGCGGAATTTTGATCCCAATTCACTCAGTTTGACCGCTAATTCTCCCAGATTTTGCTGAATGCGTTCACGGAGCATTTCAGCGATCTGGGGATATTCAGACATCAATCTATGAAAGACATCTCTGTCGATCCGGATCAGTTCCGAAGTTTCGACGGCTTTGATGGTAAATTGCCGCTCAGATGGTGCAATCAGGGCAATTTCACCCATTAAACCGCCGCGATTCAAAACACCTTGCGACACTGGTTCACGTTCGCCCAATGTCCAAAATATTTCCACGGCTCCAGAAGCAACGACATAAGCACAATTCGCCGCGTCGCCCTGACGATAAAGCGTATCACCTTTAATGAGGTTACGATGATCTCCGCCAAACGCAACGAGCCGCAATGCATCAACAGGCAGTTGAGAAAATAGTGGCGTATCGCGCAAAACACTCAGATCATCATTCAAAGCCATCTGGCTTAATCCCCCAATTTTAAAATCGAATTCTTATGGTACGAGTTTATAACCACCACTTTCGGTGACCAAAATCTCAGCATTCGATGGGTCTTTTTCAATTTTCTGGCGCAAACGGTACACATGCGTCTCCAAAGTGTGAGTTGTCACACCTGAATTATAACCCCATACCTTTTCCAAGATATCGTTGCGCGGCACAACTTTTTGCTCAGCACGATAGAGGAAGCGAATGATTGAAGCTTCTTTTTCTGTCAGACGAATTTTGTTTTCGTCTTCATCAATCAAAACTTTTTGGCTTGGCTTAAATGTGTAAGGTCCAACCACAAATGTTGCATCTTCACTTTGTTCATGCTGACGAAGCTGCGCACGAATACGCGCTAAGAGAACCGCAAATCGGAACGGCTTTGGAACATAATCATTTGCGCCAGCTTCAAGACCCAAAATTGTATCTGAATCTGTATCATGTCCAGTGAGCATAATGATCGGTGCTTTAAAGCCGCCTTTACGCAAAAGCTTCACCGCTTCACGACCATCCATATCCGGCAAACCAACATCCATAATCAACAAATCAAGATGATTGTCTCTTGCTGTTTTAACGCCCTTGGTCGCTGTGCTTTCCTGAATGATGAAAAATTCTTCATACAAAGAAAGTTGCTCAATGAGCGTCTCACGTAAATCATCATCATCGTCAACGAGTAGGATTGTGCGTGCAGACATGAATAATTCCTTTTTTCCTTGTTACGGCGAACTTATTATAGAACACCAGAATTGGCAAAGAGTTACTTCAATTCTCCAATACCAAATCTTTTATCAATTGGCCTTAGTTAAGAATCGTGGCAATTTGTTGGACATGTCCAGATCCTTTTTCAACCCAGTAACGTTAAACCATGCACCTCGCTAGTAAATCTCGATCACATAATGGTGTAAATCACGTCATCGTGAGACCCAAACCAGGTGTAAAAACCCAATGCCTAGTTAGGGTGGGCAATATAACATTTCAAGGCGCATGGGGTCGTTCTGGCCGGACCATATTCAAGCGCGAAGGTGATGGCGCAACACCAATAAAATCAATGTCTTGCCTATCAGGATATTATAAATATCACCGCCGTTTTCGCGCACAGTCACGGCTACCAATGAGACCGATATCTAAGAAATTGGGATGGTGTGATGAAAGTGATCACGCATGTTACAATCAAGCGGTCAAACTACCCTTTTCATCCTCACATGAAATAATGCTGAGAGATGACATACTTTATGATTTTGTGATTGTGCTTGATTGGAACATTCAAACGCGCAAACGAAATTGCGGCAGTGCTATTTTCTTTCACGTCGCAAAACCTGGCTATCCACCTACGCAAGGATGCATAGCCATTTGCCGACAAGACATGATCCGCATGCTGTCACTTATCGGTAAAAATACGATTGTTGAAGTGGCTTAACTAGACGCCAAACCAGCCGATCACGCTGCCCATGGCGCATGCGACCAATAGCCAATGGAGACCATCGATGATCGTCAAATCCCAACCAAAATCCTGATATCTATGGTTGATGGTCATCGTTGGCATTATGATCCCAAGCCAAAGAAAGAAGCCTGAGATAAATCCATTGGACAGGGTCACTTGCCCCTCTCCCAAATGTCCGACAACACCAGCGATCATAAATGCCAAAACAAGCTGACAAACAAAAGTAATGGCAAAAAGGCTCGGCTTCATATTGGGCTCTTGGCCCTCAGGTATCTTAACCGCTTTCATCCATTGTTTGGCCAAAGTGCTGTAAAAAACCGCCCCAATCACAAAGGCCACAATTGTGGCTGCGATAATTGCGATATAATTTATTCCATCAAACTGCATGTCTAACCCTCCATTCATGGACGCGGCTAAATTAGATCAATTTTCAATGAAATTGAATAACTAAGTTCTATTCATGCCAAAATTGCATAAACAAACTGATCCATGGGATTACATGGGTGGATTGGCCAATTCACCCATGCGGCAGACTTCGAGATATTCCTCTTCGGTCACTGGCTGAACAGATAAGCGCATTGAAGTCACCAAAGACATCTGCGCTAAAGCCTCATTGGCTTTCACATCCTTTAGCGTGACAGGCTTTGGCATATCGCACACGGCTTTGATGTCCACGCAATCCCAGCGCTCGTCATCTGTCGTGGAATCTGGATGTGAAAGCGCGCACACTTCCACGATACCGACGATCTCTAAACCTTCATTGGAATGATAGAAAAAGCCTTTATCGCCTAATTTCATCAAGCGCATATTATTGCGCGCTTGATAATTGCGAATGCCATCCCATTCTTCACCGGCCTCGCCTTTTGCTTTTTGCATGTCCCAGGACCACTTGAAAGGTTCGGATTTAAATAGCCAAAATGCCATATTATTTATGCCTCCGGTGCGTGGAAAATCCATGTGTAAGGTTTAATGTCGACCTTTTCGAATAGTCCCGCATGCGCATAAGGGTCTTGCGCGGCGATATCTTCTGCTTCTTTCTTGCTGTCCAATTCTAAAATGATCAGACTACCGCATGGCTTTTCATCATCATCCAATAATGGCCCTGCTGCTTTAACGATCCCCTTTGCATCTAGGTCTTTTAAAAAAGCAACATGATCCGGACGCGTATCCATCCGAACTTGCAAAGCACCTGGTTTGTCATGACACATTAGGGCAAAATACATTTGATAAACTCCGATTATTCTTGTTCCTGACGCAAAGGACGCGCCAAAAGCTCTTGAATTGCTTGGGCTACATCTAGCCGACCTTCGATAATATCCGCAACCGAATTTGTGATGGGTAAGATAATATTTTCGCGATTACTCAGAGCGCGGGCAGCAATCGCAGCATTCGCACCTTCCACAAGTGGCTTATCTGGCCCGACCAAGTTTTGAGAAGAAACACCTTTGCCGAGCTCAATTCCAAAGCGATAGTTGCGCGATTGTGTACTTGTGGCCGTTAACACCAAATCCCCAAGACCCGATAAACCTGATGCGGTTTCAGACTTACCACCCATAAAAGAGATATATCTCGATAATTCCGCCAAGCCCCGCGCAATAACCGATGCGCGCGCGCTTTCACCCAGTCCTGCCCCCATGACAATACCAGATGCAATCGCTAAGACATTTTTTAATGCGCCACCGGTTTGCACACCAACCAAATCATCACTGCCATAAAGGCGAAACGTCAGACGCGACAATGCTGCCGAGAGTCTTTGTGCAAGGGATAAGTTTTCCGCAGCCAGCGTCATCGCCGTTGGCAGACCCTTGGCGATATCAGACGCAAATCCAGGACCAGATAGCACCGCAATATCTTGATCTTCTAATACGTCTTGCACGCATCGGCTCATCAAACCGCCACTTCCCTTATCAAACCCTTTGGAGCAGATGACAAAAGGCGTCGTCTTTTTCAGATGAGGTTTAACTTGCTTTGCAAAATCAATTTGTGCGCCCGTTGGCACAACGGAAAGCAAAATATCTGCTTCTTCAACACAGCTCATATCGCTTGTAATTTTCAAACCATCCGGCACTTTTACATCGGGCAACCGCGTTTTGTTTATGCGCGAAATTTGCATATCTGCCGCACGTTCTGAATTGCGCATCAAAAGCGTAATATCAGCACTTTGGTCAGCGGACATAACAATGGCTAAACCAGTGCCAAATGCACCACCACCGGCAACAACAATCTTCTCACCCATTAGGCTTTTGCTCCTCGTTTACCGGATCCAACTTTTGTTGCTGCACCTTCATCAAGCGGCCATCGAGATCGCGGCGCAACATCTAATGCGTCAGGCGCAAATCCGTGCGCCATACGTTCAAGCGCGGCCCAGGCAATCATCGCGGCATTATCCGTGCAAAGATGATGGGGCGGGGCGACAAATTTTACCTCATGCTCGTGACATAAAGACTGCAGTAATCCTTGAATTTGTTTATTCGCAGCAACACCACCAGCTACCACAAGAGCTGGCTCAGAAGGCAAATTTGCAAGTTCTGAATAGCGCTTTAATGCACGCGAGATCCGGTCACGCAAAGTCGCGGTGACTGATTTTTGAAAACTCGCGCAAATGTCATTCACATCCTGCACACCCAAAGGCTGGATGTTGGTGGCCGCTTGACGGACGGCCGTTTTCAACCCGGAAAACGAAAAATCTAAACTCTTATGGCCACGCATTGGAACGGGCAAATCAAACCGATTCTCATCACCTTCTAACGCAGCTTTTTCAACGGCTGGACCACCGGGATATGGTAAGCTGAGCAGTTTTGCGGTTTTATCAAAAGCTTCACCCAACGCATCATCAATTGTTGTGCCCCAACGCTCATAATCATCAACACCCTTAACAAGAATAAGTTGGGTATGCCCACCCGAGACCAAAAGCAACAAATAGGGAAATTCCAACTGATCCGTGAGCCTTGCGGTCAAAGCGTGGCCTTCAAGATGATTGATCGCAAAAAGCGGCTTATGTTTTACCATCGCAAGCGCTTTTGCAGACATAAGTCCAACCATCAACCCACCGATCAGACCTGGCCCAGATGTGGCTGCAAATGCATCAATATCATCAAGCGAGCATTCAGCTTTTGCCAACGCTTGCGCGATCAGACCATCTAATTTTTCAACATGCGCCCGCGCCGCTAGTTCAGGCACGACACCACCAAATTGAGAATGCTCATCAATCTGAGAATAGACCATGTCGCTGTTAATCAACGAGCGTCCATCTTCAAAGCGCGTGACAACAGCTGCAGCCGTTTCGTCACAACTTGTCTCAATTCCTAAAATTTTGAATTGTTCTAAGTTTTTTATCGGCTTTTTCGACATAGATGGTTTCCAACAAATACACTTTGGCTTAAAGCCATATATGGTCAGGTAGCAACGGAAACTCCAGGATGCAAACAAAACCTTTTCAAATCGGCACGCGAGGTGGCCCATTAGCACTTTATCAAGCCCATGAAGTGCGTGATCGCCTCATGAAGGCTCATGATTTGCCTATGGAGGCATTTGAGATCGTGGTGCTTTCCACCAAAGGTGACCGCATCACCAATAAGGCATTGTCTGAAATTGGCGGAAAAGGCCTCTTCACGCTCGAGCTTGAGGAAAAATTGCATGATGGTTCGCTCGATTTTGCCGTGCATTCGTCCAAAGACATGGCAACGAAACTGCCCGATGGACTTTACATATCGGCCTTTTTGCCGCGCGAAGATGTGCGTGATGCTTTTATCGGGGGCGCAGCGCCCACAATCGAAGAACTACCTGAAAACGCGCTTATTGGCTCGTCGTCATTAAGACGTCAGGCGCTTATCCGGCGTATGCGTCCAGATTTACGTGTTACAATTTTCAGAGGTTTGGTGGAAACAAGATTGCGCAAGCTCGAAGAAGGGCAAGTGGATGCAACGCTTCTCGCCTATGCAGGCATGAAGCGCCTCGGCATTGAAGACAAAGCAACAGAAGTTTTGGATCTTTCAAGATTTCTCACAGCTCCGGGACAAGGCGCGATCTGCGTCGAAAGCAGGATCGGCGATAAGAAGATTGATGACCTCTTGGCACCGATTAATCACAAACCGACTGAAACCGCACTTTTATGCGAACGGGCTTTTTTGAGAGCATTGGACGGCTCATGTCGCACACCGATTGCAGGTTATGCGACTTTGGAAGGGGATAAGGTCGATTTTTCGGGCATGATCCTCACACCCGATGGTCAGACAGTTTACGACATTCAAACAAATGGTTCAGCGCCCGATGCAGCAGAACTTGGCATGAAAGCTGGTGACACATTGCGCGAGCAAGCCGGCACGTCATTCTTTGATGGTTGGGGATGATCAATCGTGGCGCGGGTACTTATTTTAAGATCAGAACCCGCAGCGTCGGAAACTGCGCAAAAATTAGAAGCACTTGGCCATCAGCCTGTTGTGCTTCCGCTTAAACAATGCATCTGCACACGGGATTTAGTTTTCCCAGCGGTCAATGAATTGTCTGGATTTATCTTTACCAGCGCCAATGCCATTCGATGCTTGAAAGACAACGCCAATATCGACCCTGCCTCACTTGCATTACCAACATTTTGCGTCGGTACAAGAACAGCTGAGATTGCTAAAGACATCGGTTTTTCAAATATCACTTGCGGAGAAGGCGGCGGCAAAGCCCTCGCAAAAGAAATACGCGCGCAGCACAAATCTGGCAAATTTCAAACCAGCGCTGAGACCCCTTTATATTATTTTACGCTTGAAAAGCGCACACCGGACCTTGAACAGGCGCTTGAAGGTCGCGATATTTTTATAAAACCTGTTATTTCCTATGAAATGGTCGATCAAATTTCCGATCAAAGCCTTAAAAACACCTTAGAAGATAGCCATATAGATATTGTTCTGTTTTACGCGCAAAGTGCAGTGCGGCGTTTCTTCGCGATTGAAGATGAAATGCAGCACAACTTGTTTACAAACTTGCAGTTTGGGTGTTTAAGCGATGAGATAGCGGGCGCTATTCCAAAGCAATTTGCTGACCAAATTGTCATTGCAGAAAAACCGAACGAAACACATCTTTTGGCCTGTATTGGCTGATAGAATTATACTAAATTACAAGTCAAAGTTATTCCTGCTTTGATATTTTATGAGATAATACAACATGGTCAAAACACCTCGACACTCCAAACCGACAGATGAAGGCAAAACAATTGATCTGGATTCCAAGGATGTGACGAAAGTCGACGCGGAAAATTTGGATAACGAGACGAAAGACACATCGAACGAGGCAAAGCCTGATCAGAAATACACTGATGAAAAACCCGCAAGTTCTAAAGTCAAAGATGACGTTAAGAAAGACAAAGCTAAAGGCTCATCTTCACCGGTTACGGCAGGCATTATTGGCGCTGTGATTGCGCTCGCAGGTGGTGCCGGACTTCAATGGGCGGGAATATTGCCGTCTGCACAAAATTCAGCACCGCAAATTAGCGCGGAAGTTTCAGATAAAATTAGCGGCCTCGAACAAAGCCTAACGGCACTCGATACGAGATTTTCTGAACAATCAACCTCTGATTCCGCTTCGCTTATGGGCAGCTTAACAGCCCTAACAACGCGCATTGATGATTTAGAAACGCTTGTCCAGAACGACAATGCGGGCGCGCTGGAAGCCATCAGTGCGATCAACACACGCATTGACGAAATTTCGCTGCAAATTATCACGCTTGAACAAACACCAAGTGTAACAACAGAAAATGGTGTCGCTCTCCCTGACGGTTTACAGGATGAGATCGCCAATCTTGTGGCTTTAAGCGCAGCACAAGCCAGCGAGATCAACAGTTTAAAAGCACTGATTGAAGCCACAGCTCAAGCCTCATCGGTGGATGATGCCACCCAGCAATCAATTGCGGACTTGCAATCTCGGTTAGCAAGCGCGGAAGCCGCCTTGGAAAAATCGCAAGGCGATGTTCCCATCGCACGTTCGCTCGCTGCAGTGACCATTAAAAACGCCATTGACCGCGGTGGACGTTTTGCAGTTGAACTTGATGCTTATGCCCAACTTGATGGCGACAATCCAGCACTGCCAGAATTGCAAAAAATCGCTGATGCCGGTGTCTTATCGCGCTCTGATTTGCTGCAACAATTTGATACGATTGCAAACCAGATAATTGCAGCTGACAAGCCTGAAACTGCAGAAACAGATATTATGGCGCGTCTGCTCGATAGCGCGGCCAATATGGTCAAAATCCGGAAAGTTGGTGAGATCGAAGGTGATACGGCTGAGGCCATTGTCGCGCGGATGGAACAACGCCTGATCGCAGGCGAGTTGGAAAGCGCTATGGGTGAGTGGCAAAAGCTACCCGATGCAAGTAAAGCCGTTTCCCAAAATTATTCTGATCAATTGCAAGCTCGCATTACCGCCGAGAAACTTGCAGATCAACTCTTGCAGGCCCGTCCTGCCACAGCAGGTTAAGGTAATAGCGTATGATTAAAGGTCTCATATTTTTTGTAATCGTTCTTGCTATGGGCATCGGCTTTGCTTGGCTCGCTGATCGCCCCGGGGAAATGTTGATCAACTGGCAAGGTCAACAGATCGAACTCTCATTGATGACAGCTGTAAGTCTGATCGTCGCGATTATTGTGGCTGTTATGCTGACTTGGTGGATTATCCGAGTGGTTTTAACATCGCCAGAAATCATGTCGAAATTTCTAAAAACCAGAAAACGCGACCGCGGTTATAAAGCCTTATCAGATGGTTTAATTGCCGCTGGTGCTGGCGATGTGACAATGGCAAAAAAGCTGACCAAGCAGAGCAAAAACTTGCTCGACGAGGACAATGAGCCATTGTTGAACCTGCTTGAAGTTCAAACAGCTATGATTGATGGACGCGATGATGATGCCCGTGCCTCGCTTCAAAAAATGGCGGACAAACCTGATACCGCGATCCTAGGTTTGCGTGGATTATATCTTGAAGCCAAACGTTTGGGTGCGGGTGAAGCGGCTCGTCAATACGCAATGAAAGCGGCGGATCAAGCACCGCATTTGTCTTGGGCGAGTGAGGCAGCCATTGAATATTGTGCGCAAGACGCCAATTGGGATGATGCAATCCGGCGCTTGGAAAAACAACGCACCGCTGGCGTGATTTCCAACGAGGATGCAAAACGCAAAAAGGCTGTTTTATTAGCGGGTCGTGCGCTCACGCGATCCGATGGTGAATTGCAGGACATCAGCAAAGATGCACAAGCTGCACTTTCTCTGGCGCCTGATCTTGTGCCAGCTGCAACACTTGCAGCAAAGGCTTTGTTCCGTCAGGGCAATTTGCGCAAGGGTTCAAAAATTCTCGAAAAATTATGGAAAGAAAATCCGCACGCACAGATCGCAGATGCTTATGTCAATGCCCGTGTGGGTGACACAGCTGGTGACAAGTTAAAACGCGCTCAGAAATTAGAAAGCCTCAAAGGCAATCAGGTTGAATCATTGTTCATCGTTGCCAAGATGGCGCTTGAAACACGCAATTTCGAACTTGCGCGTTCAAAGGTTGAATCTGCTGCGAGATTAGATCCCCGTGAAAGTATGTATTTGCTTTTAGCAGATATTGAAGAAGCTGAAACAGGTGATCAGGGCCGCGTTCGCCATTGGTTATCATGCGCGGTGAAAGCCCCGCGTGATCCACAATGGACTGCTGATGGCTATGTCAGCGATAAATGGGCACCATTTTCTCCGGTCACGGGTAAATTGGATAGCTTTGAGTGGAAAACACCACTAACCGCCCTTACCGGACCCGTTGCGGAAGGCGACGTTGCAAACAACGGATTTGAAGAAGCCATGTCAAATCTGCCAGCCATTGCCGCGATGCCGGAAGCAGCGCCTGTTGAGGACGCAGCCGTGGAAGAAGACGTCGTCCTTACCACGGATGATGACAACGTCATCGAGATCGTACCTGATGCTCCAAAATCAGAGGAAAGCATTGAAACCTCTGAGGAGACATCTTCGCAAGAAACCTCCTCGCAAGATACCGGCGCGCCAAAAGATGCTGAAAGCGAAACAATTGCAGAAAATGCACCTGTCGCGCCGAAAGCCCCTGCGGACGCAACAGTGCCAGAAGAAGAGCCGGCAAAAGAAGTGACAAGCTTGAGAGTTGACGATCCTGGTGTGGATGAAAACGTGGACGAAACGGATAAAAAAAGCCGTTTCAGCTTGTTTTAATCCGATATAGCAACCATATTCAGCCAACACATTTAGGTTGGAGAAAAAATGCTCATTGATCGGCTGCATCAATTTTTTGAATCCTTGGCGCAAGATGATGCGCCGAGTGTCAAAACCGACAAAAACGATCCTCAAGTCGCAGCCACTGCGCTGTTTCATCATCTAATTGAAGCCGATGGAGAAACTGCAGAGAGTGAAACTCAGCGCTTGAAGGAAATTCTTAGTTCAGAATTTGATATCAGTGTCGATGAAGCGGTTGCGCTTTATCAGGCTGGGCAAGCAGCGGATAAAGATGCAGTTGATCTTTATTCATTTACCAGTGTGCTCAAAGTCAAATTAGATGAAGAGCAGAAGGTAGATCTCGTCGAAATCCTTTGGGATCTGGCCTATGCAGACGGGCATCGCCACGAGCTTGAAGATCATGTGATTTGGCGTATCTCCGATCTATTAGGCGTATCCGCGCGCGACCGTGTTTTGGCAAGACAACGCATTGAGGCTGAGCGTAATAAAAGTTCATGAACGATCTAACTCCCAATTCAAAACCAAAAATTCTCATTGTTTTGCACCAGGCCACCTCAACACCGGGGCGTGTTGGTCAGCTTTTGGTAAAAATGGGATTTGATCTGGACATCAGGCGTCCACCATTAGGTGACCAATTACCTGCGACACTTGCAGACTATCATGGTGCCGTTATGTTCGGCGGGCCCATGAGCGCCAATGATGATTTTGAATATGTCGACCGCGAGATAAACTGGTTAGATGTGCCGCTTAAAGAAAATAAGCCTTTTTTGGGTATTTGCTTAGGCGCACAAATGCTGGTCAGACATTTGGGCAAGAAGGTTTATTCTCATCCGGACAAACTAGTGGAGATCGGCTGGTATCCGCTTGAAGCAACAGATGCGGGCAAAGAATTAATGGACTGGCCAGATATGGTCTATCAATTCCACCGCGAAGGTTTTGAATTACCAGATGGCGCTATTCGGTTAGCTGGTTCAAAAGACTATCCCAATCAGGCATTTCGTTATGGCGAGAACACGTGGGCTATTCAGTTTCATGCAGAACTGACGCTTGCTATGATGCATCGATGGGTGGTCAAAGCCGAACAGCGCTTTGAATTGCCGGGCGCGCAGATGGGCCCAAAGCATCTCAAAGGTCGACTTTTATACGACCGGGAATTGTTAATCTGGCTTAAAGCATTCCTGCTCAAAGTGTTTGGCGAAGCTCAATAGCGCTTAAATGCATTGATCTACTGATAGTGCTCTTCGATATATTTTTTCACCAGAACTTCAAAATCCTCAGCGATATTTTCGCCGCGTAAGGTGGCTGCCTTCTCACCATCAATGAACACAGGTGCTGCCGGAGTTTCGCCAGTACCCGGGAGTGAAATCCCAATATTGGCGTGTTTTGATTCGCCCGGGCCATTTACAATACAGCCCATCACGGCGACCTGAAGATTTTCAACGCCTGGATATTTCTCACGCCATACCGGCATATTTTTTCGAAGATCACCTTCAATCTTTTGCGCAAGTTCTTGGAACACGGTCGACGTGGTGCGCCCGCAGCCCGGACATGCAGCGACAACCGGCAAGAA
>JAHDFS010000192.1:0-2335 GCA_020628035.1 Rhizobiaceae bacterium
GGTTATTAAGTGGTTCATCCAGTTAGTTAACAATATCTTAAATTAAGATTTGCGGGTGTTTTTCTAGATTTGAACCCGTTTTTTGGGAGGTTTTTCATGGCAGAAGATGGGTTGATCACGGGTGAAGATGGCATCACAAGATGCGCTTGGGCTGGCAGTTCAGCAGATTATTTAGATTATCACGACAATGAATGGGGCCATCCTGTTGCCGATGACACACGGCTCTTTGAGAAGATCTGTTTAGAAGGTTTTCAATCCGGATTATCTTGGATTACGATCTTGCGCAAACGCGAAAATTTTCGAAAAGCCTTTGCCGGATTTGATATCCCAACGGTCGCAAAATTTGGCGACAAAGAGATCGAAGAACTGGTCCAAGATGCAGGTATTATCCGTCACCGCGGCAAAATAAAATCTGTGATCAATAATGCCAATCGTGCGCTTGAGATGCAGGAAGAATTTGGCTCACTTGCGATTTATTTTTGGGCGCAAGAACCGGATGAAAGTGAGCGGCCAAAGGTGTGTGATTTTGAAACTTTAAGAACACTCGGCAAAACAGAACGCTCAACCGCGATCTCAAAAGATCTTAAGAAACGCGGCTGGAGCTTTGTAGGCCCAACAACGGTTTATGCCTTCATGCAGGCAATGGGCATGGTCAATGATCACCTTGAAGGTTGTTATCATCGTCAAGTTGTTGAAGAAAAACGCGCAGCCTTTATTCGCCCGACGGCCAAAAGCTAGGCTCGTTTTGCTTTCAGCAAGATCGAGATGGCAACACCGCCAAGTATAAGCGCGGAGGCGATCACAAATCTGAACGTTAAAGGTTCTGATAAAAATAACAGGCCGCCAATGCCGGCAACAACCGGCACGGTGAGCTGAACAATCGATGCACGAGTTGCCGTGAGCTGAGGCAAAACACGATACCATAATGCATAACCCATGCCTGATGTAATTGCACCTGATGCAACGGCAAGTACCACGCCATAGGCGCTGAGCTGGCTGTTTGAAAGTGAAATTAGCAAGAGCGCTAATCCCATTGGCACTGACAAAATGAAATTGCCGGCTGTGGCTTTGAGCGGATCGGACGCGGATTTCCCTCGAAGAGAGTAAGCGCCCCATGCAATACCTGATATCGCCATTAATGCAGCCGCCAATGGATCAGGCGCTTCAAGCCCTGGAGAGACCAGCCAAATAAATGCGCCAAAGGCAACAATGATGCCGAGCCACTCAAACAAGCTCGGACGGTCACCTTTATATAGCGACCAACCAATCATTGTCGCTTGAACACAGGCAAATAGGATTAGGGCACCAACACCAGTTTCAATATTCACATAGGAGAACGAAAACGCAGCTGCATAAGCAAAGAGGCAAAACGCGGAAATCATGTTGCCGCGTTTTAAATTATCGATGCCAGCACCGCTGGAAAGACTAACCAATATCGCCAGCATGATGGCACCCGACAATAGTCTGATAAAGGTATAGTTTGAGGGATCAATCGCATCACTTTCCAACGCCACACGTCCGAAAATCGAATTGGCACCAAAAGCAATCATCGTGATGGTTGTGAGAAGAAAAATACGCACAAAGAACTCCAGCAGTTTCATTCTTTTAACACATAAAAATGGATTTAATTGAAGTGAATAAAGCGCATCAACGATCAATTTAAGTTGATCCTTTTGAAGCTCAAGCGAAATGGCAGTCAATAAACTGGGTTTGAAAGCTTGCCGCGCAGCCTGCAATGGGCTAACAAGCTGGCAAATTCGGCTATTAGAACTCAATCTTGAGAATCCCCAATGAGTGAAAAGAAGAAAAAGAAAAAACCACAGAAGCTTAGAGCGCGTCTGCCACGCGGTTTTCCTGATCGCTCGCCCGGAGATATTCGCGCGACGGATGAAATGCTTGGGAAGATCAAGACGGTTTATGAACGCTTTGGTTTTGAGCCGGTTGAAACCCCAATGTTTGAATATACAGATGCATTGGGTAAGTTCTTGCCAGATACGGATCGCCCCAATGCAGGTGTGTTTTCACTGCAGGATGATGATGACCAATGGATGTCGTTGCGCTATGATTTAACGGCACCGCTAGCACGCCATGTCGCAGAAAATTTCAACGAAATTCAATTGCCATATCGCACCTATCGCAATGGCTGGGTATTCCGAAACGAAAAGCCAGGTCCAGGCCGCTTCCGTCAATTCATGCAATTTGATGCGGATATTGTTGGTGCACCAGGTGTGCAGGCGGATGCTGAAATGTGCATGATGATGGCCGACACAATGGAAGCGCTTGGCATCAAGCGCGGCGACTATGTGATCCGCGTCAATAATCGTAAGGTGCTTGA
>JAHDFS010000192.1:2435-4478 GCA_020628035.1 Rhizobiaceae bacterium
GATATTCCGGTCGAACTTTACCAAGGCAATCCAAAGAACTTTGGTAATCAGTTAAAATATGCAGATCGCAGAGCCTGTCCGATTGCGATCATCCAAGGTTCGGATGAGAAGGAAAAAGGCGAGGTTCAGATCAAGGATCTCATCGAAGGCAAGCGCTTGTCCGAAGATATTGAAGACAATGCCGAATGGCGCGCGAGCCGACCCGCTCAAGTATCCGCTTCAATGGCTGACATGGTCGAAAAGATCCGCGAAATTTTGCGTGCTCAGGCCGAAGAGCGCAAAAATAGTCAATAAGCTGAGTTGAAGGCGCCATGGTTTCTAACGATATGAAAAATATGCTCGATCGGGTTGAAGAGGATCTTCTATCTTGCTCTGTCACGATGATGGATTGTGACATTATTCAACCAGCCGAGCCATTTTTGAAAATGGCAGGTGAAGATCTTCGCCGAAGAATCTTTCTAACGCACAATGTTGCAGGTGAAGCTTTATGTCTAAGACCAGAATTCACCATTCCCGTCTGCATGGCGCATATTAACGCGGGTAAACAGGCACCCCAAAGCTATGGCTATTTGGGTCAAGTGTTCCGCCAGCGCGATGTTGGTATGACAGAGTTTTATCAAGCCGGCATTGAGGATTTGGGTGATCAAGACATTGCACTTGCCGATGCACGGGCAATTTCCAATGCTGCCATGATGGTTCGTAATTCCTCGCAAGCTGATGCGATCAATATTGTGGTCGGTGACCAAGCCGTATTTGCTGATGTCTTATCGGCACTCGGTCTGCCTGCGGGCTGGCAAGATCGCCTCATTCACGCCTTTGGTGACGAGCAAGCATTGGCAACTATGTTAGAGACGCTCAGTACATCTGAAGAACTTTCCTATGACGATGATGCGGTTAAATCATTGGTGGATGCTGACGATCACGAGGGCCTGTCCAACCATCTTGCAGATGTCATGGCAGAGACGGGTTACTCCACCAAAGCCAGTCGTTCACCCGATGATATCGCGCGCAGAATTTTAGAAAAGCAGCGTTTATCGAACACCAAGCTTGATGAGAATGATCTTGAAAAGCTCAAGGCGTTTTTGGCAATTAAAGTCCCGTTAAGTGAAGCGATCAATGCGCTCAACACGTTTGCCGACAAGTCGGAGATAGATCTCTCTCAGTCACTAAAAACATTTGCATTGCGCATCTCTGCATTGGAGCGAATGGGATTTGACTTGAGCTCTGCCGTTTATGAAACAGCATTTGGACGTCCATTGGATTACTATACGGGGTTGGTTTTTGAGATCAAAAACAGCCAAGGCGTACAAGTCTTGGCAGCAGGTGGTCGCTATGATCGATTAATGGCATTGCTCGGCGCGAAAGCTTCAATCCCTGCTGTGGGCTTCTCACTTTGGCTTGATCGTTTTGAGGTGAATTCATGACTATTACCGTAGCACTTCCCTCCAAAGGGCGCATGAAGGCTGATACCTTAGAAGCGTTTAAATCAGCTGGTATGAGCGTTGAAACTGTTGGCAATGATCGTTCATATCATGGGCGTGTTTTGGAAAATGATGACATCGAAATCGCTTTCATGTCCGCCAGTGAAATCGCCAAAGAGCTAACCAAGGGATCAATTGATTTTGGTGTGACGGGAGAAGATCTGGTGCGCGAAACAATTGCCAATGTCGATCATCATGTCGATTTTCACGCGCGTCTTGGTTATGGCCATGCCGATGTGATTGTAGCTGTGCCAGAATTTTGGCATGACGTGACAACCATGTCTGATCTTGCAGATGTCGCCATGGGTTTCCGCGCGCGTCACGGAAGACAATTATCCATTGCGACAAAATACTGGCAGCTCACACAGCAGTTCTTTTCATCACGCCACGGCATTCAGCTTTATCGCATAGTTGAAAGTCTCGGGGCGACAGAAGGTGCCCCTGCGGCTGGAACCGCTGATATCATTGTTGATATCACGACAACCGGATCAACCTTAAGAGCCAATCATCTTCGCATCTTATCGGATGGTTTAATCTTAAGATCTGAAGCGTGTTTGGTTGG
>JAHDFS010000193.1 GCA_020628035.1 Rhizobiaceae bacterium
AACGCCTATCACGGCCGGTAAAACAGAGCCAATAATACGATAAGATCAATAACCGGGAGCTGTGCTGGCTTCCGGTTTTTTATTGCGCCAGATCCAATGCCTTTCGCGTTTCGCCGTGCAACAATGGTTTGAGTTTTGGGATCGATGCAACAATATGATCGCTCAGCGCGCGGACACGGGCATTTCGGCGCATTTCTGAATGGCGCAGCAGCCATAAATCCTGGCGCGCAACAAATTCAGGCTCAGATATTCGATGAAGGTCTGGATCTGGATCACACAGAAAGCACGGCAGCATTACCAGTCCAATACCTGCACGACACGCTATCTGCTGGGTTCGCATATCGGCGCAACGTAAATGCGTTGGCAAATCAGGATATGGGGTTGATCTCTTCCATGTTTCTTTATCGTCCGGTGCACTGAAACTAATCCAACCCGCCTGATCCATATTCCCGTCCTGCAAAACCGTCTCAATATAATCTTTCGACGCATAGATCGCACGCGCTGTTTTTGTAAGGCGCCGTCCCACAAGGTGGTCGCTGGGACTATCGCCAAATCGAAGCGCGAGATCAGCTTCTTGGCGGTCAAGATCAGATACAGACACGCTTGTAATAAGTCGAAGGTCAATCTTTGGATATTTTTGGGTAAATTCTGCGATGACGGATAAAAACTGTTCCACCGATAATGCGTCCCCAGTTGAAAGCGTAACTGCGCCTTCGAGTTCCTGATTTTGGCCAAATGAGCGACGTTCATATGTGCTGATTTCATCTTCAATTCGTTTGGCTGTCTCCAACAGTTCTTGCCCTGCGGATGTAAGCTGCAAGCCCTCTGAATTGCGAAAATAAAGACCGGTGCCCGCATTCTCGCTCAACAGCTCAAGCCGCCGCGCAACAGTGGAATGGCTAAGCCCCAATTGCGCACCAGCGGCACGTGTTGCTCCTGCACGAATGAAGGACAAAAACAGCTTTAAATCGCTCCAATCAATTTGTCTCATTAATGCACCAAGGTGTCTCATTTAAGCTAATTGCGTATTACAAAAGATACAAACATATTTACGCAGCATAGACAATGTTATTTCGAACTGGAGAGAAAAATGACTTACATTCTCGTTGACATTCTGCCGATCAAAGATGGCAAAACAATTGAAGATGCGCTCGCATATTTTGATAAGGTTCGCCCAGCGATGGAGCGCCATGGGCTTAAGCGACTTGATCACCCCCTGCAGGCACATAAAATCCTTCGCGGCAAGCAAAATGCCGATATGGTCAACCTGTTTGAAACCGATGATCCAGAAACATCAATGAAGGGCATGGGATCGGACCCTGAATATCAGGCAAATGTGCCTTTGCGTGATACGATTTTTGATCTTGAAAACGCGTCAATTGTTCTAACGACACGCTATCAATAAGATTCAACTTTTACACCTAACCTTTTGTTAAACATAACAATTCTGACCACAAACCGCGTCAGAGAAAGATGAAACATGCACAAATTCATAAAACTCGCAGCGATTGCGATCGCCGCATCGCAAATAGGTTTTGCGCCGACGATCTCACATGCTGAGAATAAGCTTCCTATAGCGCAAATATCTGAAGAACATTCTATTCCAAGACATGAAATTTCCGTTTTGGGATCGACAATGTCTTACCTTGAGCAAGGCGAAGGTGACACCGTGTTATTCATCCACGGTAATCCATCATCTGCTTATTTGTGGCGCAATATTATCCCCTATGCCGCAAAGACCCATCGCGCTATTGCAGTGGATCTGATTGGTATGGGCCATTCCGGCAAACCTGATATTCAATATAGCTATGCAGATCACGCCCGATATTTGGAAGCGTTTATCAAGACGAAGGCTCTATCTAATATCACCTTCATTGCTCATGATTGGGGCGCAGCACTTGCATGGGATTTTGCCCGGCAAAACCCAGATAAGGTGTCAAAAATTGTCTTTATGGAAGGTGTCTTGCCCCCAGCTTTCCCACAAGCAAGTTATGAGGCTATGGGCGAGGAAATGGGCGGCATGTTTAAGGCCATGCGCGATGATGTTCAGGGTTATGAAATGATCATGAAAGGCAATATGTTCGTCAATGCGATCTTGCCACAAATGATCAACCGTCCGCTCAGATCTCAAGCCAGGGAAGAATATGGTGCGCCCTATCAAAATATTGGAGCGCGCCTACCCACTTGGGCATGGCCAAAGGAAGTGCCCATTGGCGGCGAACCAGCTAGCAATGTTAAGCTCATGCAAGATATTGAGAGCTTTATGGGTGAAACTGATATGCCTGTACTTCTTGCTTATGCTGAACCGGGTGTCTTGGTGCCACCGCATGCTGTTCCCTATTATACTGGGCTCATCAAAAATATTGAAACAAGCTTTGTTGGCCAAGGGCTGCATTTCATTCAAGAAGATCAACCACACAGCATTGGCCGTGCGATTGAAGATTGGCTGCGTCGCAATTAAACAATCAAGTCACAACACGTTGCGGGGTTCGCCCCGCAACATCGTCTAAAACACGAAGTTCATCACCGTCAGCGAGACAATTAGGAATAGAATCGTCATTATGCCGCCGCTTTTGACAAAATCAATCACCCGATAACCTGCAGGTCCCATGATCAAAGCATTGACCTGATGAGTGGGGATGAGGAATGAATTGGATGTTGAGATTGCCACAGTCAGCGCAAAGATGGCTGGATCACCGCCCGCAGCCACAGCAATCGATACCGCGAGTGGCACCAACAAAACCGTTGCACCGACATTTGACATGATCAGCGTAAAGATGGTGGCAAGTACAGCAATGCCCGCCTGTAACGCCCAGAGTGGCCAGCCGTGAAGCAGGACTAAAATTTGATCGGCAATCCACGCGGCTGTGCCTGTTGATTGCACCGCCTGCCCCAAGGGAATGAGACTGGCGAGCAGAAAGACGGTACTCCAGCTAATGGCATGATAGGCTTCATCAATATCAATCACCTTGGTGACGATCATCCCCGCAGCACCCGCCAATAAGCACAAAGACAGACGTATATCGGTAAATAGGATCAACCCAAGCGCGATGACAAAGAATAACAGCGCCCAACCGAGTTTGGAGGGTCTTAATTCTTCGCGCGGGAAATCACTGGTCACCACCACAAAATCGCGGTCACGTGTGAGCCTTGTCAGTGATTGCCAAGTTACGTGAATAACAAGCGTATCACCGGCTTGAAATGGCACCTCGCCAACGCGGGTTGATTCATGATCTTCGGTTTGCACATAAGACAAGGTTTCGCCGCTGCGATGCACACCCAAAAGGCTGGCGCCATAGGTGGTTCGAAAGACCAGATCATGGGCGCATTTGCCTATGACTTTGGACCCCGGCGGTATAACCATTTCCGCCACACCAGAAACCGTCGGTGCGTAATCTTCAGCAAAGACATCAAGCCCATTGTGATTGATGAAACCTTCATCTTCAATCATCTGCTCAATGACTTCACGGCGACCCAAAACAGCGATACGACATGGGGTGGTGATGGGCGTTTGAATGACAGGTGCAAACCAGCGTTTGCCGCGATAAGCAGTGCCGATGATATACATGTGATATTTACTCATCATGTCATCAATAGTCTGCCCTTCCACACGGTGGCCAGCTGGAATGGTGATCTCAAAAATATCGGTGTTCAGCCCGTATAGCGACTTTACATATTCTTTCAATGATTGCCCGCTGGTACCGTCTTTGCGATCACCCTTAAAGGGCAAAATCCAGCGACCAAAGATCATAAAATAGATAATACCTGTGACCACCAAGCTGATGCCAATAGGCGTGACTGAAAAGAGATCAAAGGTTTGCATTTGTGCGCCATCTGGCAATGCGTCATTGGCGCCGATGATTAAATCATTGAGCAAAATGAGCGGCGATGATCCCACCATAGTCATGGTGCCACCTAAAATGGCGCAAAAGCCCATGGGCATTAACAAACGGCTCAACGGGATTTCTGTGCGTACTGATATGCGGCTGACTACGGGCAAGAACAGTGCCGCAGCGCCAACATTTTGCATGAAGGATGATATCACACCAACAGTGCCGGATATGATTGGGATAATCCGCGCTTCAGTTGTACCACCGCGTCTTAAAATCGTGGCGGCGACCTTGCTCATAATGCCGGTTTTATCAAGCCCAGCGCCGATGATCATCACCGCAACAATAGATATAACCGCGTTAGACGCAAAGCCGTCAAAGAGGTGGTTCACATCTGCGAGCGTATGAAGTTCGGGGATTTGGCTGAGCAGTCCTAAGATCACCATCATAATGATGGCGGCAAGATCAATCCTGATAATTTCAGAAACAAACAAAATGACGGTAAATGCCAGAAGACCTAAAACAACGGCCATTTCCAGCGAAAATGCAACTTGATCCAACTAAAAAACTCTCCCTCGGCCCAACTATCACTTAAATTCAAAAATCTTGCAAGGTTTTGTAAAAATTGTGAG
>JAHDFS010000032.1:0-16548 GCA_020628035.1 Rhizobiaceae bacterium
CGTTGACATCGAGGAGGTCACAAGTTCAATCCTTGTTACGCCCACCATCCTTTTCCCTCTTAGGTCGCATTTAATATTGAACTGGTGATGTAACCAGTTAAACTCGATAAATATTGTCATGACGACTTTATGAGGCAAACATGTTCCAAACACTTCCCACCTCCCCCTATAAAGATCAAAAACCAGGCACATCGGGCTTACGCAAAAAGGTTCCTGTTTTTCAGCAGAAAAACTATGCAGAGAACTTCATTCAATCCATCTTCGACAGCTTAGAGGGATTTGCAGGCAAAAGCCTCGTAATTGGTGGTGATGGACGTTTTTATAACCGCGAAGTCATTCAAACAGCCATCAAAATGGCAGCAGCCAATGGTTTTGGTCGCATAATCGTGGGTCAGGGCGGGATTTTATCGACACCTGCTGCCTCTCACGTGATCCGAAAATACAAAGCCTTTGGTGGTATCATATTATCTGCCAGCCACAATCCTGGTGGCCCCAAAGAAGATTTCGGCATTAAATATAATATCGGCAATGGTGGCCCTGCCCCTGAACGAATCACCGATGCAATTTTTGCCCGATCACTCGAGATCGACAGCTACAAAATCGCAGATCATGGCGATATCAATCTCGACACTGTTGGCGAAAGCAAGTTGGGTGAGATGATTGTCCAAATCATCGACCCTGTGACGGATTATGCAGACCTCATGGAAGAGCTGTTTGATTTTGCAGCCATTAAAGACATGTTCGCAGGCGGATTTAAATTCGCATTTGATGCGATGAGCGCCGTGACAGGTCCTTACGCTCTGGAAATTTTTGAAAACCGTTTGGGCGCTGGCGATGGCTGCGTCATGAATGGCACACCGCTTCCTGATTTTGGTGGCCACCATCCAGATCCAAATCTCGTTCACGCCAAAAAACTACATGATATGATGATGGCTGAGGATGCGCCCGACTTTGGCGCCGCTTCTGACGGTGATGGCGACCGCAATCTTATTATCGGTAAACATATTTATGTCACCCCTTCCGATTCATTGGCGATCTTAGCAGCGAATGCCCATCATGCGCCGGCTTACAAAAACGGAATTGCAGGGATCGCGCGCTCCATGCCAACCTCAATGGCCTCTGATCGCGTGGCCGAAAAACTTGGTATTCAGCTTTATGAGACCCCAACCGGCTGGAAATTCTTTGGCAATTTGCTTGATGAAGGCAAAGTGACCATCTGTGGCGAGGAAAGCGCTGGCACTGGGTCAGATCATGTGCGCGAGAAAGACGGACTTTGGGCGGTGTTGTTATGGCTTAATATTCTCGCCAGCCGCAAAACAAGCGCAAAGGATATTGTTGAAGATCATTGGCAGACCTTCGGCAGAACTTATTACTCGCGTCACGATTATGAAGGTCTCGATACTGACATTGCCAACAAACTGATGTCTGATCTGCGCGGTTCACTCAACGATCTTAAAGGGACATCAGCGGGCGTTCATAAAATCGAAAACGCTGATGATTTTTCTTATCTCGATCCTGTTGACGGTTCCACCAGTTCAAACCAAGGCATCCGTATTTTCTTTGAAGGTGGCGCACGCCTTGTATTGCGTTTGTCAGGCACCGGCACAACAGGTGCGACTTTGCGCGTCTATATGGAATATTTTGAGCCTGATGCCGAGCAGCATGGTCTAGACCCGCAAGACGCGCTTAAAGACGTAATTAAAGCTGCAAGCATCATTACAGAGCTTTACAAGCGGACGGGCAGAGAAGCACCAACAGTCATTACCTAATGGCGATTATCTAAAAAGTGATGGCTGAGGAGCTTTAAAGCCCCTTTGCAGCTTGGCTAATAAATTTAAAGACATAATCTGAGAATGAACGCCAGCATTCAACGTGATAGCTTTGTTCATCGGTTCTCCAGATAACGACTTCTGCCTTGCCCAAAATTGTGCGCGAACACGCACCAACAGGAAACACATCGTCATTTAAGTTTTGCGGACAACCAGCGCGCAAAACATCCACTGCGTTTTGACCTTCAAGCAAAATAGCCGTATTGCGATGTGAAATATTCACAACGGAAATTACAGCTTTGGTTTTCGCCAATGCACCCGCAATGTCTGCCCCTTCGCCATCAAGAACAAGCCATTCGTCTGGACCGATCCACAACGCACAGCGACCTGCGCTTGCCCGATCGCCAGACATATTTGACGTTTTTGGCTTGCTCGGCAATGCAACACCTAACGCCTTACCAATAGCTTTGACATCTTTGTCTTTGACCCGCAACGACACGCGCGACATTGGTTCAGCTGGCGTGATTGACACTCCAGCACCACCTGCAAGACGGCCATCAAGTGGCAAATTTCGTAACGCTTGAATTGAATTAGCCATTTAAACGCCCTCCGTCCTGGTCCACAAAGACTGTATCAACAACTTCAACTTCAATCGTTCGATCCAGCATTGGTACATAAAGCGCATCGCCCATCTTCGAACGTCCACCTTCAACGATTGCCAATGCAATTGAGTGGCCACAATTTTCGGACCAATAAGATGATGTCACATGGCCAAGCATTTTCATTGGAATTGGCTGGTTAGGATCGGCCACAATCTGTGCGCCCTCTTCAAGCACAATTTTTGGATCTTTGGTTTTCAAGCCAACCAATTGCTTGCGGCCTTCCGCAATCAAATCATCACGCATTAACCCGCGAATACCAACGAAGTCTGTTTTCTTTTTAGATACAGCCCAAGATAATCCCGCATCATGCGGCGTGATCGAACCATCTGTTTCTTGACCAACGATGATATAGCCTTTTTCCGCGCGAAGAACGTGCATGGCTTCTGTGCCATAAGCACAAGCTCCATATTTTTGCGCATTGGTCCAAACCGCTTCCAAAACACTTTGTGCGTAATCAGCAGGAACATTGATCTCATATCCCATCTCACCGGTAAACGACATGCGGAACAATCGGGTTGGCACACCACAAATAGTCCCTTCACGAACCGACATATGCGGCATGCTTTCGGTAGATAAATCTATACCCTCAACCAATGGCGCGATAATATCTCTGGCCTTCGGTCCTTGAACAGCAATCACACCCCATTGTTCAGACACAGATGTGAGCCAAACATCAAGTTCGGGGAATTCTGTCTGCAGATAATCTTCCATGTGATTTAACACGCCTGCAGCACCGCCAGTAGTCGTTGTCACATGGAAACGATCTTCTGCCAAACGTCCAACCACGCCATCATCAAAGATAAAGCCATCCTCATGGGTCATAATACCGTAACGGCAACGTCCCACTTTCAGCGTGCTCCAAGCATTGGTGTAGATGATATCTAAAAACTTAGCAGCATCAGGTCCGACAACTTCGATCTTACCGAGCGTTGATGCATCAAAAACGCCGGCGCTTTCGCGCACAGTTTTACATTCACGATTAACCGAAGCACGCATATCTTCGCCTGCTTGAGGGAAATACCATCCACGCTTCCATTGACCCACATCTTCAAACACAGCGCCTTGTGCAACGGCCCAATCATGCATGGGTGTGCGGCGGACAGGATCAAATAAATCACCTGCACCATGGTTCACGATTGTGCCAAAGCTTACCGGCGTAAATGGCGAACGGAATGTCGTCAGACCCACTTGCGGGATCTCTTTACCCAAGCCATCGGCGGCAATTGCCAAACCATGCAAATTCGAAGTCTTGCCCTGATCAGTTGCCATACCCGTTGTTGTGAAACGCTTCACATGCTCAATTGAGCGCATGCCTTCACGCACGGCCAAACGGATATCATTGGCGACAACATCATGCTGATAATCAACAAAGGCTTTCACCGCATCATCAGCACCCGCGCCGTGAGATGAACCGATATGATCACCAGCATGGCCGTAATGTGATGTAACCTTTTTCGGCGATGAGATTTTTTTCGGCTTTTTTACCCCAAGCGATTTTGCGGCCGCAAGCGCCGCAGATTGCGCATCTGAAATCACGTCAGAAAGATCATCAGTCCCAGCACATGCACCCACTGAAACTTGATCTTGAACCGGATTTTCTGGCAAGAAGCGTTTTACATCACCATCCCAAACTGGCTTTGCGCGAGACTGAGAATATAGATGCAGCGACGGCGTCCAACCGCCAGAAATCAACAATGCATCCACATCATATTTGGTATTGGCCATCTGGCCATTTTTCGCAACTTTGATCCCGGAAATACGAAGTTTACCTGTCGTATCAATAACGCTATGTCCGGTTTGCACAGTTAAACCAAGCTCGCGAGCACGCTCCAACAACGCCGGATCAACATCCGTGCGGCTATCCACGATCACTGGGATATCAACGCCCGCTTCTTTTAGATCAAAAGCAGCCGCATAAGCACTATCGCACGCTGTGTAAACACCGATTTTGCTGCCAACTGCGACACCATATTTATTCAAATATGATCGTGCAGCAGATGCCATCATAATGCCTGGGCGATCGTTGTTCGCAAACACAAGATGACGCTCAATCGCGCCTTGCGCAATAATCACTTTCTTTGCTCGGATCTGCCATAAACGCTCGCGCGGACTATCAGCGTCCGGCACAGCAAGATGATCTGTGATGCGCTCACAAAGACCAATCATATTATGTGCGTAGTAACCAAAAGCAGTCGTGCGCGGCAAAATAGTGACATTATCCATCGCAGCTAACTGAGCTTCGATGTCTTTTGCCCAGTCATAGCCAGATTTACCGTCAATTTCGACGTCATTTTCATATAACAGCGCACCGCCAAACTCAGCATTTTCGTCACACACAACAACTGAAACACCTTGTTTAGCAGCAGCAAGTGCAGCAGATAAACCAGCAGGACCGCCGCCAACAACAACAACATCGGCATAGGCAAATTTATTCGCATAATGATCTGGATCTTGCTCAGTAGGCGATAATCCAAGACCGGCAGCAGCACGAATTTTCGGTTCGTAAATTTTTTCCCATGCAACACGCGGCCACATAAATGTCTTATAATAAAACCCGGCCACAAATAGCGGTGACAATAATGAATTAATCGAACCAATATCAAAGGAAAGTGACGGCCATCTGTTTTGCGACACAGCTTGGAAGCCATCATAGATTTCCTGCATTGTCGCACGAACATTTGGCTGCTGTCGGGCTGTGTCACGGCGAACACCAACCATAGAATTTGGTTCTTCACTGCCCTCAGTCATGGTTCCGCGTGGGCGATGATATTTAAACGAACGCGCAGTTAACACCACACCATTTGCCAATAGTGCAGACGCCAAAGTGTCGCCTTCAAGCCCGGTATAACTTTTGCCATCGAAAGAAAAAGCAACCGTTTTTGCAGGGGTTAATCGACCCTTGCCAGCAATACGATACAAACCACTCATCACGCTTGCTCCTCTTTCAGAGCTAGAATCGCTTTTTCGATCTCCGCATCAGATGGTTTTGGTTCACCTGATTTATACGTCATGATGATCTGATCTGTCACAGCATCGCGAACGCAATTAAAGAAACGACCGCAGCCATGGATATGGCGCCATCTTTCAAAGATAATACCGCGTTTGTTCTCACGAATGAACAAGAATTTCTCCATGTCATCTGCAGAGATTTCAGCCAAGTTGGTTGGGCGTTCAATATGTGCTTCACCAGCGTGGCGAAATTCAATCTCCGGCCGATATTCTTCGCAGTAAGGACATCTAATATATAGCATTTAACTCTCCCTAATGCGCCACAGCAGCAGCAGCTGATTCATCCACCAAACGGCCTGTTTTAAACCGCTCCAGCGTGAAGAATTCATTGATCTTATGTGGCGCATCATTGGCAATCGTGTGCGCAAAGACATGCGCCGACCCAGGTGTTGCTTTAAATCCACCAGTTCCCCAACCGCAATTCACATAAAGCCCTTTCACAGGCGTTTTTGCCAAGATCGGAGAACGATCAGGCGTTACATCAACCGTACCCGCCCATGTGCGCATCATTTTCACACGGCTAAAGGCCGGGAATAACTCGCAAATTGCTTCAAGGTTATGATTGGTAATATGTAAGCTGCCATTAGGAGCATAGGATGTATATTGATCCGTACCTGCACCGATGACCAATTCACCTTTATCGGATTGCGAGATATAAGTGTGAACGCTATTTGACATGACCACACATGGGAAAATTGGTTTTAATGGTTCAGACACCAATGCCTGTAGCGGGAAGCTTTCAAGCGGCATGCGCACATCAGCCATTTGCATAATATGAGACGTATTACCCGCAGCAACCACACCAACTTTCTTTGCACCGATGAAGCCTTTTCCGGTTTCAACACCTGTGACTGAACCATCGGCCGCGCGACGGATGCCGGTCACTTCACAATTTTGGATAATATCGACACCCAAATCTGAGGCCGCACGCGCATATCCCCATGCAACAGCATCGTGACGCGCCGTACCACCTTTTCTTTGCAATGCAGCACCCATGATTGGGTAACGACAAGATTTTGAAATATTAAGCGGCGGACAAAATTCTTTTGCTTCTTGAGGTGACAACCACTCATTTTGCACACCATTGAGACGATTGGCGTGAACATGACGCTTTAGCACTTGAACATCGTGCACATTATGCGCCAACATCATAACGCCACGTGCAGAATACATCACATTATAATTGATGTCCTGACTTAGATTATCCCACATATTCAGAGCATGATTATAAAGACCGGCACTTTCGTCATACAGATAATTTGAACGAATAACAGTCGTATTTCGTCCTGTATTACCGCCACCAAGCCAGCTTTTTTCTAAAACGGCAATATTTTTAATGCCATGCTCTTTTGCCAGATAATAAGCTGTGCCTAATCCATGGCCGCCTGCGCCAATAATGATGACGTCATAAGACGATTTAGGCTCCGGGGAACCCCATTGTTCTTCCCACCCTTTGTGCTGTCTCATAGCTTCGCGGGCAAGTGCAAATATTGAATATTTACGCATGTGCAGGCACGTCCTTTAAATGCTTATAATCAGTCTTCGAAAAGAATTCATCAAACCATTGATTATTCATAACAAACAAATACCAAATCCAAATGTCTCGCAAGTGAAATTTGAAGACGTTTTTAGAACAGTAAGCGCCAGACATATAATTTGAAGAAATTTAGTGAATTTCATAGGGCTTTAGTCTGGACATAAATCGTTAAACCTGTTATCCAAGCCCCAATCGTGACGCTATGTGCCGAACGAATGAGATTTTATTTGCTGTTTATAACGAGCAGCCTTTTTGAAAATTTAAGGAAATAACGTGCAAGTACTTGTCCGCGACAACAATGTCGATCAGGCTCTAAGAGCGCTTAAGAAAAAAATGCAGCGCGAAGGTATTTTTCGTGAAATGAAAATGCGTGATTTTTACGAGAAGCCATCTCAAAAACGCGCTCGTGAAAAAGCTGAAGCAGTGCGTCGTGTACGCAAACTAGCTCGCAAACGTGCTCAGCGCGAAGGTTTGATCGGCGGACGTAGCGGTCGCTAATCAGCTGCCGTTTTTTCGTCGATTTCACGACTTATGACTATTGGCGGAGACGAGTTGATCGTCCCCGCTTTTTTTGTTTATGATAGATGCTAAGTTGTTGTACTTTCAGCGAGATGTGAGACTTTTATATGCATGTGAAATCTGACCCAATCGAACGTTCTTCGACGGCCTCTAAATTTCGCCACGTCGTGTTAGGTTTTGTGTTGGCTTCAACGCTCGCTCTGGTGGCCTGCGAAACAACAACGACAAGCTCTGATGTTATCCGCATCGATCGCGAACAAGGCTCAGAACAAAATATAGCATCTTTAACATCCGTGATTGCCGCCAATCCAAATGATCCTGAAGGCTATAACGTTCGCGGTTCTGCATATGGTAAAGCGGGTCAATTTAATTCCGCTCTGGATGATTTCAACAAAGCGATTTCAATCAATCCCCGCTTCCATCAGGCTTACGCCAACAGGGCGCTGATCTATCGCAATATCAACCAACCGGTGAAAGCAGCAAACGATTATAATCAGGCCATACGCATCAACCCTCAATATGATGCAGCCTATATCGGACGCGGAAATCTTTACCGACAAGCCGGCCGAACATCTGAAGCCTTTGCCGATTTTAACAAAGCCATCGATTTAGGCACAACCGATCCACGCGCATTCCATAACAGAGGTCTCATCTACCAAATTCGTGGTGAGCATCTTAAAGCTATCGGCGATTTTGCAAGATCTATCGCGCTGGCACCTGATTCTCCTGAGCCATTTAATGGTCGCGGAATATCTCAACTTGTTCTGGGCAAAGAAGATGAGGCGCTTGAAGATTTCAATCGCGCCATCAATCTTGACAAAACCGTTGCAGAATCTTGGTCAAACCAGGCGCTTGTTTATGAACAACGTGGCGATAAAACACGCGCGCGAAAATCCTATATCAGAGCAATTGCGCTCAATCCGAACTATCAGCCTGCAAAAGACGGCCTGGCACGGGTACGCAACTAATCTCGGCTGAGTATTAAACAAAAGAAAACGCGCAGGCTTTGCAGCCTGCACGCTCTAAAAAACCGTGTGGTGCTATTGATCGCTGCTCAAAGAACCTTGTTCATGATAGCGCGACCAACAAACAGCAGCACAAAGAACGAAATAAACCCGGTAAGCAAACCACCTGAAGTGTAAAAACCGATTGCCATTGCGATAAGCAAAGCAATACAAATCAAAGTGCCATACTTTGTGCCAACCATAAACACATTATATGTTTTATCATGCTCAGAGTAATCCATCTCAGCGCCAAGCTCGACTGGACCTGTCTCTTGTTTAGCCATTTACCATCTCCAGATTCAAAAATATTTGCCAGAGACTTACACAATTCATCGAATTGAGGCAATGCGAAACTGATTGATTTTTACCCATAAAACGATTGAACTTGGGGAATAATCGACAATGGCGGAAGATTTATTTCAGATAATGGTGCAAACATGCGTTTTTGCTCAAACGCTGTTGAATTAAAAAACGGATATCGTTTCTTAATTGACGGCAAAGTTTGTTTGATATGCCCACCATATATATCGAGATCACAACTTAGATAATCATTCCATTTGGGCTCTGCCAACGGAGAGAAATTCAAAAATCTGCGATAAAACGCGCGGTGATTAGCGCGGATGATCGCAAGCAAATGGTCGGCTTTATAATATTCAGAAGCCATCAAAGCTGTTCGAATGGTCAAATAGGCTAAACCAGGAAATTCTTTAATCAAAACAGGGTCGGCAGCAAATTTAAGCGGATCGATCACGCTCATCCCCGCATCGAGCATGGGCCCAACAACTTCCGGGAACTGCTTCATTGCCAATCCATCGTGGTGCCGTGACGTCACATGGTGGATCCGCATGGTCACCACCAATTGTTCAAGATAATAAACACCAATGACATGCGCATTCTCTGCGAAATCTTCGTCATCTATCATGATTGAGTGTTTATCGGGGGCAAGTCCAACCGGCTCATATGCACGTCGTCTTAGCGCGGCTACCTCTTCTAAGTCTTCAATGGATTCAACGCGTCGGTATTCAACGTCCTCCATCAAGTCCATAAGCTTTTGATTAAAACTTCCAATAGACTGTACGCTCGTCATCACATTACCCCGTAAACTCAACTCTCACCGGGGGAATATAATGTTAAACTTTTATTAATGATATGATTCAATTCGAATCTATCGATTAAGTTTTCGTTAAGGTTAACAAAAGGTTAACAAACAAAGCTCAGACAGCATTGCGGAAGCGTTAAACGCCTATAACTTAGATAATTTGTTAGATTTTGAGACTATTTCGCCTGCTTGTTCTGAAAAGCGGTAAACTCGCCCTTAGACCGATCAAGCTTTCTGGAAAGCTCCCGGATCGCAGATTTTGGCATTGGCATACCAAAAATAAAGCCCTGAATAACATCAGCGCAGTCATTTTCACGAATGACAGCAAGCTGTTCATTTGTTTCAACGCCCTCGGTGACAATCTCAAGACCAAGCTCGCGAGACATATGAATTATCCCACGCAACAATTTGAGTTTTTGATCATCGTGAACGATATCGCGCACGAATGAACGATCGATTTTAACTTTGTTAAGCGGCAACTTGTCCAGATAACTTAGGCTGGAATAGCCAGTGCCAAAGTCATCAATCGCAATAGACATGCCCATCTGGCGCATTTCACGCAACAACATGGCAGCTTTGTCGGCTTCATCAACAACCGCACTTTCAGTGACTTCTAAGTGCAATCTTTCCGGGGCCAATCCAGAATCTAAAATAGATTCTGAAATCACTTGTATAATTTGATTATCGACAAGATCATGTGCGGACAAATTCACCGACACAAACATATGTTCAGGCCAAGTGGCGCAATCTTTCGTCGCATTTCTGATCATGCTTTGTGTCAGCTCGCGCACAATACCAATCTCTTCAGCCAGCGGAATATAGATGCCGGGCGAAATTGGACCAAGCTCAGGATGGTTCCAGCGCGATAATGCCTCTGCACCGACAATTTTGCTGCCATCAGGTGTGAACATCGGCTGATATGCCGCTGAAAGCGAGTTGGTTTTTAAAGCTTCGCGCAGATCGGTTTTAAGTTTCTGGCGTTCTGAATATTTATCATCCATCGCCAATTCAAACTGAGACCAATGGTTATTGCCGTGTTTGCGGGCATCGCGCTTAGCGATATCTGCGCAAACCTGCATTTCTTCAAGCTTGAAATCATTATTGTCTTTGACCACAAGACCGCCGCAGAAGCTGACATTGATTTCCATATCGTCGATCTCATACACACGGCAGATATCGGTAAACATCTGATCCATATGCGACTTAATCACATCTTCTCTATGATGGGGGAATAACGCAACAAACTCGTCACCGCCAAAGCGAGAGACGAGAATTCCGTGCTTGTCCGCAATTCTATTAATTCGAACCGCAACCTGTTTTAACAGCGCATCGCCAACAAGATAGCCTTTGGTTTCATTCACGTGTTTAAAATCGATGATATCAAATACTGCAAATCCGACTTTAGACTTAGATGCCGTATTAAGCAGCTTGTCATGAATTAATTGGCGGAACCATTCGCGGTTCGGTGTGTTGGTCAAACCATCGTATCGGGCCATGTGCAAGATCTTTTGATCCGCTTTGACCTTGTTTGTCACATCTTGGAAGATAATCACCACACCATCATCATTTTGATGGCGCGCGCTAAATTCAAACAATTGATTGGTGTTAATCTCCAAAGTCATTCGCGATTTGCGACCGCCGATCAATGCCAAGATCTCAGATCTAAGAGCATCTCGTTTATCTTTCGCAAATTTATCGCTGCGAAGTACATAGCGAAGAACCACATCAATTTTCTTTCCCTCAAGCTCTACAAGCTGAGGAATGCCAAGCATAGATTTGGCTTTATAATTCACAACACGCAATTTTTTATCTGAATCAATCATGATCAGGCCGTGCGACATATTATTGATCGCGCCATCCAATCGGTCAGCTAAAACTGTGCTCTGCTTTTGCGCCATAACGCTTGAATAAAGCACATCGCGTACGCCATTGGCTAAAGATCTGGTTGATAAGAAAACCGGCAACAAGAGGAGTGCTAAGACACGAACGAAAACATCGTCTGAGGCAATGAATCCGATTAATACTGGGATACATACCGCCAAGACCATCATATCAACATTGATTTTTGAACCAAAGTTACGCCCGACAACTGCAACAAGCGTGGCAAATGTGACGGAAACGGTCGCAAGTTGAGCAAAACCAGATGTTGTGGCGATAAACGTATATGCTGTCATAACGCCGAGCAACAAAGTAATGGAGACCGCGCCGATCACATAGCGCCTCTCCCACCTTTGGGTTTCAGCAAGCGAGACTTCACCTTGAGTTGCTTGATCAAAATTGTTCATATCCAGCATTCGAACCGCCCAAATGGCGACAATACCGGCTGCAAAAAATACAAATTCTAACTGAAGCGTGTTGTAATAAACGACCAATGCAACAACGACATGCGAAAGCATTCCGATAAACAGAGTACTTCGTTTCGTATAAAGCGACCTTACGAATGATAACCGAACATCGGCCGAAACATCATCCTTATCATTATCTTGCATTAGCTAGTTTCCAACTTAACTAAACGCAAATTAGACCGATTGAACTAAAAAAAGAGTTAAAATTCCATAGATTTAGTTAACAATTTACACCAATGTGTTTTTGTTATTTAACTTTGATATGGGCTGTTTCTGGCACCGGTGATATGGGTGATTTCCCCTCAAACCAGTTCACCAGGTTATCGACTTGCAAATCCCCCATTGCATTTCTCGTGTGAACTGAGGCTGAAGCGACATGCGGAAGAAGAGACGCATTATCCAAAGAAAGAAAATCTTTTCGCGGATCAGGCTCATTCTCAAACACATCTAATCCTGCAGCTGCGATTGTGTTATTTTCAAGCGCGCTGATCAAGGCGTCTTCATCTGCGACCGAGCCGCGTCCGACATTAATAAATACACCATTTGCACCAAGCGCTTTTAGGATATCAGCATTAACGGATTTGGTGGTTGCTGCAGTGCCAGGCACAATGGAAATTAAAGTATCAACAGCAGTTACCATCTCGAGCAATGTTGGATGGTATTTATAGGAAACACCAGGTTTTTCAGAACGTGTATGATAATGGATATCAACACCAAACCCTTCCAAGCGCTTCGCAATTTCCAGCCCAATTCTGCCAAGGCCATATATGCCGACAACTCGCTTTCGCAATGTCAGAGGTGTTAAGCGATAGTTTCCTTTTTCTACCCAATCACCTTGTCGCAAATAGGCTTCAGCTTTTGGCAGTTCACGCAATGTATTAAGCAAAAGCCCAATTGTTGTGTCCGCAACTTCCTCACTCAAAACATCAGGCGTGTTACACACCATGACATTTTGTTCACCAGCAAATTTTGCGTCAATGACATCATATCCAACACCAAAATGCGCGATAATTTCTAAAGACGGCAATCCTTGAATAAATTCATTAGGCAAATGAATGGCCGAGGCGATGCCTTTAATCTTTGCTTTTTGCGCATCATCGAGCAAATTTAGATCAGCACCATCGATACGCATGAGTTCAAAATCCATCTCAACACGTTTGACAACATGCTCATAAATTGCACCCGGAATAAGGACGACAGGTTTTGTCATGTAACACCCCAAACTAAACTGTGTTTTTAATAAATTAAGCCCGTGGAACCATCGGTGCTGTAGACTGGCGAATGCGCATTTCTGGCTTGATTAAGTGCAATCCGTTCACTTCATCAGATCCTGATAACCGATCGAGCAATGCCCGGGCCGCGCGGCGTCCAACCATTGATTGCCCATTCCATACGGTTGTTAAGGCGGGCATTGAAATCGATGCTTCAATCAGATCATCATAACCAGTAACCGATATATCTTTCCCTGGCGTAAGTCCGGCACGATAAATGCCATTGATCAAACCAATTGCAACAAGATCATTCCAACACACTGCTGCCGTTGGTTTTTGCGGCATCGAAAGAAAATTAACCGCAGCTTCAAAACCTTCTTGTTTGGTTCGTGGACCCGAAACACGCAACATGGGGTCAACTTCCAACCCGGCTTTTTTCAAAGCTTCAACATATCCGCGATAACGATCTCGGCCAGTTGAGGTATTGTCTGCGCCACCAACAAAGGCAATGGACTTATGTCCAAGCCCAATGAGATGGTTTGTTGCCAGAGCAATCCCATATGCATCATCGCCACGATAAGTCGGAACATCAATATCCGACACCGAACGCGCAATTAAAACCGCTGGCATGCCATTATCTTCGGCCAATTTGATGTCGCGGGACGGCGTATCAATAGCAGGCGACATGATCACACCATCAGCGCCCAGTTGCAGCAGGGTTTCCAGAAATTCACGTTGTTTTGGAACGGAATCATAGTGGTTGGAAAGAATAAATGTTTGTCGGCTTCGGTCCAATTCGCTTTCAATAGCCTTCAAAATCTCCGCGTAAAACGGGTTCATGATATCATGCACCACAACGCCAACAATGCCAGAACGCGACGTTCTTAAACTTGCCGCACGCCGGTTATAGATATAACCCATATCAAGCGCTGTATCTTTGATTTTCTGCCGCGTGTCTTCTGCAACAAGTGGACTGTCTCTGAGTGCCAATGATACGGTTGCCGTCGAAACACCTAACTGATCCGCAATCGTGGATAATTTTACTTTTTGCGCCAACTCAACCTCTTCCCCCAGACAGTTTGAAATCCCGAAGGGTCGGGGATCAAAAATCTCTGTTTCAATAATTTAGAAAAATATTTAAATTATTTAAATGACTTTTGCAAATTTTCTCTAATCGATTTGATCGATATTGCTCAATATTTGCTGCAATTGCTGAGATAGCTGGGATTTTTCGGCCTTTGAGAGGGATTTAAGAACTTTCTTCTGCCATTTGCGCTGTTCTTTTTCGATGCTTTTCACCATCGAATGACCGATGTTTGAGAGAAAAACATTCGCGCGTCTGCGATCGGATCTATCGGTTCTGCGCACCAAAATGCCACGGGCTGTTAATCGTGCAATTGATTTCGCAATTGTTGGCGGCGACACGTTTAACTTTTCTGCAATAATTGAAGGCGTTAGCCCGTCCTGATCCTTAAGCAGCAAAATAATACGTTCTTGCCCACCAAATAGACCAAGTTTCTGAAGTTTCTCAGATAGGGATGCGCGAGAGCCTCGATGAATATCGCCCAAAAGATTGAGAATAGCCGTGTTAGAACTTTTCTTCTTTGTTTTACGCTTTTGGCCATTCGCTCTTTTGCTTTTGATTTTATTAGTGTCAGATTTGACCAATTCAAACTCCACAAGACTTACAAACTCAATTACAATGCGAGCTTGATCGTAACATCCCTTTTATGGCAGGACAAAGCATGAATACTGAACCTGACCAATCAATCACAGTGCTGCCTTTAGGTGCATGGGAGCAGCATGGCCCCCATTTACCGCTGCAAACTGACACAATTATAGCATCGGAATTCGCCGCAAGGCTAGAGAAGCATGCATTTGCGGTTAATATCAACATTTTGCCAACCGAACCAATCGGCTATTCCGTTGAACATATGGACTTTGAGGGATCAAAATCCTTACGTTATGACGAAGCCATTTCAAAATGGCTCACGATCATTGAAGAACAAGTAAATCTTGGTCGCCGGAAAATTCTGTTGCTCAACGCACATGGCGGCAACTCCCCGCTCCTCACCATTGTCGCAACAGAAGCGCGCATTCGATGGAACATACTTGTGGTGGCAACCCATTGGACACGGTTCGGACTTCCTGAGCATTTGCTTTCAACCGTCGATAAATCTATCGATATTCATGCAGGTGATATTGAAACTTCTATCATGTTGGCAATAGCGCCTGATTTAGTTGACCGGAAAAAAACTCAGGATTATCCGTCGCAACAAAGCAATTACATTCGCCGCTTCAAACACCTACGCGCTTATGGTCAACACGCATTTGGATGGAAAATGAAAGATCTAAATGAGCAAGGTGTCGTTGGCCATGCAACGCGCGCGAAACCTGAAAAGGGCCATCAAATCCTCGACCATGCATTTAAAGGAATTTGCGAGCTCATCGAAGACATGATTGCGTTTGATACAAACGACCTAAAATAATAATCTAAAAATTAAATTTCAAACGTAGAAAAATCACACCAACTTACCTATATCTTTGCGATACGTATTTGATCGAGGCCATTATGAATATTCAAACGCCAGCACCCATCCCCGTAACCGTTCTCACAGGCTATCTTGGGGCCGGAAAAACGACCCTACTGAACAGAATTTTAACAGGTGATCACGGCAAGAAATACGCTGTCATTGTCAATGAGTTTGGTGAAATTGGCATCGATAACGACCTCATCGTTGAATCTGATGAAGAAATCTATGAGATGAACAATGGCTGTGTTTGCTGTACCGTTCGTGGCGATCTAATTCGCGTCGTACAGGGTTTAACACGCCGCGCTGGTCGATTTGATGCGATCATTGTTGAAACAACGGGATTGGCAGATCCGGTGCCTGTGGCACAAACATTTTTCATGGACGATGATGTGCGCACCAAAACACAGCTCGATGCTGTCATCGCGCTGGTTGATGCAAAACATTTGCCGTTACGCCTCAAAGATTCACCCGAAGCCGAAGACCAAATTGCCTTTGCCGATGTGGTGCTTATCAACAAATCTGATCTGGTATCAGCGGAAGAGCTATCGGCGATCGAGACCACAGTAAGAAAGATTAACCCATCAGCACATATCTACCGGACAGAACGCTCGAGCGTTGATCTTGATAAAATTCTCGATCGCGGCGCTTTTGATCTTGCACGTGCCATTGAAACTGATCCGCATTTCTTGGATCAAGGTGAAACGGAACACGGTCATCCCGATCACGAATGTGGTCCGGGTTGCGACCACCACCATCATGATCACGATCATGACCACGCACACCACCACCATGATCATGATCACCACCATCATCATCATGACGATGACAAACTATCGGCCGACAAACATGATACTAGCGT
>JAHDFS010000032.1:16648-26392 GCA_020628035.1 Rhizobiaceae bacterium
ATTCACATGATCATTGAAGGTGATCACAACCGCCCATGGAAAGATGACGAACCACGCGAAAGCCGTATCGTATTTATCGGGCGTGACCTGGATAGAGAAAGATTGGAAAGAACATTTAAAGCCTGCGAGGCATAATTCATGCCCACGCTTGCGCCCTTGGATCTAGATGATCACTGCATATCCGCACGCTTTGTCCAAGATGTTCCGTTTTTTGCATTAGCTTCAGGTGAAGTTCATCGTCTCGATCATGGACATCACGTGAGCGCGCAACATGACGGGTTATTATGCGCAACACCATCTCAGGATGACAATGCGCTTATTACGACTGGCGAAGATGGTAAAGTCATGTCGCTGGATAAAGACGGTACATCAAGCGAACTTGCAAATATAGGCTATAAGTGGATCACTGCCATCGCCACCGGCCCGCAGCAATCTGTGGGTTTTGCATCCGGTCGAAAAGCGCATATCCGTCTTAAAGATGGAACCATCCGCGAGTTTGAAGAAGAACGCAGCATCGAGGGCTTGGCCTTTGCGCCAAAAGGCATGCGCGTTGCTTTTGCGCGATATAATGGTGTGTCGCTCTATTGGGTAAACAATCAAACAGCACCGGTTAATCTTGTGTGGGACGGTGCCCATATCGACGTGACATTTTCCCCTGACGGGCGTTTTATTGTGACATCAATGCAAGAAAATGCGCTGCATGGATGGAAAATTGACGGCAAATCTTCCGATGATACCCGCCACATGCGCATGTCAGGCTATCCCGGCAAAGTGAAGTCTATGTCCTGGTCGGCTAAAGGAAAATGGCTCGCATCATCAGGCGCACCAGCAGCAATTGTTTGGCCATTTTCCGGCAAGGATGGCCCCATGGGTAAAGCTCCATTGGAATTGGGGACACGCGGCGACACAATGGTGACATGTGTTGATTGCCATCCAACAGAAGATGTTGTGGCAATTGGTTATGCAGATGGTATGATTATCGCAGCGCGATTTGAAGACAGTAAGGAAGCACTTTTGCGCCGTGGCGGTAATTCAGCAATTACCAGTATGAATTGGAATAAAGACGGGCGTTTACTTGCATTCGGTTCCGAAAGCGGCGAATGTGGCGTGATTGATATTGCGGGCTAACGTTGACAGAATTTTGACTTATTTTTGTGAGACTTAATTCGAATATATAAAAGGCTATTGGTAAATCATGTTTTCAAAGCGAATTTCAAATGTCTTGTTGCTGGCTGGTATATGCGCATCGACAGTCGCCTTTTCTACCCATACATCCCAAGCGCATCCCCATGTCTTCGCCGAAGCAAACTTGGAAATTCTATCCAATGATGCAGGTAATGTAGAAGAAATTCGCCACGTCTGGCGCTTTGACGAATTTTTCTCCGCGAGCGTTTTGATCGACTTCGACACCAACAGTAATTTAAAACTCGACCCAGAAGAGCTCGAAGAAATCGGTAATGTTGTGCACAAATCTTTGGCTGAATTTGGCTATTACACCGATCTTGAAGTTAACGGTCAATCCGTCAGCATGGCGGCTCCCGACATGATCATCGCAGATTATGTCGACGATCAGCTTTTAATGTTTTTTGCCATGTCCCCAGCCCATCCATTAAAATTAGAAGGTAAGATTTCTGTCGGCGTGTTTGATCCAACATTTTATGCATCGATTGATTTTTTAAACGATACCGATCTGAAATTTACAGGACCCTATGAAAATCAGTGCAAAAAATCTGTTCTAAGACCGGATCCGGATGAAGTGCTCGCGCAAAATGAGGGCAGTCTAACAGAAGCCTTTTACGACGAAAACGACGAAAACGACTTTTCAAAGATGTTTGCGACCCGCCTTGAGGTGTCATGTTAGGGCTTACGCAAAAGCTGTCACTCGCTTGCGTTTTATTGCTCTGCCTCACAAACGCCAGCGCCGCCCAATCTTCGCTCGGAATTGGTGCAAGTGAATCTCAGATCGTTGTGCAAGGACCGTTTGCCGAAATATTGATGACCATCAATAATTATCAGCAACAATTTTACCGCGCGCTCACGTCGGCGCTCAAAGAGATGAAAACAGAACCGACAAAATTGTGGTTACTGGTCGGAATGTCCTTTGCCTATGGAATATTCCACGCAGCGGGTCCCGGGCATGGTAAAGCTGTGATTTCATCTTATATGATCGCCAATGAAGTTGAACTTAGGCGCGGTGTAACACTCTCATTTATGTCATCATTTTTGCAGGGCCTCACAGCGATTATCGTAGTAGGTGCAGTCTATTTCGTTCTGCGCGGAACGGCCATATCCATGAGTGATGCGACATTCACCTTGGAAGCTGCAAGCTATGTATTAATCATTTTATTTGGCTGCTGGCTATTATGGAAAAAGATCAAACAATGGTTTGCACCGAAGGATCAACAGCCCCACAGCCATGATCACTTATCACCCGGTGAAACCTGTTCAACTTGCGGGCATGCCCATATGCCTGATCCCAAATCCCTTTCCGGTGACCTAACCCTGCGTCAGGCCTGGTCTGCGGTTGTCGCAGTTGGTTTAAGACCCTGTTCGGGCGCAGTCATTGTCTTATCGTTTGCCTTGCTGCACAACCTTTATCTCGGCGGTATTTTATCCGTCTTTGCAATGTCGATTGGAACGGCGATCACAGTATCTATATTGGCAACATTGGCGGTCATGGCGAAGAACACCGCAGTCCGATTTGCTAATAGTGACCAAGCAGCCATGCGCATTGGTAGCGCGATTGAGGTGTTTGGCGCACTCTTGATAATTACACTTGGAATTTTGTTACTAGGTGCCGTTCTAAGTTAAACGCTTATTGCGCCTGATTGTTCTGATCACGCTTTTTCTGGAACTTGCTGCGCACCCAAAAAATTCCGAAAAACGCCAGAACAAATAGGGCTGCCACGATATAAGCGAGCCAAACTGAAATATCCGATAACCATCCCAGTAACGGCGGCATGAAAAAATAGCTGGAAGCAACGAACAACATAATGACCGCGGCGGCTATGGCTGCAGATTTTGTTTCAGATTTCTCGCTCATATAATCGATGCCTTACTTAGCTGATTGAATACGCTCTCTCATATCTTCTAGCCGTTCAATCTGCAAATCATTTCGATCAAAATTCTCGTCTGACAACCAAGCTCGCATAGCGGTGCTGACAATCGCCCAGTCCTGATCGATCATAGCATACCATGCCGTATCCCTGTTCTTACCTTTGGCAACAATGTGCTGGCGAAAGACACCTTCAAAGATAAATCCCAGACGTTTGGCAGCAAGATGCGACGGCTTATTTTCGTTGTTAAGTTTCCACTCATATCGACGATAACCCAATTCATCAAACACATGGCTTGCCATGAGATAATGAACTTCAGTTGCAATTTTGCTGCGTGCCATTTTCGGCCCATGTGCGACAGCACCGACCTCAACCACACCGTTTTTCTGATCAATGCGCATATAACTTGCCATGCCCAAAACTTCCTGCCCTTCAGCATCGTAAAACACCATCGTCTGAAAGGAGCCATTTTCATTCATCTCATCCAGCCATGCACCAAACTCTTCCGCGCGATCGTAAGGACCATTGGGGAAATAGGTCATCAGCTCATTTGCCGCCAGGCCCCCAAGCGCTTCCCAAAGCAAATGTTGGTGGTGTTGTCGTGAAAAAGGAACCACTTTTGAAAATTGGCCTTCCAACACGCTCACACCAGGACGTTTTCGCGGGGTCCAATTGGATAAATCACTCATTTTAGGAATACTCATTTGTTTTAGGTGCAAAATTTATGCATAAGGTAGAGACAATAGATGCGAAATTTGCGGGAGAATAGCAAGGTGCTAAAAACAGTTTCTGGGTTTGATAGAATTGGTGAGGAAAACGCGTTCGCGGTTTTAGCGCGGGCAACCAAATTGGCGCAAGGTGGCATGGATGTGATCAATCTGGGAATTGGCCAACCTGACTTTAAAACGCCCCAGCACATTGTCGAAGCAGCTATCAAAGCGCTTCAAGATGGTCATCACGGCTATACGCCTGCCAATGGTATCTTAGAAACGCGCGAAGCTGTGGTCCGTCGCACGCTTTCTCTCACAGGGACTGAAGTTTCACCTGAAAATGTCATGATCATGCCAGGTGGAAAACCTACAATGTATGCAGCCATAACAATGTTTGGTGAACCAGGTACAGAGATTATGTATCCCGATCCCGGCTTTCCAATCTATCGGTCGATGATTGAATATACGGGTGCAAAACCAATACCTGTTCCGATCCGTGAGGAAAATGGCTTTGCCTTTTCGGCAGAAGAAACGCTTGCACTGATTACACCCAAAACTCGGCTTTTGATCATCAATTCACCAGCCAATCCAACCGGTGGCGTAACGCCTAACGCTGAAATTGAGAAGCTGGTAAAAGGCTTGGAAGCGCATCCTCATGTCGCCATTATGTCCGACGAGATTTATGATGTGATGACATATGATGGCGAAACACATACATCCATGCTGCAATATCCAGAAATTCGCGATCGTCTGATCGTGCTCAATGGTTGGTCCAAAACATGGGCCATGACCGGATGGCGCATGGGTTGGTCCATCTGGCCAGATGGTCTGATTGATATGGTGCGAAAATTAGCTGTAAATTGCTGGTCATGTGTCAATGCGCCAAGTCAATTTGCCGGCATTGCAGCCATCGACGGACCACAAGACGAAGTTGCAAAAATGCTCAAAGCTTTCGACCAACGCAGAACACGTGTTGTGGAATTAGCCAATGCCTTGCCTAATGTAAGTTGCGCCGTACCAAAGGGTGCCTTCTACGCATTTCCAAACGTGACCAAAACAGGCCGCAAAGCCAAGGAGCTGGCATCGGATCTGCTTGAAAAAGAGGGTGTTGCCCTCATTGGCGGCCCGGATTTCGGCATTCTTGGCGAAGGGTATATTCGCATTTCCTACGCAAACTCGCTCGAAAACATCGAACGCGCAATGAAACGCATTGATAAATATCTGACGGAAAATAGCTGAAAAAAACGGGCGACTTAACCTAAGTCGCCCAAAAATTCATGCTTAATCTGGGAGGAGAAAATCAACATGATGGGATTAGTATGGTTAAATATAGTTAACAGAGTATTAACTATTACAACCAAGAATATGCCTGTAAGTTTTTACTAACACATTACGCTAGTGCTACCGACTTAATCAGCGCAAATACCGTCTTTCCAGGTTCTAGTCCCAACTCATCAAAAGACTTTTTGGTAATCTGTGAAAACAGTGTTTGCCCGGCCACATCACATGTGATCAACATATGTGCGTTATCACTTACATTTATCTCTGCAACTTTTGCCGGTAGACAATTCTGCAAGCTGGTATCGCAGGGTTTTGACAAAGCCAAAGCTACGTCTCGTGCATGTATGAGTAGCCGACACATGCCCTCACCGGTACTTTCGTCCATATGAAGTCTAATTGTAGCTCCCAATGACGGATTTCCAACCGAAAGCAATGTCAGTCCGTAATCTCTTTCAAACCCAGAAATATTGGCTTCGATAACGGCGCTTTGGTTCCGCTCCCCCAAACGCTCCTGCATGGCATGACTTGCAAAAACACTCCGAACATTGCCCTCTTCAACCACTTGGCCTTCATCGATAATCACCAGATGCTCAGCCAATTGATGAACATCCATTGGATCGTGCGAAACAACAACCATTGGAATTTTAAACTCATCTCGAATGGCCCTTAAAAATGGCAAAAGTGCTCGTTTTCGTTCGATATCCAGCGAAGCCAAAGGTTCATCGAGTAATAAAAGACTTGGATTGGACAAAAGCGCTCTGCCAATAGCAACACGCTGTTTCTCCCCACCTGAGAGGTTTTGAGGTTGGCGTTTCAATAAATGCGCCAAACCGAGTAAGTCGACAACACGCGAAAACTCCAAATTCGTCTTCCGTCCACCAGCCCAATTTGCATAAGTAAGATTTGTTTTCACATCGTAATGCGGGAACAATCTTGCATCTTGAAACACCATGCCAAGCCCGCGTTTGTGCGCTGGCAAATCAACACCTGAAACATCATCAAATAAGGTAGTATCATCAAGCACGATTGTGCCTTTATCCGGCTTTACTAATCCTGCAATCAACTTGAGTATTGTGGATTTTCCTGCGCCCGAGCGTCCAAATAATGCGGTGACGGGCGCATCAGATTGAAATGCGATATCTAGCTTAAAACCTTGAAATTCTTTCTCTATTTTAAGGTTTAGCATCACATTTGACCTTTACGATAAAGGCGCGAAGACACCATTTCTGACAAAAGAACAGCACCCAGCGCAATGGCAATCGAGATCAACATCAATGTCAATGCCGCATCATCACCATTGGGACTTTGCAAGAAAGAGTAAATCGCCAAAGAAAGCGTCTGAGTTTCATCTGGTATATTGGAGACGAATGTAATGGTCGCGCCAAATTCGCCCAGTGATTTTGCAAATCCTAACACCGCGCCGGCGATAATTCCAGGAAGTGACAATGGTAGAAAAACAGTGCGAAAACGTGTCCAAACATTAGCACCCAGCGTGTTGGCAGCATCCACAACACCTTGGTCAATCGCTTCAATAGAAAGCCGCATTGGACGCACTAACAATGGAAATGCCATTAAGCCAGCAGCGAGCGCAGCGCCCGTCCATTTAAAGGCAAATTCAACCCCGAAATAGGAGAGGAATTGCCCAATTTCGCCCTTATTACCAAACAAAAGCAAGAGCAGATATCCGGTCACAACAGGGGGCATAACAAGCGGTGTCATCACCAAAGCTTGCACAAAAGCTTTACCGCGGAATTCGTAACGCGCCAGCAAAAACGCAACGGCGTAAGCTAAAGGAACGGCAAATAACATCGCCACGAATGCCACTTTGAGGGACAAGAATATGATTGGCCAGAGATAGGGTGTTGGATTTTCAAATATTTGATGATCTGCAGCTTCGGACGCAGTCTGTGCTCCAACGCTGTTAAATCCGTATGCAGCAAGCGTTGATTGCGCGCCTTGGGTGAAGAGATAATCAAAGAAGATGCCAGCCGCATCATTTGCCGCATTTAAGCGCACAACGGGATAAGAAATCTTGGCATGATCTTTATCGGAAAATCTATGGATGATCTGCAATCTATCAGAAAGCTGAACATCCGATTGATATAAGATCCCAGCGCCAGCTTCTTGGCGCTCAACAATGCCAAGCGCGACCCGGATATTCTCTGTTAAAACTGCGTTCTGCGATACCTTAACCCAAAGAGACTGAGCCGTGAGTGCCTGTTTGGCATAAATTCCCGCTGGAACATGCGATGGATCGCCCATGACAAAGCGCCCACGCTCCAATATCTCACGCCAATCACTGTTATCAGACGTATTTTCCGGCGCGACGACAACCAATTGGTTTTCCGCTAACGACTTGATATCATTTTGCTTAACTTGGCTTTGTTCAACGAGATAATTCATCCAGTCCGTACTGGCCGACACGAACAAGTCTACGGGTGCATCATTGGCGATTTGACGTGCCAGCACGCCAGAAGATGCATAGGATAAAATAATATCTATTTCAGGATGATCCACCTCAAACGAAGCTGAAATTTGATCGAGCGCATCCTTCATGCTGCTCGCCGCAAAGACAACAACACGGTCTTGCGAGGAGGCTGGCACCGTCACAGCTGCGGACATCAAAAATACACTGATCAGCAACCAAATATATTTTATAAAACAACGCATAACAGTTCCAACCCTAGACCTTTGCTAGCATAGGCTTGGCGTTAAGAGTTTTCAATCTCATTATAAAGGGTGATATCACCCGATATTATTTGGCAAGTTCAAATGCTTCTTTTGCCAATGTGGTAATGCCGTCCCAATCACCTGCTTGCACAAGCGCTTTTGGCGCAACCCAAGAACCACCCACACAAACCACATTTGGCAGTGAAAGATAGTCGTTTGCGTTTTTCAAGTTAATACCACCAGTTGGGCAGAACATCATATCAGCCAGCGGTGACGACAATGACTTAAGATAGCTTGCGCCACCTGCCTGCTCAGCTGGGAAGAATTTCAGGACCTTATAACCTTCTTCACGCAACGCCATAACTTCACTAGCTGTTGCTGCACCTGGCAACATTGGCACCGGAGATGTTTTTGCATAATCTAAAAGTTCAAGCGTGGTGCCTGGGGATACAATAAATTGCGAACCTGCATCGACAGCTTGCTCATATTGTGCAGCATCTAATACAGTACCAGCACCAGGAACGGCGCCTTCCACCTGATCAGCCACAGCACGGATCGCATCCAAGCCAGCAGGTGTTCTCAAAGTCACTTCAATCGCGCGCAATCCACCCGCAACAAGGGCACGTGCGAGCAAAACAGCTGAATTAACATCATCAACCACCAAGACAGGAACAACGGGTTGAAGCTTCAAAACTTCCAATAGACTTTGTGTTTTTTCAGCCATGTTTACTTTATTCGGCATGTTTTATCCTTTTAAATCGATTTGATTGCACCAATTAGATGCGTTAGGTCAAAATGTCCACCCTGTGGCCCTATCTTGAGCATGATTTCTTGTGATAGACAATGTTGCACTTTGCGTTATTAAACACTATTTCCGTACCCATCATGACAAAATTATCATCTACCCAAACGAACCTGCCAATCGTCGTTGCAGCGCTTTACCATTTTGCTTCGTTCCCAAAATTTGAAGAATTTCGGGAGCCCCTTTTAGAGTTTTGTGTTGAAAACCAAATCAAGGGCACGCTGCTTTTAGCACATGAGGGCATTAATGGAACCGTTGCCGGTGCCCGTGAAAATATTGATGCGCTTTTAGCCTTTGTTCGCGCAAAAGATATTTTCAAGAACCTCGAGCATAAAGAGAGCTTTACGGATGAGATGCCTTTTTATCGTATGAAAGTGCGATTGAAAAAGGAAATTGTCACAATGGGCGTGGAAGATATCGATCCAAATGAGATCGTTGGAACCTATGTTGACCCAAAAGACTGGAATGAACTTATTTCTGATCCCGACACTATCGTCATTGATACGCGCAATGACTATGAGGTCGCCATCGGTACATTTGAAGGTGCCGTTGATCCCAAAACAAAAACTTTCCGTGAGTTTCCAGATTGGGTTCGCGCTCAAAAAGATCTGAAAAAAGACACCAAGATTGCCATGTTCTGCACCGGCGGTATCCGTTGTGAAAAATCAACTGCCTTTATGAAACAAGAAGGTTTCGATGAGGTTTTCCATCTCAAAGGCGGGATATTGAAGTATCTTGAAACCGTGGAACCAGAAGATAGCAAATGGGAAGGCGATTGTTTCGTATTTGACGAACGCGTTTCCGTTGGTCATGGATTGGCACAAGGCGACTATGATCAATGCCACGCTTGCCGCATGCCTTTATCAGAAGAAGAGAAGCTTCTTGATAGCTATGAAAAAGGCATATCGTGCTTGCATTGTATCGATGAAAAAACCGATGAAGATCGTGCCCGCTTTCGCGATCGACAAAAACAGGTAGAATTAGCTAAAAAACGCGGTCAAACGCATATCGGCAGCTAATTCCTACCGAATTAACCCAACAGCGACAATCATACGCGCAACACTTGACGTATCGTCGGTAATATGGCCTAACGCGGCACATATATTATCCGACGTTTTCGTCCGAATTGAGTGATCATCAAAATGACTAATACAGATGTCAGGGTACGCCTCGCCCCCTCCCCAACTGGCGAGCCACATATCGGCACAGCTTATACTGCGCTTTA
>JAHDFS010000194.1:0-2846 GCA_020628035.1 Rhizobiaceae bacterium
AACTTAAAAGGTTTTATAATCGCTTCGATTTTCTTCATGAGAAAATTTTCTCCGCTTTTCCCAGTTGCAGCGCGCTTGTGCACGCTTCAATTTCTTACTAAGCACATGCCGTGCCAAATTAGTAGACAAAACTAAGAATTTTTCAGAAATCGACAATTTTTCAAAAAAATCCACGTTTTTCCGGGCGAAATCTTTCAAAACGAATCAAAAAAAATCCCAAAGTCGAAATTTGCGGTAAAAAATGTCGCATTATTGGCGCCGGGGTAAAGATGAGGGGTTTCTAATTTTGATTAAAAAATATGCAAAAGACTAAAAAATAATCAATTGCAAATTTTTATCGAATGAATAAGTGCACAAAACTTAGCCATACATCATTTTGTCGAAACGCGCCACAATTTCCTCAGACGGAACATCTTCAACATTCGTTGCGACATGCCAGATATGCCCAAATGGATCTCTAATCTTTGCAGATTTGTCTCCATGGAACTGAAGCTGGAGTGGTGATAAGACTTCGCAGCCTTCTTGCTGTAATTTCGGCAGAAGATTATCGACATCATCGACATAAATATTCAGCGATACAGGTGTGCCACCCAGTGATATTGGAGACAAAACACCCGAATCTGGAAATTCGTCGCTCATCATGATGCGGCAATCTCCTATGAGCATTTCACAATGCATAATAATGCCATCTGATCCTGCAAGGCGAAAATCCTCGATGGCATCGAAATGCTTTGTGTAAAATTCAACTGCTCGCGTTGCATTGCGACACACAAGATAGGCTGAAACTTTGTTATATCCACGACGCATATTTATTCTGCCGCATCTTGAGTTTTGTTCCGACGGTAAAGCAGCTCTTTGAGGAATTGTCCTGTATAAGACTTTTCGATCTCAGCCACATCTTCAGGCGTGCCAGTTGCAACAACATCTCCGCCGCCATCACCGCCTTCAGGACCGATATCTATGATCCAATCAGCACTTTTGATCACTTCCAGATTGTGTTCAATCACAACGACCGAGTTTCCCTGATCGACAAGTTCTTGCAAGACTTCCAAAAGTTTTGCGACATCATGGAAGTGAAGGCCAGTGGTTGGTTCATCTAATATATATAATGTCTTACCGGTAGAGCGTTTGGAGAGCTCTTTGGCAAGTTTAACCCGCTGTGCCTCGCCGCCTGAAAGAGTGTTGGCTTGTTGGCCGACTTTAATATAGCCAAGCCCCACGCGGTTGAGTGTAACCAATTTGTCTCGCACTGCTGGGACAGCATCAAAGAAGATACAGCCTTCTTCAACGGTCATATCCAACACATCAGCAATTGATTTGCCTTTAAATGTTACTTCCAAAGTTTCGCGGTTATAGCGTTTTCCGTGGCAGACATCACATGTGACATACACATCTGGAAGGAAGTGCATCTCAATTTTGATCACACCATCACCCTGACAGGCCTCGCAACGACCACCTTTAACGTTAAATGAAAAACGTCCAGGTTGATAACCGCGCGTTTTGGCTTCGGGTAGCCCAGAGAACCATTCACGAATGGGCGTAAAGGCACCAGTATATGTCGCTGGGTTTGAACGTGGTGTGCGCCCGATAGGCGACTGATCGATGTCGATCACCTTATCGACAAATTCAAGACCCTCAATGCGTTCATGTGGCGCAGGGTTGTCGCGTGCACCCATAATGCGTCGCGCCGCTGCCTTATATAATGTCTCAATCAGGAATGTGGATTTACCACCACCTGATACACCCGTGACTGCCGTGAAGACACCAAGCGGGATGGATGCTGTGATGTTTTTAAGATTATTTGCGGTCGCACCGACAACTTTCAGCTCGCGGTTTTTAACAGGTTTGCGGCGTTCGGGTCGGTTTGGGATCTCCATTTTGCCTGAAAGATATTGCCCAGTCAGCGATTTCTTATTGGCCATAATCTGTTTTGGCGTGCCTTGGGCGACGATCTCACCACCGTGAATGCCAGCAGCTGGGCCAATATCGACCACGTAATCTGCTGTAAGAACTGCGTCCTCATCATGTTCAACTACAATCACCGTGTTGCCAATATCGCGCAGGTGGCGAAGTGTGTCGAGTAAGCGCGCATTATCGCGTTGGTGAAGGCCAATGGATGGTTCGTCCAACACATATAAAACGCCTGTAAGACCCGAGCCAATTTGTGAGGCCAACCGAATACGTTGGCTTTCGCCGCCGGATAAAGTGCCTGAATTTCGAGATAGAGTAAGATAATCGAGGCCGACATCATTGAGGAATTTCAAACGCTCGCGGATTTCCTTTAAAATCCGTTCGGCGATTTCCATCTGTTTGGTTGTCAGTTTCTCTGGCAGTGAATTGAACCAATCGCCAGCGCCCCGGATCGACATCTCACTCACATGACCAATATGTTTGTCATCCAATTTTACAGCCAAGGTTTCAGGCTTTAAGCGATATCCATTACAAGAAGGGCAGGAGGCTTGGGACATATAACGTTCGATCTCATCGCGCGCCCAATTGCTGTCTGTTTCACGCCAGCGACGTTCGAGATTTGGAATGATGCCTTCGAAATTCTTTGATGTCTTATAGGAACGCAGACCGTCATCGTAGTTGAATTCGATCTTTTCCTTTGTGCCGTTGAGAATTGCATCCTGCGCTTCGTCGGTGAGTTCAAACCAACAATCGCCCATGCGGAAGTTAAAGTGCTTTCCAAGCGCTTCTAAAGTTTGCTTATAATAAGGTGAGGATGATTTTGACCAAGGTGCAATTGCCCCATCTCGCAAGGTCTTGCCTTGGTCCGGAACGATCAAGCTTGCATCAATCTTTTTCTGACTGCCAAGACCATCACAAGTGGGGCATGCGCCAAA
>JAHDFS010000194.1:2946-4379 GCA_020628035.1 Rhizobiaceae bacterium
ACCACAACACGGTCAACCACAACGTCGATATCGTGTTTGAATTTTTTATCGAGTTCGGGAACGTCTGCGATCTCATAATACTGGCCATCGACTTTAAGGCGCTGATAGCCCTTTTTCATCAATTCCGCCATTTCCTTGCGATATTCGCCTTTTCGGCCCCTGATGAGTGGTGCCAATATATAAAGTCGGGTGCCTTCTTCGATTTCCAAAACTCGATCCACCATTTGGCTGACCGTTTGGCTTTCAATAGGAAGACCAGTTGCAGGAGAATAGGGCACGCCAACACGTGCAAATAACAAGCGCATGTAGTCATAGATTTCGGTGACTGTGCCAACAGTTGAGCGCGGATTGCGACTGGTGGTCTTTTGCTCAATTGATATCGCAGGTGATAGTCCGTCGATCTGATCGACATCGGGCTTTTGCATCATTTCCAAAAATTGACGCGCATAGGCCGATAAACTTTCAACATAGCGTCTTTGGCCTTCAGCATAGATTGTATCGAAGGCGAGGGAGGATTTTCCCGAACCTGACAATCCGGTCATGACGATTAGCTTGTTACGAGGGAGATCGACGTCTACACCCTTCAAATTGTGCTCACGCGCTCCGCGCACCGAAATCGTCTTTAATTCACTCATGGGAAATCCGAAATTGTACCAATTCAAATAATAATCTGTTTTATACCTATTTACGCATCTGTCGAGCTTTGGATTTTAGTCATCAACATTTGATTCGCTTGACGGAGGTTTGATCTTTATATAGAACAAATATAGAACAAACTAGATAATTTTTGTATCTTGATCAAAATTGATTATGTTTTCATTTGACGACATAATTTGTGTGGATTGTCTCAGCGATTGAACATTTATGTGAGACGGGGCCGTCAGTCTACGATATTGATGTCCCGCAATTACGTATCATCAGAAGGGTAAAGATATGGCAGGTAGCGTAAATAAGGTTATTTTGGTTGGCAATCTTGGTGCTGATCCGGATGTGAAACGGACACAAGATGGTCGCCCGATTGTTAACCTGTCCATTGCCACGTCTGAAAGCTGGCGCGATAAAAACACCGGCGAACGCCGTGACAAAACAGAATGGCACCGCGTTGTCATTTTCTCTGAAGGTCTTTGCCGCGTTGCTGAGAACTATTTGAAAAAAGGCTCGAAAGTATACCTTGAAGGCGCCTTGCAAACACGCAAATGGCAAGATCAGAACGGTCAGGACCGCTATTCAACAGAAGTGGTTTTGCAGGGCTTTAATTCAACGCTGACCATGCTTGACGGTCGCGGTGATAACAATGGCGGCGACAATTTCGGTGGCGGCGGTAGCTTTGGTGGCAATCAAGGTGGCGGTAACTTTGGCGGAAACCAAGGTGGCGGTAATATCGGCGGCCAGGGCGGCGGCAACTTCTCCAATGATATGGATGATGATATTCC